>JBILLV010000429.1:0-6901 GCA_044375895.1 Polyangiales bacterium | reverse complement strand
TGGGCGGAGGGGCCAGGGGCGGGAGGCCACCGAGACCGCCCGTGGGCTGCGGCGCCTGGCCTCCCAGCGGCGGGAGCCCCCCGAGGCTGCCCTGCGGCGGCGGGGCGTTGCCCATCCCAGGCCCCGAGAAGGCCGGACCCGCCGAGGGAGGCGGCGCGATGGGCGGCATCGGGCCGAGCCCCATGGGCGACGCGGGTGAAGGCCCCGGCGTCGCCACCGGACCGATCGGCGGCATCGGACCGAACCCGAGGCCCGGGCCACCGCCACCCATCGCGGGCGGCGGACCCTGCGGCGGCGTCATCGGGGCGGGAGGACGCCCACCGAGCGGCGGCAACGCGCCGAGCGACGGCGGAGCGATGGGGGGCGGACCGCCGAAGCCTCCCGGCGCGGGCGGCGCAGCACCGCCACCCCCGCCGAGGGAGTTGAGCGAGGGCAGCGGGCCGAGGCCGCCCGGAGCTCCACCGCCCATGGACAGGCCCGGCGGCGCGTTGCCAGCGGGCGCGCCGATGGGCGGCATCATCCCGAACACGGGCGGACCGGCCGTCGGCGCGGGGCCGGGGACGGGCGGCGCGAGAGGGGGCGGACCTCCCACCACGGGCGGCCCTAGCGGTGCGCCTCCCATCGGCGGAGCGAGCGGCGCGCCCGCAGGACGGGCCATGCCGAGGGGCGGCGGCGCATTGATTTTGGGCGGACCGGCCGAGCGACCACCTGCGTTGCGGGGCTGGAGTTCGGCGCCGCATCCGAGGCAGAAGCGGACATCGTCGGTATTATCCTTGCCGCATCGGGGACAACTGACTTTCACCAACGCCTCCGAGTCGTATCTACTCGCACCGGGACGGTCGACGCAATCGCCAGCCGCCGGGTCCCGCAGTGTTGCGCAGGAGGTCGCCGGGCGTCTACGGCTATTTTGTCGTCTCCGCCTCGACCGGCTGGAAGGGTGATATGCACCGCGGCCGTGACGGCAGCGAAGAGGGCAGCACCCGCGCAGAGCTACAAGATCGAGGTGGTGGGGCACCGGGACGACCGGTGGTTTCGCGACCAGTACCACCAGTTTCTGCGGTTCTCGTGGCCGCAGGCGCTCGGGGTGATCGTCGCCGTGTACCTGGCGATCAACGCCGTGTTCGCGACGGCCTACCTCGTCGTGGGCGGGGTGGAGGGGGCGCGGGGCGGGTCGTTCTTCGACGCCTTCTCGTTCTCGGTGCAGACGCTGGGGACGATCGGGTACGGGGCCATGTACCCCAAGGCCCGCGCCGCGCAGGTGGTGGTGATCGTCGAGTCGGTGGCGGGGCTGCTGGTGACGGCCCTCGCGACGGGGCTGGTGTTCGCGAAATTTTCGCAGCCGACGGGGCGCATCGCCTTCGCCCACGAGGCCGCGGTGTCGCCCGTCGACGGGGTGCCGACGCTGATGTTTCGTGTGGGCAACGAGCGCGGCAACACCATCGTCGAGGCCACCGTGCGCGTGGTGCTCGTGCGCACCGTGAAGACGCTGGAGGGCGTCACCTTCTACCGCATGGAGGACATCCCCCTGCGCCGCGACCGCTCGCCCGCGATGAACCGCTCGTGGACCGTGATGCACCCCATCGACGCGGCCTCGCCGCTGCGCGACGCGACCCCCGAGTCCCTCGCGCGCGACGAGGTGGAGTTTCTGGTGACGCTGGTGGGGACGGACGACACGAGCTTCCAGCCCGTCCACGCGCGCCGGAGCTACGAGCACACGGCCGTCGTGTGGGGGGCGCGTCACGCCGACGTGCTCAGCGAAACGGCCGCGGGCGACCTCGTCCTCGACGTGCGGCGCTTCCACGACCTCGAGCCCACCGAGCCCCGCGAAGGCTTCCCCTACAAATGGTCGCCGACGGGTGGCGCCAGGGGTTGACGAACCGCCGCCGCTCGCGTCCCATCGCCCTCGGACGGAGGCTTCGAAACCTTGAGCTACCGATTGCGCCTGTGTGCGCTGCTGACGACGTTCGCACTGGCCGCCTGCGCGGAGCAGGATGGCGCCACCCCCAACACCATGGTCACCCCCGACGCCGCGGCCGAGGCCGCCGTCGACGCGCCGGTCGTGGAAGCGGGTCCCGACACCACGCCGACCACCATCGAGACGAGCGCTCCGGCGCGCGTTCGGGCGGGTGAAGAGCTCCGCGTGGAGTGCACGCTCCGCAACCGGGCAGGGGACGTCGTCACGCCGACGGGGATGACCCCGGAGGTGCGCTTCGACCCCGCGGCGTCGGTGCGGCGCGACGGGATGCGCACGGTCGCCTCGCGCGTGGGGACGGTGACCTCCCGCTGCGCCCTCGGCTCCCTCGTCGACGCGACGCCGGCCTCCACGGAGATCACCGTCGGGGCCGCGGCGCGCATCACCACGCGGGTCACGCCGGCGGCCATCACCGCGGGCGGATCGGCGATGGTGGCCTGCGCGGTGACCGACGCGGAGGGCAACCCCCTCGCCGACGCGCGCCCCACCGTGGCCACGATGCCCACGGGCGAGGGCGTCATGGTGGCGGGCAACACCGTCTCCGCGACGCGCGCGGGCACGTACAGCGTGGCGTGTCAGCTCGCGGGCGCGACGGGCGACGCGGCGATGCTGGAGGTGAGCCCCGCGCTCCCGGCCAGCCTCCGTATCGCGCGGGTGCCCGACCAGGCGGTGTACGCCGTGGACGACGAGGTGGAGATCGCCTCCGTCGTGCAGGACCGCTACGGCAACCGCATCGCGATGCCCATGCTCCGCCACGCGAGCGAGCCGATGGGCGGCCGCGAGGTGCGTCCGGGGCGCTTCCAGTACAACGCCGAGGGGCGCTACACCGTCACGGTGCAGGTGACGGGGCCGACCGAGGGGGGCCGCGCGCTGCGCGAGACCACGAGCTTCGTGGTCGACAGCAACGGCCCGGCGATCACGTGCACGGGCGACGCGACGATGGTCGACCTCGCGCCCGGCGCCGCCCTCCCGGTGCGCGGGATGCTCACCGACACGAGCGGCGTGCGGAGCGTGAGGGTCGGCGGGCAGATGGTGCAGGCGGGGACGGGCGGGGCCTTCACGGGATCGGTCCCCGCGCGCTGGGGGATGAACTTCGTCGAGGTGCGGGCCATCGACACGCTCGGCCAGGAGAACGTGCGCACCTGCACCTTCCTCGTGAGCGACACGTGGCAGGCCGAGGCGTCGCACCTCACCGACGGCGTCTCGCTCCAGCTCACGCAGGCCGCGATGGACGACGGCGATCCGGTGTCGCCCATCACCTCGCTCGACGACATCCTGCAGACGGTGCTCAACAGCCCGGGCCTCAGCCAGCAGCTCCACACCTCGCTGCGCGCGGCCAACCCGCTCTACGACGACTGCGCGCTGCGGCCCTGCGTGCTGGGCGTGTGCACCTGCCTCGCCCGCGCGCGCATCGAGTACGTCGACCGCGAGCTCAACGGGCCCAACGTCACCGGGCTCACCCTCGTCGACGGCGGCCTGCGCGCCCGCGTCCGCCTGGAGAACCTCGGCGTCCGCCTGCGCGTCGAGGGCACGATCGACACCGACGCGTGGGTGCGCTTCCGATTCGTCGACGTGAACCTCACCTTCGACGTGGGCGCCGCCGGGGGGATGCCGCGCGTGTCGGTGCGCCCCGGCTCGGTCACGGTCGACGTGGGCACCGTGAGCGTGCAGATCGTCGGCAGCGGCTTCACGGCCACCGTGCTCAACGCGGTGGTCGGCGTGGTGACGAGCCTCGCCAACGGGATCATCCGCGACCGGGTGTCGTCGTTGGTGCGTGACTACGTGCAGACCAACTTCAACGCGGTGCTCGGCGGCGTGGTGGGGGGGCTCAACGTGTCGTCGCTCGCTCCCACCTTCGACGTGCCGCGGCTCGACGGCTCGGGGACGGTGTCGCTGGGCTTCGGGCTCAACATCGCCACGCTCAACAGCACCACGGCGCGCTTGCTCGCGGGCATCGGGACGCGCTTCACGGTGGCCCGCACCACCCGCGCGACCCCGTCGCTCGGCACCGCCGTGCCGCCGCGCGATGCGACCGAGCCCGCCCGGAGCACGCCCGCCACGGTGATCGTGCTGCCCGCGGTACTCAACCAGGCCCTCCACGCGCTGTGGCGGGGCGGGGAGTTTGACGCGCGGGTGATGGGCGGTATGGGCATCGGAGCATCGCTCCCGATGGGGACGGTGATCACCATCGCGACGGCGCTCCCCCCGGTGGCCTCGCTGCGCAGCGACGGGCGGGTGAACCTCAACCTCGGCGCCCTCACGCTGACGGGCGCGATCCCCGGGGTGATCTCGATGCCGCTGCAGGGGACGGTGGGGGCGCGGGCCTCGGCGGCCGTCACGCTCGTGGGCAACGACCTGCGCTTCGGCGACGTGCGCATCGATGAGATGTTCCTCACGCTGGAGGCGACGTCGATGTCGGCGATGGAGAACGAGAACCTCCGCACGGCCCTCCGAGGCATCCTGCAGAACATCGTCACGAGCTCGCTCAACGACTCGCTCCCGGCGATCCCCATCCCGGGCTTCCGCATCCCCGACTCGCTGCGCACGTACGGTCTGCCCGTCGGCCGCGAGCTCGGCATCACCTCGCCCGCGCTCACCCAGCAGCTCGGTCGCTTCGTGCTCCGCGGGGCCTTCGGCGTGCGCTGAGCCCGTCGGCCTCGCGCTCCCCGATGCCCGCCACCCGCCACCCCATCGCCTCCGTCACCGCGCTCCTCGCGGCGACCGCGCTCACCGCGCCGGTCGCCGCGCAGGACGTCCCCGCCCGCGTGCGACGCGTCGTGGAGGCGCCGCACCCGAGCGCGAACGTGTCGGCGGTCGCGGTGACCCTCGCCCTCGACGTCGACGAAGGGGGCGGGGTCACGGCTGCGCGGGTGCTCCAGTCCGCGGGGGCCGCGTGGGACGAGGCGGCCCTCGCGGCGGCGCGGGACTTCGTCTTCGAACCGGCGCGTCGCGGGGGCGCGGCGGTGGCATCGACGGTGACGTACCGCTACGTGTTCGCGGGCCGTGGGGAGCGCCCGGTGGACGAGGACGCCCCGCGCGCCGCGGCCACCGAAGCCGCCGGGCAGCAGGCCACCGTGCGGGCGCGCAGCCCCTCCCGCGAGACCTTCCGCCGCGAGCTCGTCACCGAAGACCTCCGTCGTATGCCGGGCACCCGCGGCGACGCCCTCCTGGCCCTCCAGAACCTCCCGGGTGTCGGTCGCACGGCCTTCGGGCAAGGGGCTTTTCCGGTGCGCGGCTCCGACCCGGCGGACTCGCTCGTCACGTTGGAGTCGCACCCCATCGCGCTCCCGTTTCACTTCTACGGGCTCGCGACCACGGTGGCCACCGACCTCGTCGAGCGCATCGAGTTCATGCCCGGCAACTTCTCGGCGCGCTGGGGTCGGGCCGCGGGCGGGGTCATCAACGTGACGCTCCGCGCGCCGCCCCGCGACCGCCCGCGCCTCTCCGCCGACGTCGACGTGATCGACGCGGGGGTCGCTGCGTCCGTCCCGCTCGGGCGCCGCGTGACGTTGAGCGCGGGGATTCGCCGCAGCTACATCGACGGCCTCGTCGCCCTCTTCGCGCCCGACGTCGCCGGGGCGAGCTTCACCAGCCTCCCGCGCTACTGGGACTGGCAGCTCGCCCTCGACGCCGACCTCGGCGCCCGCGATCAGGTGCGCGTCCTCGGCGCGGGGAGCGACGACTCCATCGGCCTCGTGGTCCCGTCGCCGTCGCCCGAGTACCCGGTGGCCAACGTGGCCTTCGGCAACAGCCTCGCGTACCACGGCGTGCAGGCCCGCTGGCGCCACCGTTTCTCGACCGCGGTGGAGCACACGCTCTCGCCCGCGCTCTCGGTCACCGCGTCGAGCGTCGCGCTCGGGCCCGACGTTCGCTACGAGATCGAGACCGTCACCGGGTCGATCCGCGACGAGCTGGAGGCCCGGCTCTCGGCCCACGCGCGCTTGTACGCGGGCTTCGACGTGCAGGTGGGGCGCTCGCGCACGGCCATCACCGCGCCGCCGCTCACGGCCAACGGCATCGACGACGCGCCGGTGAGCTCGCGGCTGGTGCGCGACGAGGCGACCCGCACCTTCGTCAACCCGGCGGCGTACCTGGAGGTCGCGCTCGATCCGACGCCCGCGCTCCATGTGCTCGCGGGGGTGCGCGTCGACGGGTTCTCGCGGCAGTGGGAGTGGTCGGTCGACCCGCGGGTGACGGCGCGGGTGCAGCTCCATCCGCGCGTGGCGCTGCGGGCGGGCTTCGGTCAGTACACCACCACGCCGCGCGGCTACACGGTGCTGCCCAACTTCGGCAACCCGTCACTCCGCCTGGAGCGCTGGCTCCACGCCACGGCGGGGGCGCAGGCGTGGATCGTCGACGGCGCGGTGGAGCTCACCGTCGACGGCTTCGCGAAATTTGCGGACGGCGTCGTGGCGCCCTCGTCGCGCGTGGTGGACGGCGTGCCCGAGCGCTTCGCCAACACGGGCGCCGCGCGGGTGTACGGCGCGGAGGTGCTCGCGCGGGTGCGGCCGGGGCGGCTGCCGCTGTTTGCGTGGCTGTCGTACACGCTCCAGCGGGCCGAGCGGCGCGACGTGGAGGGGGGCGCGTGGTACGCGTCGGACTGGGACCAGACGCACATCGTGACGGCGATGCTCGGCGCGGTGCTCCCGCGGGGGTGGGAGCTGGGGGTGCGGGCGCGCTACACGACGGGGACGCCGACGCCCAACGTGACGGGCGGGCTCTACGACAGCGACCACGACACCACGTACACGTACGTCGCGGTGAACGACCCCACGCGGCTGCCGGGCTTCTTCGCGATGGATGTGCGGGTGGCGAAGCGGTTCCGGTGGGGGCCGGTGGGGTTTCAGGCGGTGCTGGAGGTGCTCAACGTGACCAACCACAGCAACGTGGAGAGCCGGGTGTACAGCTTCGATCGGCGGTCGAGCATCC
>JBILLV010000109.1:0-26404 GCA_044375895.1 Polyangiales bacterium | reverse complement strand
CACTACCAGCGCGGATCGCACCGGCTCACCACCCCGCTGCGCCGCCGCGCTGACGGCACCTACGAGGCCATCGACTGGGACACGGCCATCACCGAGGTGGCCGCGAAGCTCGCCGCGGTGCGCGACGCCCACGGCGGTGACACGATTTTCTACTACGGGGGCGGCGGTCAGGCGAACCACCTCGGCGGGGGCTACGGGGCGGGGCTCCGTGCGGCGCTCGGGTCGGTGTTCACGTCCAACGCGCTCGCGCAGGAGAAGACGGGGGAGTTCTGGGTCGACGGCAAGCTGTTCGGCCGGCCGCGGTGCCACACCTCGGGCGACTTCGAGCACGCCGAGGTCGCCGTCTTCGTCGGCAAGAACCCCTGGCACAGCCACGGCTTCCCGCGGGCCCGCGTGGTGCTCAAGGAACTCTCCGCCGACCCCGCCCGCTGCCTCGTGGTGATCGACCCGCGGCGCACCGAGACGGCTGCTCTGGCGGATTTCCACCTTCAGGTTCGTCCCGGCACCGACGCGTGGTGCCTCGCCGCGCTCCTCGCTGTGATGGTCGAAGAGTCGCTCGTCGACGGCGCCTGGATCGACGAACACACGCAGGACTTCGACGTCGTGGCGGCGGCGCTCGGTGGCGTCTCGGTGGCGGGCTACTGCGCGGTGGCGGGCGTGGCGGAGGCCGACGTGCGGGCGGTGGCGCGGCGCATCGGTCGCGCGGCGAGCGTGTCGATCTTCGAAGACCTCGGCATCCAGCAGGCGCCCTACAGCACGCTCAACTCGTACCTGGAGAAGCTCGTCTACCTGCTCGTCGGCAGCTTCGGCAAGCGCGGCGGGATGAACATCCACACCCGCATCGCGCGCCTGAGCGGCGGCGGTGGCGGCCGCGCCGAGCGCACCTCGCCCGTCACCGGCCAGCGCATCATCACCGGGCTCATCCCCGCGGCGGCGATCCCGGATGAGATCCTCAGCGACCACCCGAAGCGCTTCCGCGCGATGATCGTCGAGAGCGCCAACCCCGCCCACTCGCTCCCCGACTCGGTGCGGATGCGCGAGGCGCTCGCGGCGCTGGAGTGCCTCGTGGTCATCGACGTGGCCCTCACGGAGACCGCGCGGCTCGCTCACTACGTGCTCCCCGCGGCGTCGCAGTACGAGAAGTGGGAGGCGGCCTTCTTCACGCTGGAGTTTCCGCGCAACACCTTCCAGCTCCGCGCGCCGCTCGTCGACCCGCTGCCCGGCACGCTCCCCGAGCCCGAGATTCATCGGCGGCTCGTGCGGGCGCTCGGGGCCTACTCCGACGCCGACCTCGCACCGCTCCGCGAGGCCGCGGCGATGGGCCGGGACGCCTACGCGATGGCCTTCCTCGGCGCGATGTCCGAGCGCCCCGAGTGGGGCAACCTCGCGGCGCTGCTGCTCTACGAGACGCTCGGTCCGACGCTGGGGGCGGGGCGCGAGGCGACGGCGGCCGTGTGGGGCCTCGCCCAGACCTGCTTCATGACCTACCCCGAGGCGGTGCAGCGCGCGGGGCACGAGACGGGCGACGCGCTCTTCGAAGCGATCCTGGCGCACCCCGAGGGCGTGACCTTCACGGTCGACCCCTACGAGGAGACGTGGGCCCGCATGGACACGCCCGATGGCCGGGTGCGGCTGGCGATCCCCGAGCTGCTCGACGCGCTGCGAACGCTCCCCGCGGAGGGGCCCGCGCGCGACGCGGCGTACCCCTTCGTGCTCTCCGCGGGCGAGCGGCGGACGTCCACGGCCAACACGATTTTTCGCGATCCGCAGTGGCGCAAGAAGGACACGATGGGTGCCCTCCGCATCCACCCCGACGACGCGGCGCGGGTGGGCCTCCGCGACGGCGGTAGCGCGCGGGTCACCACGCGGCGCGGGAGCGTGGAGGCGGTGGTGGAGCTCAGCGACACGATGCTGCCGGGGCACGTGAGCCTGCCCAACGGACAGGGGCTCTCGGAGGCGAGCGACGGGGTGACGCGCGGGGTCGCGCCCAACGAGCTCACGTCGAGCGCCGACCGCGATCCCATCGCGGGGACGCCGTGGCACAAGCACGTCCCGGCGCGGGTGGAGGCGGTGGGCTGAGGGGGGGCGGGGACGTGGGGACGCTCAGTTGAGCGGAGCGACGCTGGGGCGCGGGGGGGCGGCCTTCGCGTCGGCCTTCACGACGGTCTTCGCCCTGTCGCTGGCGGGCTTCGCGGCATCGCTGGCGGCGCGGCGCTGGGACTCCCTGGCCTCGTCGATGGGCTCGAGCGCGCGCTGCACCGCGCGGAGGGTCTCGGGCTTGTCGCGCTGCCCGTACGGGAGCACTTGCAGCACGTAGTCCGTGATCGCCAGGTTGAGCGCGCGGAGGAACTCTGCGAGGTTCACGTCCTCATGGGTTTTGCGGCTCTCGGTGATGCCGAGCACCCGGCCACACTCCGTGTGCGACCGCACCAGTTCGTCGACGAAGAACTCGCCCGCGACGGCGCCGAGGTCGGCCATCAGCCCATGCTCTCCGACCAGTCGCAAGCGGGTGTCCTGGGTCGTCCACTGCGATCGGAAGGGGAGCTTCACCACCTCCAGGCCGTCGGGCGCGAGGAGGTCGTAGAGCGCCTCGGCCGCCGCGTGGCGCGGGTAACGCGCGGCGGGGATCCTGGTGGCGAGACGGACGCGCTCGACCACGGTCGTCCACGCGATGCTGCACTCCCGCTGGGCTGGGCGGGAGTTCTCGGTGACCTGCACGATCTGGCCGCGCCAGCCGGCTTCGAGCGCAACCCCCGCGGAGACGAGTCTCTCCCATTGCCCGCAGCGACCCCAACCGCCGCCACGTTCACTCCCCCGACGTGCCTGCGGCGGCCCGCGCCCCGCCCGCGTCACAGCTTCGGACTGCGAGCGCCGCCCGCCCGTCGCCCGACAGCACTCTCCGCGAGCACTGTCGCCGCCGCCCGCCGCCGCTCGCCTCACTCGTTCGGACGAGCACATCGGGAACCGACGCCCCGAACTGCACTGCCCTCGACTGCCGCGACCGGCTCGGTGGTCTCCCGCGCGCACACCCGAGCTCCTCGCGCACCGGCTGGCATGGCCGTTTGCGCGAGTCCCCGCCACGGGTCATTGGGTCACTGACCGCGTGAAGTTGCGCCGCCGCGCGCCGCGGTGGTAGCCGACGACGGCATGAGACGTCGTCCCCGGGGGGCTCCCCCGCCGCGCACTGCGTGGCACCCGATGTTCGTGGTCGCCGTGGAGAAGACGCTCTCCGCGCGGCGCTGGCAGGTGCTGGGGGAGTTTCAGCTCAGCCGCGAGCCCTGGCGCGTCGACATGGTCGTCCTGCGACGCAAGTCCGCAGGCGAGGACCCTGTACCCGCCCGCATGCGCACGGTGCTCACGGGCCTGCGCAACCACAACCTCATCCACCTCAAGGGAAGCACCGACACCCTCGACGCCTCCGACGCGCTCCAGCTCATGGCCTACGCCAGCGGGTACATGCTCGTGTCGGGGCTGCGCGAGGTCGGCGCACTCGCCCTCCGTGTGGTGGCGCCCTCCCTCACCGACGTCTTCACCGCACAGCTCTTCGCGCTCGGCGGGTCGCTCGCGCCGACCGCGACGCCCGGCGTCCACGAGGGCGCCCTCGGACCCTTCCCGCTGCGCGTCGTGGAGACCAGCATCGCGTGCGACGTGCCCCACGAGGAGATTCTGTACCTGTTCAGCCCGCGTTTCCTGGACGAGCGGCGCCCCCACAAGCCGGTCGACGAGGCCGAGCGACAGATCTACAATCGCCTCTACCGTTGCATCGAGCAACTGGCCCGCTCGCCGGAGGCCGCCATGACCCGAGATGTCGAACTCGTCCAGAAGCGCTTCGAGAAGGACCTCGCCGAGCTCATCCCGCGGATGAACCTCGCGGTGGTCTTGGAGAACCTCACGCCCGAGCAGCGCCTCGCGGGCGTCACCCCCGAGCAGCGCCTCGCGGGCGTCACCCCCGAGCAGCGCCTCGCGGGCGTCACCCCTGAGCAGCGCCTCGCGGGCGTCCCCGAGTCCGAGCAGGTGCTCGCGCTCTCCGACACGCTCCTCCGTGCGCTCTCGCCCGCCTTCCTCGCGACGCTCCCCGAGGACATCCAGGCGAAGGTCCGCGCCCGCCTCACCCGCTGACCTCAGCGCCGCCGCCAGACGCCTCGGGTCATCCGCGCGTTTCCCCAGAAGTTCAGCGGGTGTGATGCGCCCAAACATAGGCGCGTCGACGCCGTGTCAGCGACGCCGTTTTGTCCTGCTCTTCACCACCACCGCGGAGGGCTTCGTCGCGCCCGTCGTAGCCGCAGTCACGAGTTCGACCGCGACCGCGGAGGTCTCCGGCGAGGTGCGCGCGTTGGCGACCGTCACGGCCGCGAGCCCTGCGACGCCGCCGATGGCGGCGCCCTGACGCGCGTCGAGCTCCGCCCTGACAACCCCGCCTGCACGAAGCTCTCGCTCACGTCCAGCGACGGTGAGCTCCGCGTCGTGGCAGAGCTGCTCCGAGTCATCGCCTGACGCCTCCGTCACTCCCCTCCGTTCCTACGCCCCCATCAGCTCCCGCACCACGCGCTCGCCCGACTCCACCGCGCCATTCATGAAGCCCTGGAACGCCACGCTCGTGTGCTCCCCCGCGAAATGCACGCCCCCTGCGGCGAGCCCTTCGGCGCCGTGCATCGTCGTCCACTGGCCCGGCGCGTAGCACGCGTAGCTCCCGCCCGCGTCGGGCGACGCCGTCCACCGCGAGCGCGCCGTCGCCCCCGCAGCCCGCGAGCGCGACGGGGACGAGCGCGGCGCCTTGCATCACGCGTCGACGGCTCAGCGGGAGCCCGGTGGGGTCGGCGAGCACGGCCTCCACGGGTCGCTGCTCGTGTTGGGCGCGACGTGTGAGGTGGAGGAGCGTGCGAAGCTGGCGGAAGAGGGGAGTGCGGGCCATCCGCGGGGGAGCGTAGATCAGAGCGCGAGCCCGAGGGGGCTCGCGATCGCGCTCCCGCGGCGCCTACTCGGGGTACTGGCGGATGTACGCGGCGCGGGGCGTCCCGGCGCCCGGGGTGACGGCGCAGCTCGCGTCCTGGAGCGTCGGCGTGAACACCGGCGCCAGCGTGCAGCGCGTCGGGAGCACCGACACCCGGATGCGCCCGATGCCGCCCGCGCCGCCCGATCCGCCGCCGCCCACCGCGAAGCCGCCGCCGCCCGGATCGGCGCCCACCGTGGCGCCCGGCTGCACGGTGACCGACGGGGCGTAGAGGTACACGAGGCCGCCCGATCCGCCGCCGCCGCCGCCGCCGCCGCAGTTGGCCGCGCCGCCCGATCCGCCGCGGGTGAGCACCTGGCCCCCCGTCATGAGCGTGATGCCGATGGGTGAGGCGAGGCGAACCGCGCCGCCGCCGCCGCCACCGCCGCCGCCCGTGGGGCCGCCGCCGCCGCCGCCGCCCGAGCCGGGCTGGAAGGTGTCGCGGTCGACGGGGAGGTCGCCCGCGGCCTCGGGGCCGATGGATCCGCCGCCGCCGCCGCCGCCGTAGTTGCCCGCCATGCCGCAGAGGATGCCCGGCGTCCCGGCGACGCCCACGTAGGCCGTCCCCACCGCGCCAGCGAAGGTGGTTCCGCCGCTGCCGGGGGTGCCGCCGAGGGTGCCGCCCGCGGCGCCGCCGACGCCGCCGCCCGCGCCGCCCGCTGCGCCCGAGCCGACCGCCGACACGCAGCCGCGCCCCGCGCCTGCGCCGCCGCCGCCGCCCGCGAAGCCGCCGCCGCCGCCGCCGCCGCCGCTGCCGGGGGTCGCCCCCGTCATGAGGAAGCCGCCACCGCCGCCGCCGCCGCGCGTCCCGGGGGAGCCGCCGATGGTGAAGCCGCCTGCGAGCCCGGCCGCGCCTGCGCCGCCGGTGCCGCCGTTGCCGCCGCACGCGAACACCCCGACGGGGCAGCTCATGTTGGTGGCCCCGGCCGTGGGGACGCCGGTCATCCCGCCGCTCGCGCCGTTGCCGGTGCACGCGGTGACGCGACCGCCGTCGCCGCCCGACAGCTCGATGATGCCCGCCACGGTGACGGCGCCGGTCGCGCGCAGGTCGAGCGGGCCGTTGCCGTCCGAGCGCACCGTCACGCCGCGCGGGATGTCGATGGTGGTGAAGTTGTGGACGCCCGGCGGGAGCGTGGTGTCCCGCGTCGGCGAGAACACGCCCTCCACGCCCGTGCTCGGGAAGCGGTGGCAGTAGCCGAAGGTGCACTGCGCGCCGGTGGTGCACACCGTCCCGCACGTCCCGCAGTTGCGGTTGTCGGTGGCGAGGTTGGCCTCGCAGCCGTTGGCCGGGTTGCGGTCGCAGTCGGCGAAGCCCGCGTTGCACATGCCCACCGCGCAGGCGCCCATCGCGCACACCGCGGTGGCGTTGGCGAGCATGCACCGCGTGCCGCAGCCGCCGCAGTTGCCCACGTCGCTGCGCGTGTCGACCTCGCAGCCGTCGGCGGGGTTGCGGTTGCAGTCGGCGAAGCCCGGGGCG
The DNA here is from genome assembly GCA_044375895.1 of Polyangiales bacterium. GTDB lineage: Bacteria > Myxococcota_A > Polyangia > Polyangiales > CAISKJ01. Next base: position 19,937 of record JBILLV010000109.1, on the reverse strand, counting down.
CAGGTGAGGCCGCAGGTGCCCATCGCGCACGTCGCCGTCGAGTTGGGGCCCGCGGGGCACATCCGACCGCACATGCCGCAGTGGGCCACGGTGGTGCGAACGTCCACCTCGCAGCCGTCGAGGGCCATCATGTTGCAGTCGGCAAAGTTCTCCGCGCAGGTGAGGCCGCAGACGCCCGCGGTGCAGGTGGCCGTGGAGTTGAGCCCGGCGGGGCAGTTTCGCCCGCACATCCCGCAGTGCATGGTGCTGGTGCGGGTGTCGACCTCGCAGCCGTCCGACGCCTGCGCGTTGCAGTCGGCGAAGTTGGACTCGCAGGTGAGGCCGCACGTCCCCGCCATGCACGTGGCGGTGGAGTTGGGTCCGGAGGCGCACATCCGCCCGCATATCCCGCAGCTCATGGTGCTGGTGCGGGTGTCGACCTCGCAGCCGTTGGACGGGTCCATGTCGCAGTCGGCGCGGCCCGTGTCGCAGCGGAGCCCGCACACGCCCGCGACGCAGGTGGCGGTGGAGCCCGCCCCCGAGGCGCAGCGCATCCCGCAGCCGCCGCAGTGCATGGTGCTGGTGCGGATGTCGACCTCGCAGCCGTCGGAGGCCATCATGTTGCAGTCGGCGAAGCCGTCGTCGCAGCGGATGGGCGCGCACATCCCGTCGACGCACATCGCCGTGGCGCGGGGGCCGGTGGGGCACATGTTGCCGCACATGCCGCAGTGGGCGGCCGAGGCCGTGACGTCGACGCAGACGCCGTTGCACACGCGCCGCGGCAGGGGGCAGGTGCTGGTGCAGACGTTGTCGACGCACACCATGTTCTGCCCGCAGTCGCTGTCGCCGAGGCAGCGGACGCAGCGGCGCGTCGCGGTGTTGCAGATCGGCCCGCCGGGGTCGCCGACGCAGTCCGCGTTGGTGCTGCAGCCCGTCGGGACGTCGAGGGGGTAGCGACGCGTGGGGACGCTGCCCACCACGGCGAAGCCCGCGTCACCGCACGCGGAGAGCACGGTGACGAGCGCGAAGAGGAGGGCGGTGGACCATCGAGCCATGGAGGGACTCCTTGAAGACATCACTGCGGCCTCGCTTCGCCAGGACGGCGGCAGGGCGTGGTGGGCGCGGCGGGGCCGGGCGGGAGCGGGGGAAGCGGGTGCGGGCGCACCTCCTCCTGCGGCGGCGGCGGGGTCGCCCAGCTCGCGCGGAGAATCTGGAACTGCACGCGACGGTTCGCCAGTCGGCCGGCCTCGGTGACGTTCGACTCGATGGGCGAGGCCTGCCCGTAGCCCTCGGCGGTGAGCCGCGTCTCGGCGATGCCGTGCTCGACGAGGTAGCTGCGGATGGCGCGGGCCCGGTTGCGCGAGAGCTCGAGGTTGTGCACGCGCGGACCTTCGGGGCACGAGGTGCAGCGGTTGTCGGTGTGGCCCTGCACCTCCACCAGCTCGACGGCGGTGTGGTAGCGCAGCAGCGACACCACCTGGTCGAGCACCTCGTGGTTCTCGCGGGTGAGGCCCGGGTCGCTCGTCTCGATGGCGAAGCGGTCGTTGTCGAAGTGAACCTGCTGCGTGATGCGGATCTGGTTGCGCTCCATCACCGCCATCGGGTGCGGGTGGGGGCAGCCCGGGCGCTCGGGGTCGTTGATGGGACCGGCCGGGAGGTTGGGGCAGCGGTCTTGCGCGTTGAGCACGCCGTCGTGGTCGTTGTCGGGGTCGGGGCACCCGCGGTGAGCCTCGTCGGGGAAGTCACCCGCCCCAACGCGCGGACACTGGTCGTCGGGGTCGAGCACGCCGTCGTTGTCGGTGTCGGGCGTCGGGCAGCCCGGCCGCGCCGGGTCGGGGCGGTCGCCGCGGGGAACCGTCACGCACTGATCCTCCGGGTCGGGGACGGTGTCGCAGTCGGTGTCGATGATGTCCGCGGGCGGCGGCGGCGTCGGCGTGGGCTCCGGCGCGCGCAGGACGAGCGAGAGGCCCGCGCACCAGTAGAGCGCGTCGTCGTCGTAGTAGACGAGGTCGGGCGAGGTCACCGTCTCGGGTTGGAAGACGTTGGTGATGCGAAACATCGGCCCCAGCCCGAACACCCGGGTGATCTGGAACTCGAACCCGACGCCTCCGTTGACCTCCAGCCGATCGAGCGGGCCGGTGCGCGCGTAGCCCACGTTGCCGTCGAGGAAGATGCGCCCGAGGGTGCCGACGCGCGGCTCGAAGCGCAGACCGGCTTCGAAGGCCCGCACCCAGCCGAACCCGTCCTGCGTCGAGGAGGGGAAGAAGGCGTTGGAGAAGCCCACCTGGAGCGCGAGGGGCTCGATCATGGTGAAGCCCAGCCGCACGTTGGCGTGCAGGCCCACGGAGTCGTACCCCGGGCGGTTGCCGCCGAAGCGCTGCGGGTCGGAGTTGCGCTGGTAGTCCGAGAGCATGGTGCCCGCGCCCAGCTCCGCGCGCAGGGCGAAGCGGTGGAGCACCTGCGCCTCGGCCGCGGGCGCAGCGACGACGGCCGCGCCCAGGAGCGCCGCACCAGCGAGCGAGCGAGCGATGCCTCGTGATGACGAACAAGAAATCATGAAACCTCGGGTTGGGCTCTCGGTCAGCGGCGCCGTCGGGAGGCGGCGTGCGCGCGCGAGCCAACACACCCTGTATCTCACGCGCGCCGCAACGGCGTAAAGTATGGGCTGCGCTGTGCAACGGGCAGCACTGCCGCGAGCGACAGAACTCCCCCTCGCGCGACGCGGGCTTGCGGCGACACCGCCGACGCGCGCTACAGTGCGCGGCGAGAAGCATGGAAGAGCAGCGGCCTTCGATGCCGGGCCTCGCAGAGGGCGCGGTGGTGTGCGGGACCTTTCGCTTGGAACGCCTTCTCCGCAGGGATGCGGCGATGTCGGTGTACCTCGCTCGCTCGCTCGGCGACGACGAGCCGGGGCACGTCGCGCGGGTGATCCACGTGCCCCGGGGGGCGGCGGCGCGGCGCGCGGAGGCCTTCGAAGCGGCCGCGGCCCGTTGGATGGAGCTCCAGATCGCCCCCCGGATGGTGGCGGCCCAGGTGGAGGAGGGCGAGCCCGTCGTGGTGAGCGAGCGCGTCGGCGGGGTCGTGCTCGGCGCGGTCGCGTCGCGTGAGGCGGGCGCGCAGCCGCTCCATGTGGCGACGCTGATGGCGCAGATCGCGGCGACGCTCGACGGGCTCCACGCGCAGGTGCCGCCGGTGGTGCACGAGCGGCTCACCCCCGAGAGCGTGACGGTCGACCCCGCGGGCCGGGCCTGGGTGGAGGGCTGCGGGATCATCCACGTGCTGGTGGCCGCGGGCTGGTCTCGCGACGAGATCCCCTGCGCGTGGCCCGAGTACGTGCCGCCCGACCACGCGCGGGTGGGCCTCGGGCCGCGGGCTGACGTGTTCGCGCTGGCGGTGATCGCGTTCGAGTGCCTCACCGGGCGGCTCCCGCTGGTGGGGGAGGTGGGTTCGGCGCGGGCCTCGCAGGATTCGATGCCGCTGGTCACCGCGCTCCGCCCGACGCTGCCCCGCGCCGTCGACGCCGTCTTCCTGCGCGCGTGGAACGCCGAGGACAACCCCTACGAGACGGCGGGCGAGTTCGCGGCGGAGCTCCTGCGGGCCCTCGACGCCCCGCTCGACGCGCGACCCAACGAGACGGCGCCCCCGGCCGACCTCTCCGCCGAGCCCGATCAGTCCTTCGAGCCGGTCGGCGACGCCGGGACGGTCCCGACGCCCCCGCCGCTCCCGGCGGCCCCGGCGCACGTGCCCAACGCCGCCACCACCATCCCCGGCGGCTATCTCGCGGGCGCTCCGCGGAGCGACACGCCCCCGGAGGGAGCCCCCATCGTGGAGCACGGGCTCGTGGCGGTGCACCCCGCGGTGATCCCTGCTGAGCTGAGCTCGATCCCCGCGCCCCGCGAGCTGCCAGTGCGGGTGAGCCCGACGGCGCCGCCGCTGCCCCCGCCCGACCCCTCGTCGAGCGCGCGCATCGCCCGCACCCTGGGTTTCTCGGTGGTCGTCCTCGCCGCCATCGCGGCCGTCACGGGCGTGTACCTCACCCGCATGTCGCAGGAGCACGAGCTCGCCCTGCTCCGTGCGCGCGCCGCCGCTGCGCCGCCTGCTGCGCCGCCTTCGCCCGTGCCTGCCCCGCTGCCCGCCGCGCTCCCTCCGCCGCCTGCGCCGGTCGCTCCGCCCCCGGCCGTGGCGCCGCCGCCCCCCGTGGCGCCGTCGGTCGTCCCCGACGCCGCGGTCGCCGTGGCCTCCCCCGACGTGCCCGCTGCCCTGACGCCTGCGCCGACGCCTGCGCCGACGCCTGCGGTCGCTCCGTCGCCCGTGGTCGCCGCCCGTCCGTCGGCGGCGGAGGTTCAGCGCGTGCGGGCTCGCCTCGGGTCGGCGGTGACGCGCTGCATCGCGGGGCGCGCCGTCGGCCCCTCGGTGCGTCTCGTGGTGACCTACGCCGGGCGATCGGGGCGCGCCACCCGCGTGGAAATCCCCGGGCCGGCCAACAACGAGCCCACGGGCGCGTGCCTGGAGGCGGCGGTGTACGCGGCGCCCCTCGCTCCCTTCGCGGCCGGCGTGTGGCAGACGGAGTTCAGCTTCCCTGGGAGCCGTTGACACGCGGCGCCGCGAGGGCCTACGACAGAGTCCACCATGGACAACCTCGCACGACTCCACCGTCCGGTCGCCACGCCTGAACATGTCTCTGGCCACGTGGTCGAGGCGCGCGACGGGAGCTTCTCCGTTCGTGTCCGCGGCGAGCTGGTGGTGTGCCTGCGCGCCGCGAGCTGCCTGCTCGAACCCGTCGCCGACGACCGCGTCGTGGTCTTCCGCGAGGGCGCCGAGGCGTGGGTCCTCGGGGTGCTCGACCGGGCGCCGGGCGCGGTCACCGACGTGGTGCTCGACGGCGACGCGACGGTGCGATCGCGCGAGGGGACGGTCACGGTGTCGGCGCCGAAGGGCGTCCGCCTGGAGTCGCCCGCCGAGGTGCGCGCGGTGACGGGGCGCTTCCGCGTCGCGGCCGAGCGGGCCGAGCTGATGGTGAAGCGCGTCCTCGCGGCGGGCGACGTGGTGGAGGCCCAGGTGCAGCACCTCCGCACGCACGCCGGCCGGCTCGACCAGGTGATCGGTCACCTCACGCAGAGCGTCCGCTCGGCGATTCGCACGGTGGACGACGTCGACGTGGTGCGCGCCAACCGCATCGACTACCGCGCCGAGCAGACGATGTCGCTCCACGGCGAGGCGGCGGTGGTGACGGCCCGCGAGGTGGTGAAGGTCGACGGCTCGCAGATCCAGCTCGGATAGAGGGGGCCACGCGATGTTCGCCAACTCACAGATGATGGGGATGGACCTCGGCTTCCCCGACGTGTGCCTCACCCCGATGCCCGCGCCCGTGCCCATCCCGTACCCCAACATCGGCCTCGGGCCCATCGGCGTCCCTGCCGCGTACAACGTGCTGGTGATGGGGCTCCCCGCGCACAACGTCGCCACCACCATCCCGCTGACGCTCGGTGACACGCCGGGCGTCTGCCTCGGGGTCGCGTCGGGCATGGTGATGGGCCCCGCTCGGCACGTGCTCCCCGCGTTCACGTGCCTCATGGGCGGCCTGCCGGGCACCCGCATGACCAGCATCTCGATTCAGAACAGCACCAACTGCCCCGGGATGCGCATCGTCCCGAGCCAGGTGAAGGTCATCGTCCTCGCGCCATGAGCGCAGCCCGCGCGACGTCCGCCCTCGCCGACCCCGCCCGCGAACACCCCGTCGCCTTCGCGCTCGTGCTGGGCGGCGCGTGTGGGGCGCTGGGCTTCGGCATCGAGGCCCTCGCGTGGGAGTCCCACTTCTTCCGCGACCGCTCGCTCCACGTCGCCACGGTCGCGTGCCTCGTCGCGGTGCTGGCGCGGGGCGGCGTCGCGTGGGGCGCTCGCTCGCTGCTGGGGACGCGCGGCCCCGTGGTGGCGTGGCGGGCGCTCACGGTCGGCGCGCTCGCGCTCTCGGGGTACCACCTGCTGCGGCTCGATCACATGCTCGGCGTGGGGTGGTCGTTCTTCGGGTGGTTCCGCGACCTGTGGGAGTGCGAGCCCGAGGGCTTCGGCGTCCCTGTGGCCGTGGCGCTGGCGGCGTTCGTCGGAGCGCGGACCTCGCTCCCTTCGCGGGGGCGCGTGCACCTCGAGGGAGCCCTCGCCGCGATGGTGGCGGTCGCCCTCCTCGGCGTCGCGTGGCGGCGCGGGAGCGAGGTCCCGGCGATCACCGGGTACATCGCATCACTCCCGTCGGTGGGGTCGTTGCCGTCGCCGACCCATCCCCTCGCGTGGGATCGTGAGCTTCAAGACGCGCCCTCCACGCAATACAGCGACCACGTGCTCCGCGGGGTCACGGTGCGGCGCTTCGAGTTTCCGCATCGGGGGCAGTGCGCGGTGGTTCGGCTTGTGGCCGACGAGGCGGCGCCGACCGTGATGCCCGCGCGCTACGGGCTGCTGCGCGACTGCGAAGGCGGCACGGTGCGACACGACGCGGCTCGGGGGCTCTACGTGCTCGTGCGGCGCGAGGGCGAGTACCCCGACGTGCTGCCGCTGGAACCGGCGTCGCACGCCGTACGGAGCGACGGGACGACGCGGCGCGTCGGCGAGTTTCGCGACGGCTTCACGCTTCCCGCGGGGTGGCGCTGGGCGAGCGCGGCGCTCGTGGCGGCGGGCGTGGCGGTGTGGGCGAGCGGCGCGCTCACCCGGCGCTCGCTGCGCACTGCAGAGACGTGGCGCCAGGGGACGCTCCGCGACGACGGGACCATCGCTGTCGACGGGAGCGCGACGGTGCTCACGTGCCCCTACGGGACGACGCTCGCGCCGGGGCCGGTGGTGATCGTCGGCGCCTTCGATGCCTCGGGCGAGGGGCCCTTTCGTGGCGCGCCCACGCCGATCGCGCGCGACGCGCTGCGGCCGGGGCTCGTGGCCGACGTGATCGCCGCGCAGGAGGCGGAGCTCGACGCGGGGGCGGCCTGCGCGACGGCGGCCTTCGTGATGGCGGCGGCTCCCCTCGCGGCGGCGGCGGCGCTGCGACTCCTGGGGTAGCGGCTAAAATTTCGCGAAAGTGGCACCAACAGATCTGTTGCCAACAGTTCTGTTGTCGCGTAGGTTCGGGGTGTGACGATCCTGAGCGATCCCGAACAGTGGGAGGGTTGGTTCCACCAGCACGTCACACCGCTGGTAGACCCGGCCTATCAGGAACTCAGCGACGCGGTCTCCTCAGCGCTCGACGAACTACGCGCGGCAGAGGAGGCGAGCGAGAAGGTGCATCGCGACCGTTGGGATGTGTTCGCGCCGTGCCCAATCAAGTCTGCTGCGAGGGTGCGCACGAAACTAGCCGCGGATGGCGTCGAAGGCGATGACGACCTGCTCGAACGGGTGCTCGCGCTCGGCGACCTCGCGCGGTTTCGGATCGTCGCGACGCTGAAGCGTGACGTCGTGCGGTGCCGCCGAGCGTTCGTGTCGCACGACCCGAAGTCGCCCGAATCGAAGCTGTTCCTTGGCCGGTACGCCATCCACAAGCTCAAAGACTTCGTGCGTGACGAGAGCCTCCGCAAGCCATTGGTGGGGCACCGCGCATTGCAACTCGTGGTCGAGGTCCCGAGCGACGGGCGCACCGTGCGGGTTGAGGTTCAGGTCATGACGCAGCTCCAGCACGCGTGGGATCGAAGGAACCACGCCATGTACGAGTGGCTCCGCGAGAACCAGATGTGCGGCGTCGAGGAAGTAGACGAACTTCGCGTGGACGATCATGCCGTTGCGGAGTCGCTCCACGCAATCGACGCGCTGGCCGACCACAACTACGCCTCATTCCTCAGGTTGCGGGGACAAGAATGACGCTGCCACGCTTCTACCAGGTCGAGCTGCTCGACGCGCAGGGAGCGCCGCGGAGGATCGCCGTCGACCTCCTCGACCGGCGCACCCCTGCGGAGCCTGCCGCCCTGGTTCGCAGCATCGCTTCGACAGCGCGGGCCATCGACCCCGCGTGGCGCGTCCGTACGGCCTACGTCGATGTCCCTGCGCCCGAAGTGGTCGTGCAGCCGCTGTTCGCCTACGCCTGGGGGGATGGGAGTTCCAATGCTCCGCGGCTTCAACGTCACCTCACCACGCTCCACCGCGCGGGCACGCTCCACCGCTACGAGGTGCGCACCGGGAGCTGGGCCGAAGGCGCCGACCTCGTCGGCCGTGAGGAGGTCCTCGCTGTGCTCTGCACGTCCCTCCGCGCGGGCAAGCGCGTCCACCTCATGGCGCCGCGGCGCTACGGCAAGACCAGTCTCGTGCGCGCGATTCAGGACCGTCTGGTCAGTGAGGGCCGCATCGTCGTCCGCGTCGACGTCGAGAGCGTCGACAGCGTTGTGGGCCTCCTCGTGCGCATCGTCGATGAGGCCTTCCTGGTGACGGATACGCTGCGGGTGATCGACGAGCTCAGCGCCTGGCCCGACGCGAACGCGAGTGCGGCGCTGCGCGCGGAGGCATGTCGAACGTTCTACGAGCGGTCTCGCTCGTCCCCCGTGCCGCTGCTCGTTCGCGTATGCCAGGAGCTCGCCAGCGTCGGCGCCGTCGTCCTCGCAGATGAGTTCACCCGCTTCGTGCTCCTCACCCGGCAGGCGGACCTGGGGTCGGCGCTCTCGCGCGGGCTCGACGCGCTGACGAACACGTTTGGCCTGGGGCTGCTGGTCTGCGGGAGCCAGGGGCTCCGGAGCTTCGTCGAGTGGCACAAGCTGGAGCCGCTGCGCCGCCTCGAAAGCATCGCCGTGGGTCCGCTCGCCAACGACGATGCTTCGGTCCTCGTCGAGGAACTCTTCTACGGCGCGGGGCAAGCGCCGCTGCAGAACGCCGTCGGCGCAGTGCTCGCGGCGGTCGGCGCCCCGATCCCGTACTTCCTCCACGGTCTCGTTCACCACACGATCCAGGAACATCGGGGTCGCGCGAGGAAGGGGCAGGGACCCATCAGCGGGGAGCTCGTGGCCCACGCCTACGAGCGACGCCTCCTCGACCAGGAGGGCAACGAGTTCTTCCGACCCTTCCGTCTGAAGGAGCGTGGGTACCCTGATGCGCTACGGGCGGCTGCTTCGACGATCCTGCGCGAGCTCGCGCGGTCGGCGGCGCTCGTGTCGCTCGACGCACTGAAGTCGATGTCTCGGCTCGACGACGAGGGCTTCGAACTACTTCTGGCCGCTCTGGGCGAAGACTACGACGTCGTGGTCGAAGGGGGCGAGGCGCACCTCCGAAGCAAGGTGATGCGCGAGCGCTGGGCGCGGCGCGAGGCGTGGCTACGGGGGGACGGCGAATGAGCTGGATGCACTACAACCCGCATCGTGCGGACCCGCAGCTCCTCGACCGCATCACCTCCGGCGAGGCCCGCGTGCGGCTGCGCGACGAGCTGCTCGACGTCGTCCGAGGCGCGTCGAAGCGAAGGAGCCAGCAGCACCAGCTCCTCATCGGTGCGCGCGGCGCTGGCAAGACCCACCTTCTCCGCGTGGTGGCGCACCGAACGACCACGACGCCAGAGCTGAACCGGCACTGGTGGCCAGTGATCCTCCCCGAGGAGCAGAGCATCCGCGGCCCCCACGAACTTCTCGCCGCGTTGGCGCTTCGCATCGCGGCGGATCTGGAGAAACCTGAGCTCACGAAGACGCTCGAGAGGAGCAACCTCGACGCGACGAGGACGGCGGCGGCCGAGGTCAAGCAGATGATCGGCAAGGCTCGCGGCGAGACTGCGATGCGTCTCGGGTTCGACGGCCTGAAGCGGATCGCCGCCGCGCTCGACCACAAGATCCTCGCGGTCGTCGAGAACCTTGACGCGCTCTTCTACCGGGGCGTCAGTGGCGGCAAGAAGGAGGCGGACGCCGAGCAATGGGGCCTGCGGAAGTGCCTGCAGGACGCGGAATTTCTGCTGCTGCTGGGCGCGGCGCCCACATACTTTGGTGCCGCGAGCGATCAGGGGGCAGCGTTTCACGGCTTCTTCCGGGAGCACACCCTCGACTCGCTGGAGCTCGACGAGGTGATTCACATCGCGCGTGAGCATCTGGTGTGGGTCGCGGAGGGTGGGAGCGGCCCTCGTGCCGAACGTGCGAGGGAGCTGCTGGAACGCTTCGAAGCCAACAAGGGACGCCTTGCGGGGATGCTTCGCATCACGGGCGGCCTGCCGCGCTTTGCACACCTGATCGTCGACCTGCTGATCGACGCGGAGGACACGGACGCGGAGACGCAGCTCGAGCGGATCCTCGACGAGCAGACGCCCTACTTCCAGGGCCGCCTCGACCCACGGCTGATTCCTCCAGCGGAACTCGAAGCGCTCGCAACGATCGCACGTGCATCGGGACCGCTCCGGCCGTCAGAGCTGGCGCGGCGCTTGGGAGCGCAAACCGGCGAAGCTTCGGTGCTGCTCGAACGCCTGCGCGAACGGGGGCTGGCGCGGCGCAGTGGCTCCCACGGGGGAGCAGTCGCCTGGGATGTGGCCGAGCCGCTGTACCGCGTGTGGATGGCATTTCGTGAGGGCGGTGAGCAGCGGAGCACGATGATCGCCCTGACGGAGATGGTCGCCGCGTTGTACTCGGTCGACGAGCTTCAGGCGCGCGTTGAGGCTGCATCGAACGAGGCGGGAGCGGACGACGTGTGGGGCCTCGCGCTTGCACGCGGGCCGTCGCTGGACGGGGAGGAGAAGTCTCCGGGGGCGGCGGAGATCGCGTTTCAGGCGGCGCAACACGCGCTCGACGAGGCGGAGAAAAAAGGTGAACTATCGGCGACGGTACTGATCAACTACACGGACTCAGCATGGGAAACGGGCCGCATTGCGCTGGGGCGTCCCTATGTCGAGGCAATGATCCAGAAGGCGCTGGGCCGCAAGAACGATCATGCGGAGGCGCTGTTCGTTGCCGCCAAGTATGGAGGCCCCAACGCCGCCGCGCGGGCGAGCGCCGCAGCTGCGATCTTCGAAGAGATCGGGCGCCCGCTGGAAGCGCTTCTGGCGAAGGGGCGACATGGATTCCAGCTCCATCTCGACGGACACAAAGACGAGGCGACCACACTCCTCGCCTCAACGTATCAAACGGCCCTGGAGCAGAATCAGCCGACGTTTCTGCTCTCCAGGCTTGCGATGTTGACAAGTCGCTCCGTGACGCTCCAGGACCAACGCAAGCGGTGGGCGGACATTGCCCTCTCCCATGCCATCGATGGGAGCGCCGGAGAGGCAAACGCACGAATGCAACTGTCAACGATGGCGGTGACGACGGAGGAATGGCTCGGGCTCACCCAACGTGCCGCCGCGCTCTATCGAGACCTCGGGCACTACCGTGACCTTGGCTATGTTCGGATCGAACGCGGTGACCACTACACCGCGATGGGCGATCTTGAAGCCGCCGTCCGCGAACTCGCGGATGCGGTCGACGTTTTCCTCGAGCAAGACGCCCTCTTCGACGTCCATCCGTGGGGCAGGCTTCACGATTTCGTAGCTTGGGGGGCCCGCCCGGTTGCGCTCCTCGCGCTGCACGAACTCGCGGCTTGCGTGAACCACGACAAGCTTCGCGAGACCGCCGAGCCCTGGCTGGTCCTCGCGGCGATCCGCCTTATCGCCGAGCGCAACCTGCCGCTCGCCGACGTCGTCGAGCTTCTCGAGACGGCGCGCGACGATCTGACGCGCGAGCGTCGCCCGCTCTTGGAGACCGTGGTGCTCGCTGCGCGCCTCGAAGCCGAGCCGTCGGAGACGGTACTCTTTGAACGGGCCGAACCCTTGCGCGACGTCGTCACTGACGTCACGCGCCGCGTCAAGGAGGCGCGCAAGAAGTCGGCGCGAAAGCGCCCGACGTGGGCCGTCCCTCCCAGCAAGCGCCCCGCCGCCTCGAAGTAGCGCTGTCGCACCTGCTCCCTCGTGCTGAGCTACTTCACCAGCGCGCGGACGGCGATCACCACGCCGAGCACCAGCACCGCGCATGACGACAGCACCGGCAGCGCGCGCAGGAGACGTCCGTCCGTCGACAGCCGCTCGAAGCGGCTCCGCGCCAGCACGAACACCAGCCCGATCGCCGACAGCACCGTCGCCAGCCCCATCGAGAACGCCACCAGCATCGCGAGCCCGAAGGCCACCTGGTGCAGCCCGATCGCCGCCAGCAGCACCACCAGCGCGCCCGGGCACGGCACGATCCCGCCGCTCACCCCCAGCGCCACCAGCGAGCGCAGCGTCAGCTCCTCCGGCAGCGCGTGCGAGTGACCGTGGTCGTGGTCGTGCGCGTGGTCGTGGTGGTGCGCGTGGTCATGATCGTGCGCCACGGGCTTCGGCGCGAACGCTCCCTGCATCCGCCGCAAGCGCTCGGGGAGCTGCGACAGCGCCACCGCCGCCACGAGCGCGCCCGACGACAGCTCCAGCGTCCGCAGCAGCTTCTCCGAGCCCACGTAGCGCTCGATCGCGAGGGCGAGGAAGCCCATCGCGAACACCGACGCCGTGTGGGTCACCGTCACCGTCAGCCCGAGCAGCAGCGCGTGCCGGGCCTTCGCGCGCGAGCCGAGGAGCGACGCGCCCACGATGGTCTTCCCGTGCCCCGGCGAGAGCGCGTGGCCCGCGCCGAGCCCGAAGGCCAGCGCCAGCGCAAAGAGAATGAAGCCCACCGAGCGGTGCGGATCGCGCAGCAGCGCCACGAGCCTCGCGCCGTCGGTGCTCGCGCCGCTGCGACGCTCGGAGGCGACACGCACCGCCGCGCCGTCGGGGGTCGCGCCGTCGAGCGACTCGAAGACGAAGGTCGCGTCGTCGTGACGCGGCGGACGCACCCGCACCGCGCGCGGGTCGTCGGGGTCCGTCGGGTACGCCAGCCCGCGGCCCGCGCTCGGCGACGGCGGCAGCGACGACGACACCACGCGCGCCCACGACGTCGGCTCGGCCGCGAGCTCACGCCACCCGCCGCGCTCGGCGAAGTGACGGTCGATCACCCGCACCGTGTGACGCGCCGCCGCCCCCGGGAGAGCGCCCCGCAGCTCGATCGCCAGACGCAGGGTGGAGAGCCCGTTCTGTCCCTGCGGCGCCTCGATGCCGTGTCCCACACTGTGCAACGCGACGCGGGCACCATCGACGTGCACTTCGAGTGTGGGGAGCATCTCGGTGAGAAACGAAGCGACGTAGCGTTCGCGTTCGGCGGCGGTGACGGCCCCGTCGTGGTCGGCGTCGAGGCGCTCAATCTCTGTGTACGCAGGGATTTCCGCGTAGTCGACGAGGTAGTCGACCTCCACCTCGCGGGCGTGCAGCTTGACGCCTGCATAACGATTGATGGACGAAAGTCCGAGCGGGTGGGCGGCGAGCGCCGGGGTCGCGAGCACGAGCGCAGCGAAGCAGAGGGTCGTGGTGCGCCGTCGCATGTGCGCGATTTGTATCATCGCCCGATGTCTGCGCGGGTAGACGACGAGCGCGCGAGTGTGGAACGATGCCGATCATCCATGGCGCACCCGCTGCCCGAGCTGACTGGCGAACCGATCGACCCCTCGGTCGTCGTCGTCGCATCGCCCCGTCCGTCGCGCGCGCCGGAGTCGCTCCCGCCCCATGACCTGATCGACGTGCTCGCGATCGCGCGGGATGTCTCGGAGGACTACCAGGCGGAGGGCTTGCACGTCCGGGTCGAACACGGCGGCGGAAACACCTGTGTCCCGGGCGTCTTCGGCGATCTCCGACGCGTGCTCCGGTGGATGATCGAGCGCTCGTCTGACATCGAGGGGGGCACGCCCTGGGTGGCGCTCCGTGTGTTCGCGGAGGAGGGGGTCGTCGGGTACGAGCTCCCGTGGTTCGGCACCGCGCGGGCCGCGACGGGTGAGGTCGAGTCGGCGCTCTTCGACGAGGCGGTGGCCGAGCTCGGCGCGAGCTTCCAGGTCTCGGGGCTGCGCGCGCGTCTGGAGCTCCCGCGGGCCTGGGGCGTTCGCGCGCCGTTGGTGAGCGGCATCCGCCCGCGCGTCATGGACGAAGGGGCCGACGCCCGCACCGAGCCCCCGCCGCGGCCGTGACCTCGGTCGTCACGGAGCGGGTGCGCGAGAAGGCGCTCGCGCTGGGCTTCCACCGCGTCGGCGTGGCCCACGCGGGCGCCCTCGACGAGGACTTCCCCCGCTACGAACGCTTCATCGCCGACGGGCTCCACGGCGCCATGGACTGGCTCGCCCGCGACGCCGACGCGCGCCGGGACGTCGACCACCCTGGCATCCTCGAAGGCGCTCGCTCCGTGGTGGTGTGCGCCCTCTCGTACCACCGCGGCGACGAGCCCTCGCCGATGCCCGGCGCCACCATCGCCCGCTATGCCCGCGGCCGCGACTACCACAACTTCCTCCGCAAGAAGCTCCGTCGCCTGGCCGCGTGGATGCGCGCGGAGTTCGGCGCCGAGGCGCGCCCGATGGTCGACACCGCCCCCGTGCTCGAGCGCGCCTGGGCCCGCCGCGCCGGCGTCGGCTTCGTCGGCAAGAACGGCTGCGTCATCGCCCCCGGACTCGGCTCCTACCTCCTCCTCGGCGAGGTGGTGACCGACCTCGCGCTCGCCCCCGACGCCCCGATGGAACCTCGCTGCGGCAGCTGCACCCGCTGCCTCGACCTGTGCCCCACGCGGGCCTTCGTGGCCCCCATGGTGCTCGACGCGCGGCGCTGCGTGTCCTACCTCACCATCGAGCAGGGCGAGGCCATCCCCGACGCGCTCCGTGCCCCACTGGGCGACCGGATCTTCGGCTGCGACGACTGCCAGGACGTGTGCCCCTTCAACCGCACGGCGCCCCCCGATGCTGCCACCACGAAGGATTTCGTCGACGACGGCCGCTGGGCACGCACGTCTCCTGAGGGGCTGCTCGCGCTCGATGAGGTCGCGTGGGGGAGCCTCGTGGCGGGCTCCGCGCTCGCGCGCCCGGGCCTCGTCGCCATGCAGCGCAACGCCGCGGTTGTCCTCGGCAACACCGGCACACGACGGCACCTGCCGGTGCTTCAGGCCACGGCGAACACGCATCGGGATGGGGTGGTGCGGGAGGCGGCGGCGTGGGCCGCTGCTGCGATCGAGGGACGCGAGGCCGACGACCGATGAGGGCGCCTACTTTACGAGGCGCTTGAGGGCGTCGCGGACGAGCGCGTCGAGGGGCTCGCCGTGCCGATGGGCGAACTCCGCCGCCACCCGCTCGGCCTCGGGCGCCTTGAAGCCCAGGTTGACCAGCGTGGCGATAAAAGCCGCCATCGGACCCGCCGGGGCCGCAGGCGCGGGCGAAGGAAACGCCCCGACAGCGCCGACGGCCATGGCCCCCGACGAGGTCACGCCCCCGGCGAGCTTGTCCTTGAGCTCCAGGGCGATGCGTTCAGCGAGGCGTCGACCCACCCCGGGGACGGTCTGGAGGCGCTTCACGTCGTTGCGCGCGACGGCGCCGGCCAGCTCCTGCGGCGGGAGCGAGCCCAGGATGCTGATCGCGATGCGCGGCCCGATGCCCGCCACGGTGGTGAGCACGCGGAAGGTGGCCCGCTCGTGCTCGCTGGCGAAGCCGAAGAGCGTGATCGCGTCTTCGCGGACGTTGGTGACGACGTAGAGGGTGACGGCTTCCTGGGCGTCACGGTGGGCGCGGCCGAGCGAACCCAGCGGGACCATCACCTCGTAGCCGACGCCCTGCACGTCGACCACCGCCATCCCGTCCGGAGACTCCACCACCACCATACCGCGAAGGCGACCAATCATGACCGGCGAACCATAGGGCATCGCCGCCCGCGTTGCACGGCCCACGTCGGGCGCCCAGACAGGCAATGTCCCGGCGCCCCGCCGTGACCGCGACACCCCTGTCAGACGCCACGAACCGATCGTCGCGGGTTTTCCGCGGCGCGCGGGAGGTGGTACGCTTCTCGCTCTCCGATGCGGTCTCGCCTGCTGCCATTGCTGCTCGCCATGACGACGACCTGCATCATCACCAACCCGACGGACTACAGCACCGAGCCGCTGCTCACGCCGCCGCGCATCCGGGACATCCCCGGGCTCACGCGCCCGCGCCTCGGCAACCTCGTCGAGCTGCGGGAGACCGACCGAACGGTGGTGTTCGAAGTGCCGGTCGACGACACGGGCGTGCGCGACGCCCTCGATTGGCAGCTCTTTGTCAACGTCGAGCGCGAGTGCAGCACCCTCGAGGCGTCGTGCAGGCCCGTCGAGCAGGGCACCATCTCGTCCAACGGCACGACGCGCCGGCTGGTGGAGGTGACGATCCCCGAGGTCGCCTTCGCCACCGGGTGCAACCGCGTCGAGCTCTGGGTCTCGTCCGACTTCAGATTCGACGGTGACTTGCACGTTCCGCGGCAGGCCAACGACGTTGATTTTGCGTCGTGGTGGGTGTTCAAGCGGGCGCGCGAGGGTTCGGCCGACGGGGGCGTGGTCGACCCTGTGGAGAGCTGCGCCCATCGGGTGCCGCAATGATGCGCCGCGCCGTCGCGCTCTTGCTGCTCCTCGGAGCCTGCACGGAAGACGTGCCCATCGTGGGCCCGGTGGGGCTCAACCGCTGCACGACCAACCGCGAATGTCGGGACGGCACCTGCGACCTGGCCACCCGGCGGTGCGTGGCCTCCGCGCGGACGGAGGTGTTCTTCCGCATCGTGCCGCCGGCCTCGCGCCAGGGTCCGCGCGACCTCATCGCCACCGTCACCGCGCCGCGCGCGCTCCGCTCGGGTGAGACGCTCGACCTCACGCTGCGACAGGCGCGCGTGGTCTACGGGACGGTCGCGGCGCCGCTCGTTGGCGCCCCGAAGATGGGGGCGTCGCCCGTGGCGGCGACGGTCATCTTCACCACCTCGGATGGTCCCGGCGTGTTCCCCGCGGTGGAGACCATCGCGCAGCCCATGCTGCTCCCCGCGCTTCGCGGCGAGACGCTCGCGCACACCTACGCCGCGACGATGCCCGACGGCCTCTTCGACGTGGTGGTCTCGCCGCAAAGCCAGATTCGCGCGCTGCTCCCACCGCAGTTTATCAGCCGCTTCGACGTCCGCTCGGACAACCTCCAGCAGCGCTTCGACGTCGGCTACCCCACCACCTTCGCCCGCTGGGCCGGCACCGTACGCAACCGCTCGGGCGCGCCCATCCCCGGGCTCTCCGTGCGCGCCGTCGACGCCGCCCGCAGCGACCTCGACGTCTCCACCCTCAACGCCACCGGCCAGGGCGCCAACGCCGGCCGCTTCTCCGTCGCGCTGGCCGTGGGCGCCCCCGCAGACTGGGCCCTCCGCGTCACCTCCAACGTCAACAGCCGCGGCGGCCTCGTGCTCCAGGTGCCCCGCGCGGTGTGCGCCCGCCTCGACGCCGAGGGCCGCGAGATCGACCTCACGCTCCCCACCGACCTCGGCCTCCCGCGGACGGGTGCGACGCCGTGTGTGGGCTGTGTGCAGGTCAGCGCGACGGTCGAGGGGCGCACGGCCGCGGGGGTGAGCCGCACGCTCCGCAACGTCACCGTCACGCTCCGCACGGCCCTTCCGCTCGGCGACTCACCCCTCGCACCCGAGTCGCGCGCCTGGTTCGAAGACCGCGTCCAGACCGACGGCGACGGGAGCTTCACCACCTGGCTGATCCCCGGTGACTATGACGTCATCCTCGAACCCTTCGGCGACGAGTACGGCAACGCGGTGAGCCGCGCCTTCCGCGTGCGGGCCGACGTCGAGCGGCAGATGGGGCAGGTGTTCACCGTCAACCCGCGCCTGCCGGTGGAGGGGCGCGTGCTCACCGCCACCGGTCAGCCTGTGTCCAACGCGCGCGTGCGAGCGATCCCCTTCGCGGGCGCCTATGCGCACCACGCCTGCCTCGACGACCCCGACCTCGCGACGCTCAGCCCCCGCGCCAACCCCGACGAGACCACCTCTGGGGTTGACGGCTCGTACCGCCTCGACGTCGACCCGGGCCTCTACCAGATCGTGATCGAGCCGCCTTCGGCCACGGGCTTCGCCACCGACCTCGGCCGCACACAATGTGTCGCCAGCGGGATGCGCTCGCTCGACCTCGTCCTCGAGTCGCCCGTGACGGTTCGAGGGCGGGTGCGCGACCCGTCGATGCAGGCCGTGCCGGGCGCGATGATCGAGGCCGTCGTGCGCGTGCGACAGCAAGGCGCGCCGGGGGTGAGCCTCCGCGTGGCCCGCGCCACCGCCGGGGCTGACGGCACCTACACCCTCCTCCTCCCATCGAGCACCACCCTCTCGCCGTAGTGGTAGCGTCCCGCGGGCGATGGACCTCTTCGATCGAGCGAGCGCCGCCCCGCCGTCCCCCGAACCTCCGAGCGAGCCCACCCTCGACGCGCCCCTGGCCGACCGGATGCGCCCGCGCACGCTCGACGAGCTCTCGGGGCAAGACTCCGTCCTCGGCCCGAAGACCTCCCTGGGCCGCGCCATCCGCGCCGATCGGTCGCCGTCGATCATCCTGTGGGGCCCCCCCGGCTGCGGGAAGACGACGGTCGCCCGCGCGATCGCGGCGCATTCGAAGGGGCGCTTCGTCCAGCTCTCGGCGGTGTTGTCGGGGGTGGCCGAGGTGCGCGCCGCCGTCGCCCAGGCCGAGCACGAGCGGCGCAGCGGGCGGCGCACGGTGCTCTTCGTCGACGAGATCCATCGCTTCAACCGCTCGCAGCAGGACGCGCTCCTGCCGCACGTCGAGGCCGGCACCGTCACCCTCGTCGGCGCCACCACGGAGAACCCCTCCTTCGCGGTCAACGCTGCGGTGCTGTCCCGCGCGCAGGTGGTCCGCCTGGAGGCGCTCGAACCCGAGGCCCTCGTCGCGGTGCTGCGCCGCGCGCTCACGGACACCGAGCGCGGCCTCGGGGCCCTCGGCGTGACGGCCACCGAGGAGGCCCTCGACGCCATCGCTCGCCACGTCGACGGCGACGCCCGCCGCGGCCTCGGCCTCCTCGAACACCTCGCCCGCGAGGTGAACGCCGCGGGGCGCGCGGAGGCCACGCTCGACGACGTGCACGCCGCCGCGCGCGACAAGGCCCTCCGCTACGACAAGAGCGGCGAGGAGCACTACAACCTCGCCAGCGCCTTCATCAAGAGCCTGCGCGGCAGCGACCCCGACGCGGCGCTCTACTACGGGCTGCGGATGATCGAGGCGGGCGAAGACCCCCGCTTCGTGCTGCGTCGGATGATCATCTTCGCGTCGGAGGACGTCGGGCTCGCCGACAGCCGCGCGCTGGAGCTCACCGTCGCCGCCGACCGCGCGTTCGAACGGCTCGGCGTGCCCGAGGGGCTCATCCCGCTGAGCCACGCGGTGATCTACCTCGCGCTCGCGCCGAAATCGAAGTCGGCCTACAACGCCCTCGGCGCGGCCCGCGAAGAGATCGCGCGGACGGGGGCGCTGCCCGTGCCGCTGCGCCTGCGCAACGCGCCGACGAAGGCGATGAAGGATTGGGGCTACGGGCGCGAGTACCGCGACCCGCAGAAGGAGGAGGGGGGCTTCGTCGCCGAGCGGTATCTGCCCGAAGCGCTGGGGGAGAGGGAGTTCTACGCGCCCACGACGCGGGGCACGGAGGGGAAGATCGCCGAGCACCTCACCCGCCTGCGAGAGCGGGCGAGGGGCGGGCGCTGAGCGGCGTCAGCCCTTGAGCACGAGCATCGGCTCCAGGCGCGTGACGGGTCGCACGAGCTCGCGCTGGTCGTCGAGCACCGCGCGGATGTCGCGGTAGGCGTCGGGCGACTCCTCCACGAGCGAGCGGCGCTTCGAGCGGTCGTGCACCACGCGGCGCATCTGCCGGTCGAAGGCCCGGAGGTCGACGCGTTGGAGGGCCTCCTTGCGCGTCATCACGCGCCCGGCGCCGTGCGAACACGACGCGAACGCCTGCGCGCACCCGAGGCCCTCCACGAGGTACGTGGCGGTCGCCATCGAGCCCGGGATGACCCCGCGCTCGCCCGCTCCCGCCGGCATCGCCCCCTTGCGGTGGACGAGGTACTCCCCGCCGTCGTGGGACTCCCGCGCGACGTGGTTGTGGTGAACATCCACCGTCTCCGCGGGCGTGACGCCCGT
>JBILLV010000427.1:0-6963 GCA_044375895.1 Polyangiales bacterium | reverse complement strand
CGTGTCGCTCGCCGTCGCCTTCGCTGCGACGTCCATCGTCATCGTGGTGGGGACGGCGGTGGGCCTCGCGTCGGGCTACTTCGGCGGCGCCGTCGACATGGGGCTCATGCGCCTCGTCGACGCGCTCATGTCCTTTCCCTTCCTCCTCGTGGTGATGGCGCTCAACCGCATCCTGCACAAGCCCGGGCTGTGGGTGGTGTTCCTGGTGCTGGGGCTCCTGTCGTGGCTGTCGCTCGCGCGGCAGGTGCGGTCGCGCACGATGCAGCTCCGCGAGCTCGATTTTGTCTTCGCCGCGCGCGCCCTCGGGGCCTCCTCGTGGCGGGTGGTGTCGCGGCACATCTTCCCCAACCTCGCGTCGCTCGTCATCGTCGTCGCCACCACCCTCGTCGCCCAGATGATCGTCGCGGAGAGCGTCCTCTCCTACCTCGGCGTCGGCGTCACGCCCCCCGCAGCCTCGTGGGGATCGATGCTGCAAGAGGGCGAGTCGCTCACGCGGGCCGTGCCGCGACTCACGCTCGCGCCGGGCCTCGCCATCCTCGTCACGGTCGTGGGCTTCAACCTCCTCGGCGAAGGGCTCCGCGATGCGTTCGACCCGAAGGGCTGAGCTCGTCGCCCTCCTCGCCCTCGCCCTCGCCGGCTGCCGCGAGCCGCACACGCACCCGCGCCACCGCGGCGCCGGTCTCGAAGGCCCCCGCCGCGGCGGCACCTTCCGCTACGCGTGGGAGAGCGACATCGCCACCATCGACCCGGCCCTCGCCCCCGACATCGCCACGGGCATCCCCGTCCGCATGCTCCACGAGTGCCTGGTGGACTACGCGTACGGCGACGCCACCGTCATCCCCGCCCTCGCCGAGCGCTGGACGGCCTCCGCCGACGGGCTCACGTACACCTTCCACCTGCGGCCGGGCGTTCGCTTCAGCAACGGCCGCCCCATCACCACGCAGGACTTCGTGTACTCGTGGGAGCGGATGCTCAACCCCCGGCGGATCCCCTCGCCCGGCGCCGACAACTACCACCTCATCACCGGCTACGACGACTTCCGCGAAGGGCGCACCCCCCACCTCGCCGGCCTCACCACCCCCGACGCGAACACCCTCGTCGTCCGCCTCGCCCAGCCCGACCGCACCTTCCTCCACTCGATGGCGCTCCGCTACGCCGCCGTGTTGCCGCGCGAGGACATCGAGCGCATCGGCGACGAGCGCTTCGGCCGGGCCGCGACGGGCGCCGGACCCTTCGTGCTGGAGCGCTGGGAAGAGGGCTTCCGCATGGTGCTCCGGCGCAACCCCTACTACTGGGATCAGCCGCGCCCCTGGGTCGACCGCGTCGTCTTCGACCTCTCCATCGCGCGCCACTTGCAGTTCATGCGCTTCGTCGCGGGGGAGTACGAGCTCGCGCACAACTACTCGCTCGCCACCGCCGACTACCTCTGGATCCAGCGTCAGCCCGCGTGGCGACCCTTCGTCCACCGCACGCCCGTCCCGCTCATCTACGGGCTGATGATGAACAACCAGATGCCTCCCTTCGACAAGGTCCACGTGCGGCGCGCGGTGGCCTTCGCGATCGACCGGGAGGCCCTCGCTCGCGCGCGCAACCGACGCATCCAGCCCGCGTGGGGGCTCTATCCGCCCACCATCCCGGGCCACCGCGACGACCTCCCCAACCGCCAGCGCTACGACGTCACCGAGGCGCGCCGCGAGATGGCGCTCGCGGGCTACGCGCAGGGCTACCCCGAGGAGGTGGAGCTCGCCGTCGGCGAAGGCGAGGCCGGGCTCATCTACGGCCAGCTCATCCAGGCCGACCTCGCTCAGATCGGGCTGCGCGTGCGGCTGCGGCAGCTCGCGGGGTCGATCTACTACAGCTCGCTGGGGCGCCCTCGCACCATTCAGATGGGCTTCACCGGGTGGCAGATGGACTACCCCGACCCGTCCAACTTCGCCGAGCCCAGCTTCCACTCGCGCAACATCCAGCCCGAGAACAGCCAGAACCACGCCTTCTACCGCAACCCCGAGCTCGACCGCCTGCTCGACCGCGGCCGCGTCGAGCCCGACGACGCGCGGCGCATCGCCATCTACCAGGAGGTGGAGCAGATTCTCCTGCGCGACGCGCCGTGGGCCTTCCTCTACAACGCCGTCGAGCTCACCGTGACGCAGCCCTACGTGCGCGACTGGGTCCCTCACCCCGTGTGGCCGTACTACCCCGCGAGCCTCTGGCTCGACCTCCCGATGCGCGAAGCCTCCGTCCATCGACGCGTGCTGCGTGACCTCCTCGGCCCCCTCGCCGCCTTCGCCACCCCCCTCGGGAACCTCTCGCCATGATCCCCTTCCTCCTCCGCCGCCTCGCGTGGATGGGCTTCGTGCTGTGGCTCGTGGCGACGGCGTCGTTCTTCGGCACGCTGCGCCTCGGCGACCCGGTCGCGACGCTCGCGGGCCCGCACGCCACCGCCCGCGACCGCGTCGCCATCGCCCGCTTCTACCACCTCGATCGCCCGCCGGTGGTTCAGTACGGGTACTACCTCTCCAACCTCGCGCGGGCCGACCTCGGCAAGAGCTACCGCTACCGCCGCCCCGTCGCCGACCTCATCGCCGAGCGCTTCCCCCGCACCCTCCTCCTCGGGCTGATGGCGCTCGCGTTCGAGTTTGTCGCGGGCGTCGCCATCGGCACGCTCGCCGCCGTCCGCCGCGGCACGCGCCTCGAGAGCGCGCTGCTTGGCGCCACCTTCGTCGGCGTGAGCACCCCCACCTTCCTCTCGGGCAAGCTGCTGTTGCTCGCGCTGGGGTACTACACGGGGTGGTTCCCCATCGGCGGCTACGGCGACGGCTTCTTCGACCACGTGTACCACGGGCTCCTCCCCGCGCTCGTGCTCGGGCTGTTGGGGACGGCCTCCCTCGCCCGCCTGGTGCGCAACGACATGGTCGACACGCTCCAGACCGACTACGTGCGGACGGCCCGCGCCAAGGGGCTCACCGAGCGCGACGTGGTGGTGAAGCACGCCCTCCGCAACGCGCTGCTCCCCGTGGTGACGTCCATGGGGCTGTCCTTCGGGCTGCTCTTCAGCGGCGCAATCGTGACGGAGGCGATCTTCGCGTGGCCCGGCCTCGGCCGCCTCGCCATCGACGCCATCTTCGGCTTCGACCTCCCGGTGATCATGGGGACGGTTCTCTTCGCGTCGACGGGCATCCTCACGGGCAACCTCGTCGCCGACCTCGCCACCGCCGCCCTCGACCCGCGCATCCGCAACGAGTAGGCGACGTGGTGGGGCCGCGCGCGCTGTCGTGGGTGCTGGTGGTGGGCGGGTGCACGGGCGCGCCGCTCCCGCCGCCGACGCCGTTGCCCGTGGGCGTTGTCGCGCGGGTGAGCGACTGCCCCGACGAGCCCGCCATCGATCTCTTCGCGCTGCGCGAAGGCGCCGTGCGGGAGGCCTTTCGCGCGGGCGGGCACATCGCCGCGCTCGCGCCCTCACGCTTGGAGGACGACCCCTCGACCTGGGTGGTGGGCGAGCTCGACGTGAAGGGGACGCGCGCCTTCGAGACGCACACGCACGGCCTCGCGGCGGAGACCTACGCGGCGACGACGGCAGGGCGCGCGCCGGTGTCGATGGCGCTGGTGCTGCGCGGTCGCGTGGTGGGGGTGCTGGAGGTGCGGAGCGCGATGCGCGGCGGGCGCTTCCGGGTGCGTGTGCCCGACGACGTCGCCTTCGACGCGGATGCGGTGGACGAGCTCACCGCTGCGCTGCGCGACGATCGCCGCTGCTTCGGGGGGCGGTAGGGCGGCGCTCAGGCGCTGGCGCGGGCGGGTTCGGGGAGCGGCTGCGCGCGGAGGAGCACCTGGGTCTCCCCCCACGCGTTGAGGAGCGCCCCTTCGAGCGCCACATGGGGCCGTCCCGCCGAGCTCCGCGTGTGGACGCGGCGGGGACCCTCGCACTCCAGCGAAACGCCCACCGCGACCTCCCACACCTCGTCCTGCAGCCGCCCGACCACCCGGGTGACGTGCACCCGCACGCGCTTCACCGACGGGCCGAGGCGCGTAAAGGCGCGGCGGGCGTTGGCGGCGATCGACGCGTGGAGCGCGTTGCGACTCGCGAGATCGAGACCTGTCAGGGTCAGTTCAATGTCGACCGGGAGCGAGGAGCGATGGGCCATGGTGACCTCCTGCCCTGGGCACTGCACCGTGAATGCCAGCGGATCTCGCTCACAATCGCGCGGAGAGGGCGCGCGGGCGGGGTCCATTTTCGCCTCACCTGCGTCCGTCGGGCACATTCTTCCCCCACTGCGAGAAACTGGCGCGATGTCCCGGGATGGGATCTGTATCGCCCCGAGGTGTGACGATGGCACGCGAGACGATCAAGCTGAGCGCGGTGATTCCGGCGCGTCCTGGGCGGGTGTTCAAGGCGTGGTTGAACGCGAAGGAACACGGCGCCTTTACGGGCGAGGCGGCCGCCGTCGAGGCGAAGGCGGGGACGCGCCACAGCGCCTACGGGGGCTACATCCACGGCTGGACGCTGGCGGTCCAGCCGTCGAAGCGGCGGTTTACGCAGTCCTGGCGGACGACGGAGTTCGCTCCCGGTGACGTCGACTCGACGGTCACGGTGACCGTGACCCGCGCAAAGGGCGGCGCCACCGTGGCGATCGTCCACGCGGACGTCCCCGAGGGCCAGACGGAGCGCTACCAGAAGGGCTGGGAGGACTTCTACTTCGAGCGCCTGCGGAAGTACTTCTCCACCCTCGGCGCGAAGCCCGTGAGGCCCGCGAAGGCGGAGAAGAAGGCCGCCAAGAAGGCTGCGAAGAAGAAGGCCGAGAAGCCCGTGGAGAAGCCCGCGAAGAAGGCCGCGAAGAAGAAGGCGCCCAAGAAGAAGGCGCCCAAGAAGAAGGCGCCCAAGAAGAAGGCGGAGTAGCGCCGCCCCCTTCCGCGCGTCACATCACGACGACGATCTTGCCGCGCGTGTGGCCCTTGCGGTTGTTGTCCATCGCCTGCGCGGCGAAGGCCAGCGGGGACGCCGCCGACACGTGCACGCGGAGCTTGCGCGCGTAGGCCCAGACGCGGTCGCCGCGGTGGAAGCGAAGTTGGGCCGCCCCACCTCTTCATCAAGCGAGGTGACCCGGTCGATCCAGCAGGTCGCGGGGACGAGCATCGCCCCCATCAACGCGGCGGACGGGGTCACATCCCGCCGCGTTGGCGCGGGCCACAGCGGCTACTCGTCGCCCGCGATGACGGCCCACGTGGCGATCGCGCTGTTGACGCTCGTCCAGTAGCCGTACGCCTCGTAGTACCAGACCGCCCAGTGGGCCTGCATGTTGGTGGCGCGCGGCCCCTCGGGGAGGTGGCCGTTGATCGCAGGGTCGGAGGCGTTGCGGATCACCAGCCAGCGCGGCGCGGCGTCGCCCATCTCCTCGGCCACGAGCCCGAGCACCGCGTCGCCCATCTCGACGCCGCAGCCCTCCTTCTCCAGCCCGTTGGTGGTGGTGCCGAACTCGAAGAAGTCCGTCGTGAGGATGGGGTGAAACTCCGGGAGGTCTTCGCCGTCGACGCGGAGGTCGGGCTCGTTGCGCGTTCCCGGGAGCAGCGGACCCGTCCAGGGGTAGTGCCCCGTCGGCGGGCCGAAGTCGGGCTCGACGAGCTTCGCGTCCTGGCGACGCATCAGCTTGCGGGCGGTGGCGAACTGCTTCGTCGGGATCGCGAACTCGGAGCGGTAGGTGCTTCGGTTGAAGGGGGCGTTCTTGAATTCGCCCGCGCAGCGGAAGCGGGCCGCGCGCGTGATCATCACGTCGCCGAGGAAGTGCTCCGGGTACGTCGCCCCCGCCGTCCCCACGGTGATCACCAGGGTGGGCTGACACTCCGCGATGAGCTGCTCGAAGAGGCGCTTCACGGGGAGCGTGGCGTTGCCCTCCTCGCGCTCGACGCCGTCCTGGTTCATGTGGAGCTCGGACTTGAAGCACACGACGGACTTCTCGCCGATCTTCGTGACGAAGTAGCTCCCGAGGCGGTTGACCTTGAGCGACGGCGCCCCCTCGCGGATGTCGGGCTTGTAGAGGTCGAAGTGCCGCGCGTAGCGGTACCAGTCGCGCCGCGAGACGCCGGGGGTGAGCGTGTCGGCGAGGGCCTCGAGCTCGGCCACCGTCCACGTCACCACGAGGTAGTCGGCCTTGGGGAGGGGCGAGTTGATCGACGGCGGATCGTCGAGCGGCGCGGGCGTCGGGGCGAGGCCGTTGGGCCACGGGATCCCGAGGTCGGCGAGGAGCGACGCCTGCACGGAGGCTTCGGGGCCGTCGCCGAAGTCGATCTTCTGGCGCTGGAGCCCACGAGTCGTAGGCGGCTGGATGGGCATTGGGCGTCGACGCTCCGACGGTGATGGATCAGCGCGCGGTGAGCGCGACGTGGATCGTGAGGTTCTGGAAGGTGATGTGGTTCTCGGGGATGGGGCTGAAGCCCGGGCCGTCGGCGCGCTCCTGGCGCCAGCGCTTGCCGACGCAGCGGAGGTACACGCGGCGGTTCATGGAGTCGTTGCGGCAGGTGCCCACGCAGACCCAGTCGGGGTTGGCGGCGTCGCGGTAGTACGACGCGAACCACGGCCCCCGACGCTCGAGGCGGAAGCGCCCGGTGAGGCTCTTGCCGTCGCCGAGGGGGCGGCCGTACTGGTTGTTGTCGTACTGCGTGCCGAGGTTGTGGTTGATGCGAAACCCGTCGTCCTCGTCGTGCTCGACGCCCACGAAGGGAGGCGCCCCGTGCGGGTCGAAGAACGAGCCCACATCCCGAGACGACTCGGGCACATTGGGAACCTTCCTCCCGTCCGCGAGCGTCTTCCACCCGGGGCGATGCTTGGGCGGGTCGACGTTGACGACGGCCAGCTCCAGCATGGTCGCTTGCGAGGCCCAGGTGCTGGCGAAGTCCACCTCCGCGACGAAGTCCCCATCGAGCGGAAACGCCGTCCCGACGCCGCCTCCCGAGTAGAAGGGCCAGTCGCGGACG
>JBILLV010000108.1:0-26564 GCA_044375895.1 Polyangiales bacterium | reverse complement strand
CGGTGACCTCGTCGCGGCCGTTGACGCGCGCCACGCGGCGGTCGGCGAGCGTGCGGTCGATGGTGACCCCCGAGTCCACCCCGAAGGGCAGCGAGAACTCCTCCTCCACCGGCACCCCCGCGAGGGCGGTCGTCCCCACGTAGTCGCCGCCGATGAAGAGCGCGACGTTGCCGGCGAGCAGCGGGAAGCGCTGGGCGTTGCGCGTGCGGGCGACGAGGAAGACGGCGTTGGACTCGCGCGGCGCCGTGAGGTGCTCCAGGGTGGTGTCGAGCGTCGCCCGCGCCGCCAGCACGCGCCGTGCGGGGGCGCCCGCCCGCACCGTCACCGTCGTCGGGATCTCGAGGCGTGCAGAGAGGAGGTTGGACTGCACGATGCCCTGTCGCTGCACCACCGGCTGCGTCGCGGGTCGAACCCGACCTGGCATCACGCGGTCGGTCGCGTCCATCTCGGCCATGGGCGTGCGGCCCGTCATCGACGCGGCGCGGCCCATCGCCATGCGCACCGTCGGGGCCATCTCCACCTCCTCGATGGGTTCGAGCTCGATCGTGCGCTCGGCGAGGTGCGGGAGCGTGAGGCTCGTCGTCGGCATCACGGTGGACACGGACATGTGCACGTCGGTCCAGTCTTCGAGGGTGTTCTGCTGGACGGCGGCGAGGACGTCGAGGGTGACGTGGGCGCCGTCGGGCGTGAGGTGCGCGGCGTAGGAGGGCTGCCACGACGCCGCGCCGGGGACGAGGTACTCCACGGAGAGGTCGAGCTCGCCCTCGCGCTCCGTCGTGAGGTCGACGGTGATGAACTTCGCCGGCATCGCCGCCGCTGCCTGGAGCTGCGCCACCCGCTGCGTGAGGGCCGCGAGGGACGCGTCGATCTCCACGCGCT
Organism: Polyangiales bacterium; assembly: GCA_044375895.1. Classification (GTDB taxonomy): domain Bacteria; phylum Myxococcota_A; class Polyangia; order Polyangiales; genus CAISKJ01. The sequence goes on along the minus strand of JBILLV010000108.1, from coordinate 25,685 downwards.
GGCGGAGCATGTCGGGGGTCACCTGCGCGCCGATCGCCTCGACGATGACGCCGCGACGTCGCTGGAGCGCGGCGAGCTCTTCGGTGGCGTGGGTGAGCTCGGCCTCGTTGACCTCGCCCATGCGCCCGACCCGGATGGTGACCGCCTCGGCGATGGCCCCGGGGCCGAAGCCCCCGACCCGCACCGACTCGTCCGAGAGGCCCGCGGGGAGGCCCGCGAACACGAGCTGGTGCTCGCCCCGCGGGACGCGCGCGCGGGCCGTCCGGTGGATGCTCGCCGCGCTGGTGAACACGGTCACCCGATCGATGGCGGAGGTGATGCGGACGACGCCGGCGTGCGCGGCGGCGGGCAGGGTGGCGAGGGCGAGCGCGAGGGAGAAACGAACGACGCGGGGTGACATGAAGGGGCTCCGTGGTGCGAAGAGGTTCGGTGGCACCAGGAGACGGGCGCGGGGCGGCGGAAGGTCTCGCCGATCGACGAAAAAATGCTATGCGCGAAGCCCTCCAAGGACCTCGCGGGGAGCCGTGTCGGAGGGCGTTTCGGGCGCTGCGTCGTCGCCGCTCACGAGGACGCGCCGCGCGGCTTCCAGCGCCGTCGTCGCCCCCGCGAGGAGCAGCTCGTCGCCCGCGACCAGACGCTCGCGCGCCGCGGGGATGCGCCACGGCTCCTCCGCGCGACGGACGGCGAGCACCGTCGCCCCGGTGCGCCCGCGGAGGTCGAGTTCGGCGAGCGAACGACCGACCGCGTGGCTCCCCGCGTCGAGACGAACCTGCGTGGGGTCACCGAGGCCCACGAGCACCTCGCCGTCGCCGCCGGGCTCGTGCGAGTCGCTGTGGGACTGCTCGGCGAGGGCGCCGATCACCGCCTGGATGACGGCGCTGACGTGGCCCTGGAGGTCGTTGGCGCGCCGCCAGAGCACCGCGAGCAGCCCGAGCGCGATGGCCACCGCGGCCATCACCGTGTAGCGCGTCGGGGCGGTGATGCCCACTGCGACCGCCACGGGCGCGCAGGCGAGCGACACGAGGGCGAGCTGGAGGGTCGCTCCGAGGGCGCGGCGGGGCGCTCGGGCGAGGTCGACGCGCCCGACGCCGGGGTGGGGCATCACGGCCTCCGCGAGGGAGGCCCCCAGGCGGAGGCCGACACGGATCGCACCGACCAGGAAGGGGATCCCCAGCAGCGCGACCGCCCGATGAACCCGATGCGCCGCGACGAGCACCGCGACGAGCCCGGCGACGTCGAGGAGGAGCGAGCGCGCATGGACGCGCCACGCCGCCAGCGCGCGCGCCGAGGACGACGTGCGGAGCTGCTCGATCCAACGGCCGTAGAGGGCGGCGTAGGTCTGGAGCGCGTGCGGCAGCTTGCGGTCGACGGTGCGGGCGACGGGCTCGGCGGCGCGGATGAGCCACGGCGTGAGGATGGTGGTGACGGCGGAGACGGCGACGGCGACGGGCTGCAAGCGCGGCCCCACCACGCCGAGCGACGCGCCCGTGCCGACGAGGATGAACGAGAACTCGCCGATCTGCCCGAGGCTCATCCCCGCCTGGAGCGAGCGTCGCACGCCGTGGCCGCCGAGGAAGGCGCCGAGGCCCACCCCGATGAGCTTGCCTCCGACCACCACGAGGGTGAAGGCGGCGACGGCCCCGGCGTTCTGCGCGACGAGGGCGGGGTTGATCTGCATGCCGACGGCGACGAAGAAGACGGCGGCGAAGAGGTCGCGCACGGGCTGGACGAGGGCCTCGATGGTGGCGGCCTTGCCCGACTCGGCGACGAGCGACCCCGCGAGGAAGGCGCCGAGCGCGACGGAGTAGCCCAGGGAGCGCGCGACGAAGGCCATGGCGAAGCACACGCCGACGGAGGCGACGAGGGTGGTCTCGGGGCGGTCGAGCGCGACGACGAAGCGGATGAGGCGCGGCACGACGAGCATCCCGAGGGCGAGCATCGCGGCGAGGAAGCCCGCGAGGCGGAGGGCCGTTCCGCCGACGAGGGCCGCGGACACGGCGGTGCCAGAGGAGAGCGCGGTGAAGACGGCGAGGAGGAGGATGGCGATGAGGTCTTCGACGATGAGGACGCCGAGCACGAGCTCGCGCAGCCCGGCGTCGACACGTTGCTCGCGGAACACCTTCGCGACGATGGTGGAGCTGGAGATGCCCGCCATGGCGGCGGCGTAGCGCGACTCGACGGGCGTCCACCCGAGCGCGCGCCCCACCGCGTAGCCGAGCGCGGCCACGACGCCGACCTCCACCACCGCGATGACGGCCGACGTGGCGCCCACGCGAACGAGCTTTCGCAGGCTAAACTCCAGCCCCAGCGAGAACATCAGGAGGACGACGCCGACCTCCGCGATCTCCGCGGTGATGTGCGGATCGGAGGCGAGGGGCACGGGGACGTAGGGACCGACGATGAGCCCCGCGAGGAGGTAGCCGAGCACCGCGGGCTGACGCAGCCGCTGGAGCACCACGGTGGTGACGCCCGCGACGCAGAGGATCACCGAGAGGCAGGTGAGGAAGGCGTGCGACTCGCCCATGACGGACCGTCGCGAGGCTCAGCGGTGCCGCGGGTGGGTGGTCACCGGCGGGATGCGCGCGTGGCAGTGCTTGCAGCCGACCTCGGCGTACCGCTGCGTGAGGGCCACGACCTGCGCGCGCTTGCAGCGGGGGCAGGTGCGGGCGAGGTGGTGGATCGTGGAGACGGTGGCGGCGAGGGACATGAACATGGCGGTGGCTCCGGTCGGCAGGGTGATCAACCTGCGTGGTGCGCGCGAAGGCGGATCGCAAGCCCGCGGCTGGATCTACGGGACCGTGTGAAGCACTTCCGGAAGCGCTTCGTGAAGTGAAGTCACGGGTCGAAGGAGAGCGTACCCCCGCGGCCGAGGGTCGCCTGGTCGAGGACGGGGCGCGCGAGGGCGGTGTTGTTCCAGCGGGCGGTGGCGGGCTGGTAGTCGGCGGTGCCGCCGCGCGGAGCGGCCACGGTGAGCGCGGCCCCGTTGGCGAACGCGATGCGCGCCTCGGTGACCATCGGCGCGGCGAGGAGCCACGTGTCCGTCCCGGCGATGGGGTACGCGCCCACGGCGGCGAACAAGAGCCACGCGCTCAACGTCCCGCCGTCGTCGTTGCCCGGGATGCCGTCGGGGCCGTCGGTGTAACGCGTGCGGCGCACCCAGTCGACGTAGCGCGACGCGACGCCCATCTCGCCGAAGGCCGACGGCATCCACGGCGCGTGGATGTCGGGCTCGTTGCCGTGCCAGTAGTACGGGTCGGGCAGCGGCGTGCGCCTCGCCTGCATCGACAGCGTGAAGAACTCGTCGAGCCGCGCGAGGAACATGTCCCTCCCCCCGAGCACCGTCGCGAGCCCGGCGAGGTCGTGCGGCGCGTACCAGAGGTACTGCCACGCGCCCCCCTCGGCGTAGAAGTCCTGCCACCCCGTGTAGCTGCGCAGCGAGGCGAACGCGCCGTCGCGGCTGCGCCCGACGAGGAAGCGCTGCGCCGGGTCCCAGAGGTTGCGGTACGCGCCGGCTCGCTCGGTGAGGGCGCGGGCGTCGTCGTCGTGGCCGAGCCCCCTCGCCCAGTTGGCGACGGCCCCGTCGGCGTAGGCGTACTCCATCGTCTTCGAGGCGCTCGATCCGCCGCTCTCCAGCGGCATGTAACGGAGCGTCATGTAGGTGTCGAGGCCGTCGCGTCGGGACATCGCGGCGGTGAAGGCCGAGCGTCGGGCGACCGCGTAGGCGCGCTCGACGTCGAAGTCGCGCACGCCGCGCAGCCACGTGTCGGCCATCGTGAGGGCGCCGCAGTCGCCGAGCATCCCGCCCGTCTCCCCCGTGGCGAGCGGCCAGCGGGGGTAGAAGCCCACGGCGTCGGACATCGCGAGGAGCGAGCGGGCGAAGTCGCGCGCGTACTCGGGGTACACCATCGAGAGCCACGGGTGCTCGCTTCGAAACGTGTCCCAGAGCGAGAAGTCGCTGTAGTACCGCCACCCGTCGGCGCGACGCATCATCCGGTCGACGCCGCGGTAGCTCCCGTCGGTGTCGGAGACGAGCGTGGGCATCAGGAGCGTGTGGTAGGCGGCGGTGTAGATCATCCGCAGCGAGCGCTCGCCCCGCGCGGTCACCTGCACGCGCCCGAGGAGCTCTTCCCAGCGGGCCTCGGACTCGCGGCGGACGCGGTCGAAGTCGAGGTCGGCGGCCTCGGCGGCGAGGTTGGCGCGGGCGTGGGCGACGTCGGTGTACGAGAGCCCGATGGCCACCGTCACCTGTCCGTCCGTGCTCGTGTCGATGGGGAGGGCGACGCCGATGGAGGTGCCGGTCTGGGTGCGTGCGGTGGAGAGGGCGCCGTCGCGCCAGGTTTCGGCGCGCGTGAGGGGACGTGAGACGCGGGCCACCCAGTAGAGGTCGACGCCGCCGAAGCGATTGGAGTACGAGCCCTCGAAGTGGACGCGCCCCGAGAGGTCGGCGTCGTCGACGGTGAGGTCGCCAGCCGTCACCCGCACGTCGGTGATCTGGTGGCCGACGTCGAAGAGGAGGTGACCGTCGGCGCCGCGCGGAAAGGTCACGCGGTAGAGCGCGACGCGGTCGGTGGCGGTGACCTCGGTGGTGACCTCGGTGTCGTCGAAGGTGACCCGGTAGTACCCCGCGGAGGCCGTCTCGCGAGCGTGGCGGAAGGGGGCGAGGTGGCCGTTGCGGCGCGTGCGGGCGGGCGACATCCCGACCACGGGCATGAAGCCGAGGGCCCCCTCGTCGACGATGCCGGTGCCATGCAGGTGAATCTGGCTGAAGGCAGAGACGTGCGTGTCGAAGTGCGCGTAGCCCGCGCAGTGGGCGTAGTTGACGGCGGCCCCCATCGCGTCGGTGGTGTCGGGTCCCGGGCGCGCCATCCCGAAGGGTCGCTGCGGCCCGGGGAACGCGCTGCCCGTGCCGAACCCATCCCCGCCCGTGCCGATGAGCGGGTCGACGTAGCGACGGAGCGGGGCCTCGGCGCGCACAGGGGCCACCACCACGGCTGCCTCGGCAGGCGCGTCGGGCGCCGCGTCGGTGGCGGCGTCCGGAGCGACGGGCGCGGGCGTCTCGGAGCAGGCGGTGAGGAGGAGCGGGACGAGCCACGAGCGTCGCATGCCGCGGAGTGTATCCGCGAACGATGCGCGCGGGGGAAGCGGTCAGCGCTTGCGGCGGCGGGAGAAGGCGACGGCGAGGCCGGCGGAGAGGCCCAGCGCGAGGGAGGTGCCGCGGGCGTCGGCGGTGCCGCTGCGGCCGAGGCCGGGGGCGCCGCAGAGGCACGACTGCGGGGGTGGCGCGGTGACGGTGGTGACGCGCTGCGACGGCTCGGGCGGGTCTTCGAGGACGGGCCACGAGCGGGCCACACCCGTCGCGGCGGGGCGCACGCGGGCGCGGGCGTTGGGGTGGCGGATGGTGAAGCGGTCGAGCACCGAGCCGTCGGGGCGGAGGGCGACGAAGGAGAGCGCGTCGCGCTCGACGTCGACCCGGACGTAGTGGTGCTGGCGCGCGAACACCTGGGTGTAGTGGCGCGTCGTGGCGTGCTTGTAGAGGGGCGCGCCGCTGCCGCCCGTGACCATGTAGCGAAGGCCGCGCTCTTCACCGCGCTCGTAGATGTGGTCGTGGCCGGCGATCACCATGTCGACGTTGTGGCGGCGAAAGACGTCGGCGAGGCCCGCGCTGCGGAGGTTGCCGTTCTCGCCGTGGGGGCCGGAGGAGTGCATGCCCCAGTGGAGGACGACGAGGAGGAAATCCTCGGGCCCCTCGGTGCGGGCGCGGGTGAGCTGGCCGTCGAGCCAGGCGCGCATGCGGGGGGCGGCCCAGTTGTCGAAGGCGTTGGCCATGATCATGCGCACGTTGCCGTAGCGCAGGGTGTAATCGAGCTCGGGGCGCGGCGAGTCCTCTTCGCAGTGGACGTAGCGGCGGAAGTTCTCGATGCCCACGCGGCTGGGGCGGTGGAGCTCGTGGTTGCCGACGACGGGGACCCACGCCGCGTTGCGGAGCACGTCGCGCTCGATGGTGAAGAAGCGCTGCCACTGGTCTTCGCGGCGACCGTCGCCCACGAGGTCGCCCGTGTGGACGACGAAGTCCGCCCCCTCGCGGGCGATGGCGCGCATCGTGGCGGTGTGCGAGCGGTGGTCGCTGCGCGTGTCGCCGTAGAGCACGAAGCGAAACGGCACAAACGCGTCGGGCATCGTGTTGAACGTCCCGCGCGTCGTCTCGATGTCCGGGCCGCTCACCTCGTAGCGGTAGCGACCGCCCGGCGTGAGGCCCGCGAGGCGGAGTTCGTGGAGCGTCGAGGCCGCGGGGTCGGAGACGGTGATGGGCTGCGGCTCGGTCTCGCCCGCGGGGACGAGCTCCCAGGCGCGGACGGTGACGGGCCCGGGGCGCTGGCGCTCGATCATCACGGTGACGCCGCCGACGCGCGGGGCCATGAGCCACGGACCCTTGCGCACGCCCTCCTCCGCGGTGGCCGTCGCGGGGGTCATCGCCACGGCGGCCGCACAAGCGGCGGTGACGAGGCGCTGGCGGAGGGAGAGGGTGCGGTCAGACATCGGCGGGGGGCTCCCAGGAAGTGCGATGCTCCGTAGGTATCGCACGGTTTGCGGGGTCGAGGTCGGCGGGTTCCCAACGAAATCCGCTCGATCGTCTCAACGGCGGAGCGGAGCTCCCGGTTGAGGCTCGGTGGCAGAGCGTGTGCTCCGTCGTCCGGGTCTCGTCGGCCGCGTGGCTTCGCCGCACCATCGAGTTCGCCCGTACGTGATCTCAGAGCCTGCCCGCCAGTTTTCGACACGGCATTTGTGCGGGGTGCGTCAGCGTCGCGGGAAATTTGCGGCGCGAACGGGGCTTGATCCCAGCGCCCGGTGCCCCGACGATCCCGCGCATGTCCGCCCCCTCGCGCTTCGGTCGCTACGCCGCCTTCGTCCTGGCCTTCAACCTCGCCGTGATCGTCTGGGGGGCCTACGTGCGGGCGACGGGGTCGGGCGCGGGCTGTGGCGACCACTGGCCCCTGTGCAACGGCGAGGTGGCGCCGCGGCCGCGGGACATCGCGATGTTCATCGAGTTCACGCACCGGGTGACCTCGGGGCTGTCGCTGCTGCTGGTGGTGGGGCTGGTGGTGGGGGCGTTTCGATCGTTTGGCGCGGGGCATCCGGCCCGTCGCGGGGCCGTGCTGTCGGGGGTGTTCATTGTCATCGAGGCCCTGCTCGGCGCGGGTCTGGTGCTGCTCCGCCTGGTGGGCACCAACACCTCCATCGCCCGCGCCTGGGCCCACGCGCTCCACCTCGTGAACACCTTCACCCTCGTCGCGGCGCTCACGCTCACCGTGTGGTGGGGATTCGGGCAGCCCTCGTTTGCGTGGAAGGCGAGGCGCCGTGAGGCGTGGCTGCTCGGGGTGAGCGGCGTGGCGACCATCGCCCTCGCGGTGACGGGCGGCATCGCGGCGCTCGGCGACACGCTCTTCCCGGCGCACTCGCTGGCCGAAGGGCTCGCGCAGGACGTCTCGCCCACCGCCCACGTGCTGCTCCAGTTGCGCATGTGGCACCCGGTGGCGGCGGTGGTCGTGGGGGCGTGGCTCTTCGGCACGGTGTGGACGGTGCGGAGGATGGTGCCGACGACGGCGACGCGCGCGCTGGCGTGGGCCTTCACGGGCTGCTTCCTGACGCAGTTGGGCATGGGCGTGCTCAACGTGTGGCTGCTCGCGCCGGTGTGGTTGCAGCTCGCGCACCTGCTGGTGGCCGACACGATCTGGGTGGTGCTGGTGTTCTTCGCCGCGGCGGCGCTGTCGAAGGAGACTGAGGTGGGGACATGATTCGCTCCGTCGCGGCGAGCCCCCGTGGGGTGACCACGTTCGCCCTCGCCCTGGGCCTCGCAGGGTGCGCCGCGCGTCCGCCCGTCACGACCCGTTCGCTCCTCCGCGACGGGAGGCTGTACGAGGCCTGCCATTTCCCCTGGTATGACGATCGCGCCGCGATCCTGGCCGAGACGCAGCGCCTCGCGCCGCCACGGGTGCGCGTCCACATCGCGGCCGATCCGACGGACCCGGAGTTCGTCGCGCTCGCCGTCCCGACGCCGCGCTTCGGGCGCTTCGGCGCGATGACGGTCGAACTCCCGAGCGCGCCCCCGGGCGGTCCGCGGATCGGCGTGTCGATCGAGGCGCCGCAGTTCGTCGCCGCGCCGCGCCTGGAGCCGTCCGGGGCCGCGCTCGTCTCAACCCTCGACGTGACGCTCGCGCGCTGGATGCTCACGGGACAGCGGCCCGTCACCGCGGACGCTTCGTTGCCCCTGCTCGGCGCCCTCGCCGACGCGGTGATGGCCTTCAGCACCTTCGGCGCGGTGGATACGCACCTTCGGGATCGCGCCGCCGCGGGCACCCCGACCACGAGCCCAGTGCCCCCGGCGGAGCAGGCGGCGGCCGACGCGCTCCTGGCCCGCTTTGCGCGCTCGGACAACAGCCGTGCCTCGTGTGGCGCGATCGCCGGAGGGCGTTGCACGCAGCTCCTCGCGCTGCTCCCCGCGAGCGGGACGGCGGAGGCGACGCACTTGAAGTTCTACGTGTCGTGGTGGATCGCGGGCGCTCCGGGGGAAGAGGTCTGTGACCAGCGGCGGGAGGTCTACCTCGCGCTCCCACCGGGCGCAGACCTCGGAGCGCGCATCAACGCCGCGTTCGCGCGCGGCCCGGTGGATCTCGCCGCCCTGCCCGACATCGCGCGCTGACGCGTCCCACGTGGGGGCGCTCGGTGTGGCGCGGCCCCGACGCGTGCGGCGATGCACCGCACGCTGCGGCGGCGGCGTCATCCGTTGACGAGGACCGCGAGGCTCGTGCCGACGGCCAACGCGACCTGTCCGGCGCCGAACAGCCACGCGAGGAAGTCCTCGCTGGCGGCGGCGGGGCGGGGGTTCGTGTTCGAATCTTCCGGGGTGTTCATGACGGTGACGCTCCTTCGACGACGGGTGTGGTGCGCGGCGCCGAAGGTGGCCATCAGGTTCTTCCGAAGGGTGAGCCCGGCGAGACGGAGGGGGCGGTGCGGGTCTTGCGATGGGCGTCCGGGAGTGTTCGTCACACGCCGCTCCTGGCGGCGGAATGGGATGTCTTCATGCGAGCGGATCACGCCTGGGCCACGGCCTTCTTCATCCTCTGCGCCTCGGGCTGCGTCGTGGCGCAGCCGCGTCCGATGGCGGTGGGCCACAGTGCGGTGGAAGCGCACGCGTTTCAGAACGGCGCGTGGGCGCCTCCCCCGCCCGTCGTCGCGCCTCCGCCGCCCGTGGCGATGTCGAACCATGTCGGCGCGATGATGGCGGCGCCGCCCGGTCAGGTGTGGGTCGATGGGCACTTCAACCGCGTCGCCGACCGCTACGTGTGGGAGCAGGAGCACTGGCAGCAGCCCCCGCAGCCGGGGCTCCACTGGCAGCAGCCGACGTGGAACAACGGGCAGTGGTTCCCGGGCTTCTGGGCGGGCAATCAGGTGCCGCCGGTCTATCAGACGCAAGGCCCGTGGAACCCCGGCTGGAACGGTCCCGTCCCCAACCTCGGCGTCCCCGCGCTGCCGCAGGCCCAGCCTGCTCCCGCGACCTTCGTCGGCCCCACGGGCGCCCGCACGGTGGTGGTCCCTTGATGGCGACGACGCGCGTCCAGCTCGGGCCGGGTCAGGTCATCGGGGGCGACTTCGAGATCGTTCGACCGCTCGGTGAGGGCGGCATGGGGGCGGTCTACGTGGCCGTCCAACGCTCCACGGGCAAGGCGCGCGCGCTCAAGGTGATGCACCCGCAGCTCGTCGCGCAGCCCGGGCTCCGCGAGCGCTTCGTCCGCGAGGCGCGCGTCGGCGCGAGCATCGAGAGCGAGCACGTCGTCGACGTCGTCGGTGCGGGCGTCGACGCCGCCAGTGGAACGCCGTGGATCGCCATGGATCTCCTCCGCGGTGAAGACCTCGCCGCGCGCATCGCCCGCGGCCCCGTAGCTCCAAGGGAGACGCTCCGCATCCTCCAGCAGGCCTGCCATGCGCTCGCCGCGGCCCACCGCGCGGGCGTCGTCCACCGCGACGTGAAGCCCGAGAACCTCTTCCTCGCCGACGCGCTGCGGGAGGGTGAGCCGTACATCGTGAAGGTGCTGGACTTCGGTGTCGCGAAGCTCCTCCACGAGGCGCGGGCGGGCCAGACGACGCAGAGCCTCGGGTCGCCCATGTGGATGGCGCCGGAGCAGGCGGAGGCCAACGAACGGATCGGGCCGCCGACGGATGTCTGGGCCCTCGGTCTGGTCGCGTTCGCCCTCCTCACGGGGCGTCCCTTCTGGCTCGCCGCCAACCGCCCGGAGGCCACGCTCCAGGCGTTGCTCCGTGAGGTGCTCTTCGAACCCATCCCCACCGCGTCGACGCGCGCCCGCGAGCTCGGCGCGGAGGCGCTCGGCGAGGGCTTCGACGCCTGGTTTCGCCGCGCCGTGACGCGCGACCCGAAGGACCGCTTCCGCGACGCCGCCGACGCCGCGGGGGCGCTCTCCGCCGCGCTCTCCGCCCCGCGCAGCGCGACGACTCGTGCGGTGCCCCCCACGCTGGTGTGGCAAGGGACACCCGCGAGCGCGGGGCCGCCTCCGAGCGCGCCGCGCGTCATGGGCGCCGCGCCGCCCGCATCCGCCGCGCCGCCCGCGGCAACGCGCTCCCCGCGGCGATGGCCCGCGCTCGTGGTCGCCGTCGGGCTCGTCGCGCTCGTGGGCGGCATCGCGTTCGCGCGCAACGCTCGCCGCGCCCCGCGCCGCGCGACGCCCGTGGCCGCTGCGCCCGTCGCGGTCGCCGCGCCCGTCGCGGTCGCCGCGCCCGTCGCGGTCGCCGCGAACGCACCCGCGGTGAGCCCGCCGGAGCCCGCCGAGCCGCCGCCGCTGCCGGGCACGCGCCCGCCCACGGCGATGCGCGCGATGGACCTCCCGTCGCGCGCCAACCCTGTCGCCGCGCCGCCGCCCGAGGCGCCGCTGCCGCGTCGTCTGCCACGCGTCCCGGCGGTGGCGGCCCGCACACCCACGGCCCCGGCGGCCCCGGCGGCCCCGGCGACCCCAGCGGAGAGCCCGCCGACGACCGAACGCCCGCGCGGGGTCGTGGATCGAGCGCGCGCGCTGGAGGCGCTCCAACGGGCGCTCCACGAGGTGGCGACGGAGGAGGACAAGCGTCGCATCCAGCAACAGATCGACGCGCTCCGCGGTGGATGAACGACGGCGCCAACGGCCCGAAGGAGCGCACCGCGCATGAACCGCTGGCTCAACTACCACCAGCTCGTCTACTTCCGCGCCGTGGCGCGGGCGGGCTCGCTCGCCGCAGCGTCCGTCGAGCTCCGGCTCTCTCCCCAGACGCTCAGCGAGCACATCCAACAGCTCGAGGCGCACCTCGGCGCGACCCTCTTCGTCCGCGGCAGCCGCGGCATGACGTTGACCGAGCGCGGTCGCCTCGCGCTCCTCTTCGCCGACCAGGTCTTCTCCCTCGGCCAGGAGCTCTTCGCGAGCTTCGAGGGGGGCTCGGTCCGCGGTCCGTCGCGCCTCGCCGTGGGCGTCGACGACACCCTGCCACGGCTGGCCGTCTGGGATCTGCTGAGGCCCGGCGTGCAGGCGTTGGCGGGGGCTCCCCTCGTCTGCCGCACGGGCGATCACGGGACGCTCCTCGACCTCCTGCGCGCCCACGTCGTCGACCTCGTCCTCTCGGGGAGCGACGACCTGCCCGAGGGAACGGTCGACATCGAGCGCGTGACGCTGCGCGAGTCGCCCGTGTCCTGGGTCGCCGCCGACGTCCTCGCCGACCGCCTCCGGGACGACTTCCCGCGCAGCCTGGACGGCGCGCCGGTGGTGATCCCCGCGGCGGGCGCGCCCCTCCGCCGGGCCCTCGACGTGTGGTGCGAGCGCGTCGGCGTGCGCCCTCACGTCGTGGTGGAAGCCAGCGACTCGGCCCTCGCCAAGACGGTCTGCGCCGAAGGGATCGGCGCCATGGCCCTCCCCGCCGACGTGTTCGCCCGCGCGCGGGAGCGCTACGGCCTCCGCGAGGTCGGGCCGTGCGAGGGGGTGACGTGGCGGATCCACGGGTACACGACGCGCCGCCTCCGCGCCCACGCGGGCGTCGAGGCCGTGCTGCAGAGGCCCTGCGACAACGCTCCGCACGAGGGCCGTCGGAGGTGACGCGCGCTACGGGTTTTCCTGATGGTCGCCGCCGACACGCAGCACCAGATCTACCAGCGACGGAGGCAACACGATGATGAACGTCGTCACTCACGCTCACGGACTCGGTCCCGCTCCGGCCCATCGGGCCACCGGGCACTCACCCGCACTGACGTCGCTCGCCCGGCGTAGCGAGGTGGCGCGATGAAGGCCGCGGCGTACACCCAGGCCTTCGGCCTCGACGTCGCGCACCGGGAGGCCCTCCAGGCCGCGGCCGTCACCGCCGCGCGGCGCGTCTTCTCCGATTCGCCGGGCATCGACCGCGTGGAGGTCTACATCGCCCGCGAGACGCAGTCAGGCCAGGAGCGCTGGAAGGTGGTGGTCGACCTGGTTCGATCGAAGGAGCAGGGCGTCCTCCGGGGCACGGCCTGGTCGCGACGCCCGCATCTGGCCATCGAAGACGCCTGCCTCGCCGCGTGGGAGGCCCTCCGCGCCTCCAACGTGCACGCCGCCGCGTGACGGTGGGCGTACAGTTGATCGGCCGGCGGGAGTTGTCCTATGGAGACGGGCATGGCCGCGAAGAAGCCCGCTGTGAAGGCCCCCCTCCCCTACGACAAGAAGCTGGTCACCGCCTGGAAGAACGTCGGCCTGACGGCCGCGGAGAAGGGCTACGCGTCGATCGCCAAGGTGCAGAACGAGCCCGGGACGTGGCTCGCCCTGGAGGCCGCCATCGACGCGGGGAGCTTCCCGCTCGAAGCCGCGATCGCGCTCGGCTGGGGGGTGTGCAACCACCTCCCGACGCGGTTTTTCAAGCCGCTCGTGTCGACCGCCCCGCCCCGCCCGACCCACTACCTCCAGGCGTACGAGGCCCTCGCGGTGCTCGGCGCCCGCGCCCTCCGCGAGGACCCGACGGCCCTGGCCGAGTGGCGCGACCCGGGTGACGAGGGCCTTCGCGATGCGGTCGCGATGTGCCTCGCCGAGGCGGGCGTGAAGGCACCGGCCGCCCCCGACCTGCGCGCGCGGATCGCGAAGGACGTCGCCGCGGGCGCCGCCACCCCGCCCTCGCTCGCCGTGCGCGACGGCGTCGTGGAGCGCGTCTTCGGCGACGGCCCGGAGGCGCACACGGCGATGGACGCGAGCCTGCGACGCATCTTCGGCGAGACGCTGGAGGACGAGATCGCCGCCGCCCTCCGCGTCCGCCTCGCGGAGCACACCGCCGTGGCGGGGCAGCCCTACGCCCACGCGCTCTTCCCGCAGGACGACGCGATTCGCATCGGCGGGACGCGGCTCACGCCCGCGGAGGTGTGCGGCTTCCAGGTGCGATTCCCCACGCTCCAGGCGCTGAGCTCGGCGTGGAGCGTCGATGCGATGCTCGAGGCCGCCGAGGCCACGCGGGCGCGCAACCGGCCCGACGCGTACCTGCTGCTCAACAGCCTCGCGGTGCTCGCGATCGCCCGCGACCCGGCGAGCGCGGCGCGGGCGGAGGCGTTCCTCAACCTCTTCGACCTCACCCACCAGGCGTCGCCGTCGCCCCCGTCTGTCTTCGAAGCGCTCCGCCGCGCGCCGGCGGACTGGATCCGCCGCTGGGCGACCGAGGCCGTCTTCGGCACCGGCGCGCCGGACAGCGTCTTCGGCGGCGCGATGGCGGCGATCGTCCTCGCGGGCGTCGACCCCGAGGCCGCCGAGGCGATCGTGGTGTCGCGCGGCGGCGACCTCCATTTCTGGCGGATGACGGGCTTCGACGCGTCGCTCGTCGCGCCGCTGCTCGAGCGCGCAGGCCCCGCCACGCGAGCGGCCCTCGAAGAGGTGCTGAAGTCCGCGCGGCGCTGAGCGGGCGACCACGGTCTCTGCGCGACGAGATCGTCGCTGCGCTGCCCGGTCGGCAGGGCGGCGTTGCGAAATTCGCCGCGTAGCAAGGCACGTCGCGACCCAGGGCTCGCGGACGCTCGGCCTGGGCTACCGTCGGATCGCCCGCAGAGCCGGGCTCCCTCATCGTACGCCGTGGGGGTTTCTTGAACCCGGCTTTGCGGGTGATCCGACGGTAGCCCAGGCCGAGCGTCCGCGAGCCCTGGGAACGAGCGTGAGCGCCGCGATGTGCTTTGCCGCGCGGCCATTTTTGCAACGCCGCCCTGGCCCAAACGGTGAGACCGATCCCTCGGCGACGCCCTCCGACCGCCGTACGCCCCGGGGTCTGACAGGTCTCAACGACGTCGAGGTTGTGCGTGCTCCGCGCCGGGCCGCTACGTTCCGTTCCCATGATGCGACCCTCCACCCTTCGCCTCCTTTCGACCCCTCGTACCCTCGCGACCCTCGCGCTCGTCGCGGTGTGCGGACTCCACCTCGGCGCGTGCGAGACCCCGGCCTCGATGAGCCCCGACGGCGCCGCGCCCGATGTCGCGGCGGACACCGCCCCCGACGCTTCACCCGATGGATCGCAGGATGCGACGCTCGATGCGACGGTCGACGCCGCGCCCGATCGCCCCGCTGATGGCGCCGCGACGGACGCTGTCCCGGCGGACGTCGCTGCGCCCGACGCCGCGCCCGACACTGCGCCGATGGACGCCGCGCCGCTCGACGCTTCGGCCGACGTCGCACCGGTCGACCGCGCGGGTGACGCGAGCCCCGACGCGGCGGGCGATGCGGTCGTCTGCGGCGCGGGCCTCTCGGCGTGCGGCAGCGCGTGCGTCAACCTCCAGTTCGATCGCTCGCACTGCGGCGCCTGCGGCATGACGTGCTGCCCCGGCGCGCTCTGCGTGGCAGGACGCTGCGCGCCGGACTGCCCCCCGGGGTTGACGCCGTGCACGCCGCCCGGGATGTCGTGCCACACCTGCGCCAACCTCGTGAGCGACAGTCGACACTGCGGCGCGTGCAACCGCGCGTGCGGCGCGGGCCAGGCGTGCGTCGCCGGCGTCTGCCGCTGAGCCGACGCGCTGACAGGCGCCGCACCGTGCCCCGTGGCGCGTTTTCTCCGCTGGCGACCGACGCGGCACTGGTAGCGTCCGAGGATGGCAAACGTCTCGGATCGTACCCACGCGGTGGTGATGGGTGGCAGCGTCGCGGGGCTCGCCGCGGCTGCGGTGCTGTCTCGGCACTTCGAACGCGTGACGCTCTTCGAACGCGACCCGCTCTCGTCGACCCCGGTGCCGCGGCGCGGTGTGCCGCAGGGGGCCCAGGGGCACATCCTCCTCGAGAGCGGGCGCTTGATCCTCGCCGACCTCTTTCCGGGGCTCTTCGACGACCTGCTGCGCGCGGGCTCGGTCCGCGTCGACATGGGCCACGACATGCGCTGGTTCCAGTTTGGCGGCTGGAAGGCGAAGGGCGACGTGGGCTACGCGATCTTCTCGCAGACGCGCCCGTTTCTGGAGCACGCCATTCGAGCCCGGGTCGCGTCGCTGCCCAACGTCACCCTCCGCTTCGGCGAAGCCATCGACGCGCCGATCTTCGAAGGCGGGGGGGTCACCGGCGTGCGCCTCCGCGACGGCGACGCTCAGGGGATCGCCGCGGACCTCGTCGTCGACGCGACCGGGCGCGGCTCGCGCTCGCGGCAATGGCTGCCCGCGTGGGGCTTCGCCGCCCCCGAAGAGGAGAGCGTCACCCTCAAGATCGCCTACTCCACCCGGCTCTATCGCCCCGCCGCGGCGTCGCGCCCGTGGAAGACGATGGTCGTCTACCCGATGCCACCGCACCAGAAGCGCGCGGGGTACATCTTCCCCGTCGAGGACGGGCTCTGGCAGGTCACCCTCGCGGGCTACCACGGCCACCATCCCCCGACGGATCACGATGGGTTCATGGCCTACGCGCGCGAGCTGTCGCACCCCTGCTTCGCCGAGGCGCTCGCCGGGGCCGAGCCGCTGACCGAACCCGTGCGGCACACGTACCCGAAGCAGGTGCGCCAACGGTACGACCGACTCGCGCGACTGCCTGAACGCTATGCGATTCTCGGCGACGCGGTGTGCAGCCTCGACCCGGTGTTCGGCCAGGGCATGAGCGTGGCGCTGAAGGGCGTGCGCGCGCTCGACCGACAGCTCGCGCAGGGCTCGTTCTCGCCCCGCGCCTTTCAGCGCGCCGTGGCCTTCGCGGGCTTCACGCCGTGGCTCATCACGAGCGCCGAAGGGCACCGGTTTCCCGAGACCGAGGGCGATCGCGTGCCGGGGATGGGATTGCTGCAACGATACGTCGCGCGCGTGTTTCGGCAGTCGGCCCACGACCCCGCGGTGTATCGCGCCCTGCTCGGCGTCGTGCACCTCGAGAAGGGCCCTCACACCCTGGTCGCTCCCGCCACCTTCGCTCGCGTGATGCGCCCGCTCCCGACCGGGACGACGGCGCCCTGACCGGCCCACCGACGCGTTGCCCTTCGACTGGTTGCCCGGGTGGGCGTAGCGTCACGGGCGTGAACACCTTCAGCGCGCGGCCCGGCTTCGATGCGACCCACCCCAACGCGCTCGCGATGTACTGCTCCGACGGGCGCTTCACCGAGTCGGTGGAGGAGCTGCTCCGCGACCTGGGGTTCCCGCGCCTCGACACGCTCACGCTGCCCGGCGGGCCGGGGTTGGTGGAGCTCACCTCCGCCCCGTCCGCGGCGATCGAGACCGCCCGGCACGCGCTCACCTTCCTCATCAAGGGGCACCACATCACGCGCGTGGTGCTCATCGCCCACGAGGGCTGCGGGTACTACAAGTCGCGCTTCGCCTACGACTCCCCGGACTACTCGCTGCGGCGCCAGCTCGCCGACCTCCGCGCCGCCGAGCGCTGGGTGCGCGGCGAGCACGCGGGCGTCGAGGTGTCGTCGTACTTCGCGCGCGTGACGGAGGCCCGGGTCGTCTTCGAGCCCGTCCCGCTGGAGTGACAGGACGCGCGCCCGCGGCGCTCAGGGGCGCGAGGCGATCACGAAGGCGATGGTGGACGCCGCGCCGACGTCGGGCTCGCGGAGGTCGACGAAGCCTGCCTCCGCGAGCTCGCCTCGCAGCGCGGCGCGCGACAGCGTCTGCACCGACGGGGCCTTGCCGAGCCAGCGCATCGCCCGCAGGATCGGCGCGTACGGAACCCACGAATCGCCGAGGCACACGGTGGACGAGATGAACGTTCCGCCGGGCTTCAACAGGCGAAACACCTGGCGCAACACCGCGGGGCGGTCGGCCACCAGGTGCAGCAGGCTGCCCGCGTAGACGAGGTCGAGGCTCCCGGGGCCGAACACCGTGAAGGTCTCGTCGAAGGCGCCGAGGTGGAAGGTCACGTTGTCCACCCGCTGGGCCGCGGCCTTCGCCTTCGCGATCTCGATCATCGCGGCGGAGTAGTCCAGTCCGTGCACCTGCGCCCCGCTCTCGGCGAGGCGGAGCGCGAGCGATCCGGTGCCGCAGCCGACATCCAGCACCGTGTCGTTCGGCTCGAGCTTCGCGAGCGCGAGGGCGATCTTGCGCTCGAAGGCCGCGGGGTCGTCGACGGGCTTGCGCGCGTAGGTGTCGGCGATGTGGTTCCAGAAGGCGATGTCGGTGGTCATCGGCGGGCTCCGTGGTGGGGGATGCGCGCTCAACCTACGCGCGGCCCTTCGGTGGCGCCCGGGCTGTTTCCGGGACGGTCGGGTGCATCGTCGCACCACCCTTCTCCCTGGAAGAGCGGCCGCAGTTGCAGCAGGGCGCGCCGCACGCAATCGCGCAGCGCCCGGAGGCGACCATTGTCTCGCAGGTCGGGGTGGCTCAGCATCCAGAGGTCGGCCACGGGGCGGAGGTCGGGGTGGGCGAGGCGACGCAGCGCGGGCTCGCGGTCGCCGACGTAGGTGGGCAGCATCACCGCGCCGAGGCCCTCGCGGGCGGCGAGCACCAGCAGCTCGAGCGTCGAGAAGCTGCCCCACGCGGGGACGTCGGGGTAGCTGCTCGCGGTGATCATCTGTTCGTGGATCTTGCGCGGCTCGAAGGAGAGCCATCGGGTCGTCGCGCCGGGTTGCTCGGGGTCGGCGCGGTCGGCGTGGGCCCTCGCGACGTAGCTGGCCATGACCACCGGGAGCAGCCTCGCCCCGACCAGGTGCTCGGGCGGCTGGGTGCCGCGGGTCAACACGCGCAGCGCGAGGTCGGCCTCGCGGCGGGAGAGGTCGAAGGGCCGAGCGTCTACGGTGACGCCGAGCTCGATGCCGGCGTAGGTGCGGCAGAACGTGGCCAGCTCGCTCATGAGCAGGCCCGCGACGAAGTTGTCGCTGCACGTGAGGGCGACGGTGCCCACCAGGCGCTCGTCGGCGCCGACCACACCGCGCGCGAGGTCGTCCATCTCGCGCTCGACGCGCTCGGCCCCGGCAATCATCTGCTGTCCCGCCGCGGTCAGCGTGTACCCGTCGCGGGTGCGATCGAAGAGCCGCGCGCCGAGGCGGGCCTCCAGCGCCTCGACCCGGCGGGCCACCGTCGAGTGGCTCACCCCGAGGGAGGCCCCCGCGGCCCGCACCGAGCCCGAGCGCGCCAGGGTGAGGAAGTGCCGCACGTCGTCCCAATCCATCGCCCGGGTGTTGCGCCTCGGCGGGGCGGACGCAAGGCCCTTCTGTCCGGGAATCCGATGACGCTGTAGGCTATGGCGCCATAGTCTTCGGCCTCGCGAGCTGGAGTCGCCGCGGATCGGAAGCGCTGGAGGAGTGACGGGATGACGCTGGACCGCTTCGCCCGCGACGAGCTTCGCCTCGCGGCGCTGGCGCGCGTGCCGAGCGAGCTCCGCGACACCTGGAGCCTCGGCGCGCTCCTCGACGCTGACGTCGACGACGACGGGGCGCTGACGCTCGGCGCCGACTACGCCGCGGGCGCCGACAACCCGAGGCTCGCGCTGCTTGGCGACGAGGGCCTCGCGCCGATCACGCTCCCCGCGCTCGCGGCCACGCCGATCACGCGCGTCGACGCGGCGCAGACGCTCGTCGGCGCGAGGCCCGCGAAGGTGCGGGCGCTCCTGCGTCGACCCGAGCTTCGCCGGCTGCGCGCACTCGACCTCCGCGGCGCGAAGGTGCAGGCGGCCGCCGAGGCGCTCTCGGGCTGTGACAGGCTCGAGTCCCTCGGTCTCGGCGCGACCTCGCTCGCGGTCGACAGCCTCGCGCGGGCCACGCTCCCGCGCCTCACGCGCCTCGACGTGCGAGGGAACGGCCTCGACGCCCGCGGCCTTCTCACCCTGCTCACGGCGCCGGGGCTGCCTCGGCTCGACGACCTCGACGCCGGCGCGAACCCGGTGACCGACGACGGCTTCGACGCCCTCGTCGAGAGCGGCGCCCTCGCCAGACTGCGCGCCCTCACCCTCGACACGGGCACCGCGACGCGCGTCAGTCCCGCGCGCTGGGCGGCCTTCGCGGGCTCTCCCCACGTCGAGGGCCTGCGGTCGCTCACGGTGGCCCGCGCCGGCGCCGCCAACGACCTCGACGCGCTGCTCACCGCGGAGCGCCTGCGCGGCCTGCGCGCGCTCGCCGTCGGCCTGGCGGGCACGCTCCGTCGCGTCGAGCTCCCGTCGCTGGAGCGCCTCGCCGTCACCCTCACCGACCCGATGTCTCTGGCTGCGCTCCTCGCCTCGCCGACGCCGCCCGACCTGCGCGCGCTCGACCTCACCGTCGGCTGGTACGACCTCGCGACGCTGCCCGCGCTCTACCGCTCGCCCTGGTGCGCGACGCTCACCGCGCTCACGCTGCGATGCAGCGGCTTCGCGACGCCCGGCGACGCCACCGCGGCGCTCGACCTCCCACACCTCCCGGCGCTGCGCGCGCTCTAACTGCGCTGCGCCGCCCCCACCGCGGCGCTCGCGCGGCTGCTCGCCCGCTACGAGGCCGGCGCGATCGAGTCGCTCCGCATCGACGCGGTCGAGCCTGGCGGTGTGCGGGCGCTCGCGGCGAGCGACGCGCTCGCGACCGTGAAGGAGCTGCACATTGTGAGCGGTCGCACCGACCCCGACGAGTTCGCCGCGCTGGTGTCGTCGCCGCGGTCGCGGGCGCTGCAGGGCCTCGCGTGGGGCTGCAGCGCGGTGGGTCCGGCGGCGATGCGCGCGCTCCTCGACGAGGCCTCGTGCGCGCGGCTCGTGGCGCTCTCGATGCAGACCACCGCCGACGTCGACGACGCGCTGCGGGCCCGGGTTTTCGAGAACCCGCGCACCCCGCGCCTGTGGACGCTCACCGGTGGGGGCTTCGTCGCGGCGCCGAGGTCCGTCCGCGGCGCGATGCGCACCCGCGAGGCACCGGCGCGAGACTGAGTACCTCTCCACGGGAGTGCGCGTCCATTGTGTCGGGTCCCACCCATGCGGCGCGGGCGCGGCGCGGGGCGCCTCTTTGGAAGCGGCTTGTTTGCAGATTTTTTTCTGAGTGCGGGAGCGGGTATTGTGGCCCTCTCCCCCGCTGCCGCGCGCCCCTCTCCCGCGGGTGCGGGAGCGGGGCTTCTGTCGCCACAACGCGGGCGTAGCGGGGGAAGGTTGGGCGTGGGCTGCTCGTTGGCACTCGCACCACGATGCTCATCGCGGCGGAGCGACGAGGGGCCGACGCCGAGTTCCGCCCAACGGTTTCACTCCGCCTCGAAAGGCCCTGGCGGCAGGCATCGTTGGCGCGGGTCCTGGCGAAGCGAGGCGCTTTCAGCGTCGCGCCGACACCGCGTGGCCAACGCTTCAGCAAGCGACGGAACGGGCGCAGCGGTGCGAGTGCCAACGAGCAGCCCACGCCCAACCTTCCTGTTCAACGCCCGCGTCGTGGTGCGGGAAGCCCCGCTCCCGCACCCGCGGGAGAGGGGCGCGCGGCAGCGGGGGAGAGGGCCGCGAAGCCCGCTCGGCCTTCAGGAAACATCTGCAAACAAGCCGTTTCCAGAGAGGTGACCCGCGCGATGCCCGCGACCTGCGTGGGTGTAGGACGCGCGGCCGCGCGGGAGGGGACCGACACCGTGGACGTGTACTTATGTGGAGAGCTACTGAGTCACCACCCGAGGTCGAGCAGCTCCTGCGTCGTCATCACGCCCGCGCAGCCCAGGCGGAAGGCCCCCGGCGGGTCGACGCGTGCGACGCGCACGAGCTCCTCGCGGGGATAGCAGTACGCCGGCGACTCCACGTCGGCCGACGGGGCGGGCGGGTACGTCCGCTCGACCCGGGCCGCTACCTCGTCTGCGCTGACGCCGTAGAGCCGCGCGCAGGCGACGCGAAACTGGGGCTGCGACGACGCGGGGACGTCATCGGCGGCGAGCCCGTCGAAGAGGTCGTGCGGGCGCGCGGGGCACTGCGATGCGAGCCACGCGTGGGAGACGTCGTCCTCGACGAAGCGCCCGTCCGCGGTGGCGTGAAGGAGCGGCTTCGGCCCGTCGTTGTCCACCGTCGAGAGCCCGCACGGCCCCACCGCCACCCACGGGCTGCGCAGCAGGAGGTCGGGGCGGGCGTCGCCGTCGTAGTCGTCGATCCACGAGGCGCCCGCGGCCTCGCGCGCGTACTCCCGCGGCGGCGTCGCACCCGCCGCGGTGAAGATCCACCAGCGGGTCGCGCGCGCCGCGTCGTTGTTGTTCTCCTCCTGCTCGTGGGCCTCGCGGAAGAAGAGCTCGGCGCGGCCGTCGCCGTCCCATTCGAACACGCCCACGTCGGCCACAGTGGCGAAGTGCGCGAAGTGCGCCGCGCCCAGCACGAGCGACACCGTCCGCGCGGAGGGCCGCGCCACCCCCGCCGCCGTCACGTACACCGCGCGGAGCGTCACGGGGTAGACGAACTCGTTCTCCAACTCGCCCGGTCGGCGGCGCCCCACGGTGACGGAGAACGTCCACGCCCCCTCCCCCGCGTCGGCGCACGTGACGAGTGGTTCGCTCACGCGCGAGCGGTCGTCGTCGTCGCGGTAGTCGGCCAGCACGGTGGCGAGCCGCTGCCGCGTGGCCCGCGCCGCCACCTCGCACGCGCGCACCACCGCGGGGGCCGTGGCGCGCCGCGCGGCATAGCTCGTGGGCGCGGCGACGCGCGGGGGCGGGAACGTGAGCGCGCTCCGGCACGGGATCCGCGGGACATACGCGTCGGGCGCGACGTCGGCGCGGACGGCCGCATCGGAAACGGCTGCGGGAGCGCGCGCGTCGGGCGGGGGTGCGGCCGACGGCGCCGTGACGGGCGGCGCGGACGGGCGGGTGCAGGCGGCGAGCAGGAGGGCGGCGGGGAGGACGAGACGGCGCATGGACGACGCGAGCATCGTGCAAGCGCGCGGCCGGATCACGGGAGAACGTGCGAGAGCGTTGTCCACACGCGGCGGCACGGCCCACGGGCGACGGCCGTGCCCGCGCGAGCGGTCTACATCGTACCGCCCAGCGCGAGGGTTGCCCCCGCGGCGGAGGTCGTGACGACGACCGCCTGGAGCTGCGGCGACGAGCGGTTGGGGCGACCCAGCGCCCACCAGAGGGCACCCCCCACAAGCGCGGCCCCCCCGACTGCGAGGGTCACGTTGCCGAGCGTGTTGAAGGTGTGGGCGTCGCCCTGGGCCTCCGTCGCCGTCGCGAGCGCCTGGTCGGTGGCGACCGCACAGGCGCCCATCGCGCTCCCGCACGCCTCGTCGCGGGCGGCGAGGGCGCCGCCGCGGAGGGCGAAGAAGACCCCCGCGGTGACCAGCGAGGCCGCGCCGACGCCGACGGTCACCCAGGGGCCCGCACCAGCGGCCCGCCACCAGGGAGCCGCCACCGGCGTGACCGAGACCCGTGTCACAGGGACCACCGGCGCAGGCGCGGGGGGCACCACCGCGGGGACGGTGACCTGCTCCGCCCGTTCGCGCTCCGCCGAGACGTCGGCACGCGCGCGCGCCTCGAGCTCGACGACCAGCGCACGGCACGCGTCGGCGTAGCGCGACCAGTCGTGGTACGCGGGGTCGGCGTCGAGCGCCCGTCGGCACGCGCGCGCCTCGTCGAGCGCGGGGAGGGTCTGGCCGCGCGAGCGCTCCAGCTCCGCGAGGAGGAGGCTCAGCGAGGGGGTGCTCCGCAGCGCGGCGGCCTCGCGAGCGAGCGCGACGGCGCGGGTCAGGTCGCCGGTGTCGCGCGCCTGGATGGCCTGCGCGATGAGCTCGCGCCGCACGTCGTCCGCGGCGGGCTGCGCGCACGCCGCGGCCGCGCCGAGCAGCGACGCGAGGCCGAGGGCGCCAGCGACGATCGAGCGCGCCACGGGTCAGTCCACCGCCAGGCCAGCGCTCGTGGTGAGCGTCACGGGAGCGGCGACCGGGCGCGCCGAGGGGGCGACGACGCGGAGCGCTCGCACCGCGGGGCGGTCGGCGGGCGATCGAGGCCGCGCCGACGCGTCGGCGACCGCGGTCTGAGGGGGCGGCGCGGCGTCGAGCGCGCGGGGCGGCGCGGCGTCGAGCGCGGGCTGTGGGGAGGAAGGTGCCGCGATCGTCGGCGGCGACACACCGCGCAACGGCCTCGGCGCCGAGGCGTCCCTGCGCGAGGCGAGCCCCGCTCCGACGGCGCCGGACGCGAGGCTCGCGGCGACGAGGAGGGCGGCGACGTGTGCCCGGTCGCGGCGGCGTTCGACGGGGGGTGTCGACACCGCGGCGACCGCGCCGGAGTCTGTGGCCGCGCGCGGCGGTGTCCGCTGGGGCGCGTCGTCCTCGTCGAGCGTCGCGGCCGCCACGCGATGCTCCTCTCCGAACACCGCCCGCACACGCTCGCTGGCGAAGGGGACGAGCGCCTCGCCGAGCGCGCGCGCGGAGGCGAAGCGCTCGGCCGGGTCGAGCGCCATCGCGCGGACGATGATCCCTTCGACGGGCCCCGCCAGGGTCGGGACGAGGCGCGACGGCGGGTCGAACTCGCCGTGCACGACGCGGTGGAGGAGCCCATACGGCGAAGGGTCGTCGATCGGGAGGCGACCGGTCGCGCCGAGGTAGAGGATCACCCCGAGCGCGTACACGTCGCTCCGCGCGTCCGCGTCGTCGCCTCGCGCCTGCTCGGGGGACATGTAGTGCGGCGTCCCGAGCAGCGCGGCGGTCGCCGTGTGACGGACTCCCGCGTCGTCGGTGAGGCGCGAGATGCCGAAGTCGAGCACCTTGGGCGTCACCGCGCCGCCGGACGATCGGGCGAGGAAGATGTTCTCGGGCTTGAGGTCGCGGTGGATGACGCCCGCGCGGTGGGCGGCCTGCACCGCGGAGCAGACGGGCACCAGGAGGTCAGCGAGCGCTTCGATCGCCAGGCGGCCGCGCTGCGCGAGGTGGGCGCGGAGGTCCTGGCCGTCGAGGAGCTCCATCACGAGGTACGCGACGTCCGCGTGCTGGCCGACGTCGAACACCGTCACGACGTGCGGGTGCCGGATGCGCGCCGCGGCCTCCCCTTCGCGCAGGAATCGCTCCCTCGCCCGCGCGTCCCGGGCGCGCTCTCCGCGCAGCGTCTTCACGGCCACGAGGTTCTTCAGCCCGAGGTGCCGAGCTTTCCACACTGCCCCCATGCCACCTTCACCAAGCAACCCGACGATCTCGTAGCGGTCGAGGCGCGAGCCCGGGCGAAGGTCGTCTGTTCCCATACGGTCGGCGGTGTGATGACGGTATCGCGGCCGGTCACCGCGGCGCAACCGCGAGGCGCCGTGGCCGCGCCGCGCGTCGTGTTATCGTCGACTGCACATGAGCCTCCGACCGCCGCACGCGCTGGCCTTCGCGGCCTGCCTCGCGGCCTCCTGCTCCATCGAAGACCGCCCCATCTACCGCACCGCACGCAGCGACGCTGGCGGCGGCGCCGACGGGTCGTGCGCGGTGGGCGCGTGCGCGTGCCCCGCGACCTTCACCCCACCAGCGGGCGAGCTCCGCGCGTGGTTCGACGCGTCGTGCCTCCCCGCCGGGCCGCTTCGGCGCTGGCGCGATGGCAGCGGCGGTGGCCGTGATGCCGTGGCGCCCGCCGACGACCTGGCCCCCTTCGTGGTGAGCAACGGGCTCGGGGGCCGGAGCGCGGTCCGCTTCGACGGGGGGCTTCGCCACCTGCAGCTCCCCGACGGCACGACGCCCGCGGGCAACGGCTCGTACACGGTGTTCGTGGCGGGGAGCTGGGACAACACCGCGGCGACGTACAACGGGGTGCTGGGCTGGGGCGGCATCTACGGCGCGCACCTGCTCGTCAACCCGGGCGGGCACATCTTCCACTGGTTCGGCTTCGAGGGGTCGTCGCGCGTGGCGTCGCCCGGTGTGCCCAACGCCGCGCCCGCCATCCTCACGTACGTCTACGCGAGCGTGGGTCGAGCGCCGGGCACGCTCGCGGTCTACGTCAACGGCACCCCCCTCGCCAACGCCCCCGCGCGCGAGCCCCGCGACGCGGAGAGCGAGGGGATCACCCTCGGCCGGGCGCCGGATTTCTTCGGCACCAACAACCCGATGCTCGGCTACCTCGGGGAGGTGCTCGTCTATGGCCGGGCGTTGAGCGACGATGAGATGGACGCGGTGCACGAGCACCTGCGCCAGCGGTGGGTGCGTTGACGCCAACGCCGGTCAGTTAGCGTGGGGCAAGCGTCTTCGGGAGACCGCGTAGCAAGGCACATCGCGGCGCTCACGCGTGCCCAGGGCTCGCGGACGCTCGGCCTGGGCTACCGTCGGATCACCCGCAAAGCCGGGTTCAAGAGACCCCCACGGGGTACGATGAGGGAGCCCGGCTCTGCGGGCGATCCGACGGT
>JBILLV010000107.1:0-26716 GCA_044375895.1 Polyangiales bacterium | reverse complement strand
CCACGGGGGTGACGGCCATCGTGGCGGTGCCCGGGTTGCGGATGGTGAGAACCTCACGGCCCGAGAGGCCGAGGCGCACGGTGCCGAGGTTGAGTTCGAAGCCGGGGGTCACCTCCGCGCCGGGCATGGAGAGCCGCACGTTGCGGTCGACGCTCATCTGCTGCTCGGTGCGGCTGGCGAAGGGGATGGGCTCGTTGAAGATGGTGTCGCGACGGCGGATCCCGACGCCCGGCACGGGGTACTCCACCTCGACGCGCAGCCGCAGCGCCCCCACGTAGCGGAGCGAGCCGAGCCAGCGGGTGGGGAGGTCCATGTCGCCGTTGGCGGTGACCGAGAGGCGGGCGTCGGGGTTGGTCGCCGTGATGCTGGTCATCGCCTGGGGGAAGGCGATCTCGCGCGTGCCGATGGTGGTGGTGAGCTCGTAGCTCCCGTAGATGGCGTAGTTGACCACGCCCACCGAGGTGCTCACGTAGTCCATGCGGAGCAGGCGCTCGGTGGCCGTCACGCGCACCGCCGTCGGCGCCGGGTCCCACGCCCACGGGGTGAACATGGACATCCCCCGCTCGCTGCGGTCAACACCCACCCACATCGGAATGGGGATCATGAACTCCCCGCCGAAGAGCCGCAGCCAGAACTGCAACCGCAGCCCGTACTGCACCGTGAGCCGCCCGAGCATCGGGTCGCCCGCCGCGCTGGCCGTGAGCACCGGGGGCCAGCGGAGGTTGAGCGTGCCCGGCATGATCCAGTCGTAGTCGCCGAGCAGGAGGAAGTTGTACCGGATGCCGAGCGTGGCGCTCCCCGCGTCGCCCGAGAAGCCGGGGCCGAAATCCACCTCGCCCCGCTGCATGAAGGTGAGCCGCGCCCGCGACGTGGAGGCCGCGCACGAGGGGTCGTCGGCGAAGGCCAGCGCCGGGGCGAGGGAGCAAGCGAGGGCGATCGTGGCGGCGCGGAGGCGGAGCACGGCGCGAGAGTACGCGCACTGACGCGCGCGGGGCAACCCGCTGGAGCGCACGATTCGCACGGGGCCGCGCGCTCGGTGCGCTCTTGCCAAAGGGGTTTTCCGGTGTGATGTTGTCCCGTGAAGGAGGCCTCGAAATCCAGATGAAGAAGACCGTCAAGACCGATGCGCCTGTGCAGAGCTTCCGCGTGAGCGACCGCCGCAACGGCGACGCCCTCCGCGCCCCCCGCTTCGACCAGCAGCCCGCCTGCCGCTTCTGCGGTGAGGACTGCGGCGGGTTCCACTGACGGGCGGCGTGTGGAGGGCCTCGCGATCCATCACGTGGCCCTCCGCACGCGCGACCTCCCGCGCCTCGTCTCGTTCTACACCTCCCTCCTCCAGCTCCCCATCGCCCGCGAGACGCCCGGCTACTCCGTGTGGCTCCGCGCGGGCGGCGCCGTCGTCATGCTCGAACAGTGCGCCGACGACGAGCCCCCCATCCCCGCAGGCAGCCGCGAGCTGGTGGCCTTCGCGGTGAGCGCCGAGGGCCGCGCCGCGGTGCTCGCGCGCCTGGCCGAAGCGGGCGTCCCCACGGATGGAGAGACCGCGTACACGACGTACTTCCGCGACCCCGACGGGCGCCGCGTGGGGGTCTCGACCTATCCCCTCTGACCCGCGAGCGCAGACGTGTTGCGCCGCGGTGCTTCACCCCTCGCTTTGGCGGTGATACCGTCCGACCCGCCCATGAGCAAGACTGCCGCCGAGTTGAGCGACACACAGATCGCGTCGATCGTAGGGAGCTACCGTCTCCAGATGGCGCGCTACGAGAAGCTCGCAGATTTCGTGAGCGCGGCGCTGCGACGAGAGCTGCGCGCCGATCCCGTACATCATCTGCTTGGCACGCGAGTGAAGTCCACCGAGAGCCTCAAAAAAAAGCTAGAGAGCAAGCGCCGGAAGTACCAGTGGGAGTTCTTGTCGACCGACCTCAACCGGGAGGTGACCGACCTCGCGGGTTGCAGGATCATTGTTTATGTGCCGGAGGACGTGGAGCTAGCCGCGCGCGCCGTCGAGCGATGTTCTCTGCTTACGGAGGCGAAGCATCAGGACGCGGCGCGGGTCCACTACGGTCCAGACTGGGCGGCCGACGACAGGCGCCATCGGGATCGCTATCGCGCGACGCATCTTCTGGTGTCGCCTCATCCAGATGCGGAAGGAACGGAGTCAGTCAACGGCGCGATCTGCGAGGTGCAGGTGACGACGGTCGCGGCGCTGCTCTGCAACCACCACGAACATGACGTGGCCTACAAAGATGGCGGGGTGCCACCGAGCGAAGTCGAGCGACACCTGCTGGACATGTTGTCGATCGGCGGCCGTGCGGCGGACTTGACCGCAGCGGCATTTCACAAAGAGCGCAAGGAGCATCTCGAGCGGGAGAGGCGAGCGCGTCAGGAAGAAATTCCAGACGCCTATGCGCTCCGCTACGCGAGCGAGAAGATCCTCCGCCGGCCGTTGCGCGGTGAGTTCGCGCCGCTGTTTAAATTTTTGGAGACGACGAGCGCGGGGCTCACCCACTCGGATGTCGATGCCCTGCTGCGTGAGCTCCCTCCCCCGGACTCCGACTCAGAGATCGACGACGTGACCCAACTCTTCCTCGCCATCACCGAGCGACGCCCCAAGGACGTTCGCTCGTGGGTCGAGGGCTGGCACGCGCCACGAAGCGCCCTCCGCAAACGTTTGAAGGAAGCACTCGACACGCCAAAGGAGCCGCGATGAACGCGCGCCTGCTCACCCCCAAAGACCTCGCCGCCGCTCTCACCCTGCTCGACGACTACGAGGCTGTTCGTGTGTTCGCGGACGACGTTGATTGGAACGCGCCGGGCGTACGGCGCGTCCGCGACGCCCCCCCGCGGTACGTCGCGGAGGCGGGCGAAGGCTTTCTCGCCCTCGATGTTTTGACGGGAGCCGGTGTCATCGAGGCGAGCTTCCTGAGCGAGGCAATTCCAAGCGACGATGCCGCCCCTGGCCCTGGGGCCGAGCGTGACGAGGCTGCTCAGCACGCGCGAACGAAGAAGGGCGAGGGCTGGCGTCATGACCTTCTTCTGGCTGTACTCATGGCGAGGGAGCCCGCGAGCGTCGGCGCGTCGCGGCGGATCTTCACGCTCCGCTTCGACCCGATCGATGCGCGCTGGCGCGTCTACGACGGCGACCTGCAGCGCTGGATGAAGCGCGAGCTGCTCCCGCCGCGCCCGACGGCGCTGGCGAGCTGACGCGGCATGAGCGAGTCGCTGCGCGTCCAGTTCATCCACGGCCTCGAGAGCAACCCGCACGGGACGAAGACGCGCTTCCTCGCGTCGCGCTTCGAGGCGCTCGCCCCCGCGATGGACACGCACGACCTCGAAGGCGCCATCGCCACGCAGGCCGCCGCGCTGGCGTCGTTTCAACCCGCCGTGGTGGTCGGATCGTCCTTCGGCGGCGCCATCGCCGTCGCTCTCATCGGGCGCGGGCTGTGGCGCGGCCCCACCGTGCTCCTCGCCCCCGCCGCGGAGCGCCTCGGCCTGCCCAACCGCCTCCCCGGCGACGTCACCGTCACCGTGGCCCACGGCGTCGACGACGACATCGTCCCCCTCGCGCACAGCCACGCGCTCATCGAAGGCTGCGCGCCCGCCCGCGTTCGTCTCCTCGAGGTCGCCGACGGGCACCGCCTCCAGACGCTGGTGGACTCGGGCGAGCTCGCCACGCTCGTCCGCGACACATACGCGACCGCGCACGCCGCGCTCCCCCACGGCGCGCGGGTTCGGGTGGACGACGGCGCGCTGGCGGAGCCCTTCTGCTACCTCTCGCGTCGTCAGGCGGCGTGGTGCGAGGGGGCGTCGCTCGGAGCGCTCGTCCCGCACCTCCCGTGCTGGGCGCCGCAGAAGGTGGTGTCGATGGCGGAGTTCGGCGAGGCCGCGGCGCGTACGGTCGATGCAGTCACCGCGCAGCATGGCCCGTGGGTGTGGGCGACGGAGTTCTCCAACGTCCACACGACCTTCGCGTTCGACGAGCCTGGATTCGCAGTCGACGGGGCGCGCTACGCCAACGTGGAGGCGTACTTCCAGGGGGCCAAATCGCTCGGGATGCCCGACCACGACGACGCGGTGCGCCTCCTCGCGGAGAGCGCCTCGCCCGAGGAGGCCTTCCGCATCGGCCGCACCCACGGCGTGCGCCCCGACTGGGAGGCCGTGAAGGAGTCGGTGATGGGCGAGGCGCTGCGGGCGAAGTTTACGCAGAGCGACGAGCTCCGCGCGCTGCTGCTGGCGACGGGTGCGGTGCCGTTGGTGCAGCTCAAGCCCGGCGACGCGTACTGGGGGACGGGCGCCGACGGCCGCGGGCGCAACCGGCTCGGCGCGCTGCTCATGGCGCTGCGGGCGACGCTGCGCGTTCGACCCTAAGGGTGGCGGGTGATTTCGTCGCCGCGGATGCTTGCGCCGACAGCGTGCAGTCGACAGGTCAACACCTCGCGC
This sequence comes from Polyangiales bacterium, assembly GCA_044375895.1. GTDB lineage: Bacteria > Myxococcota_A > Polyangia > Polyangiales > CAISKJ01. Next base: position 22,276 of record JBILLV010000107.1, on the reverse strand, counting down.
GCGACCGGCGCCCCGAGGACGTCCGTGAGGTGCGCCTGGATCCCCGTCGCGCTCAGCTTGCCGTCGTCGCGCTCGAGGTAGGCGCGGAACGCATCGCGCCGCGTCGGGCAGCGGACGTCGCCCCACGCACGCAGCCCCACCGCGCCGAGCCGGAGGCAGAAGCGCTCGTCCGATCGGAGCACCGACAGGAGCGCGCGCTCGCTCCACCGTGCGTGCGCTGAGGAGAGGTGACGCACGCGCGGGAGCAACGCGGCGGCGACGATTCCCCGCCCGCGCGCCGCGAGCAGCTCTCGCACCTCCTCCGCGGCCCGGCTTACGGCGAGCGCGCCGCCGGGCAGGTCGCGCTCGACGAGACCCCAGCAGCCGCGCGACACCTCGATGAAGCCCCGCTCGAGCAGCGCGTCGTGGAGCGCCCTCTCGGACGATGTAGACTCGGCACGCGCGCGGCGGAGCAGCGCCTCCGTGTCCAGCGCGAAGCCCGCCTCGCGGAGGATCCGGGTGATGACGCTCGCCGCGGGCTCGCCCCCGCCCGAGGCGAGCGCCACATGCTGCGCGCCGGTGCGCCGCAGGGAGGTGCTCATCCCCGCCATCGTCGCGATGACGCCGGGATTGAACCAGCCCGGCAGCGCGACCCCCACCAGGGCCTCCATGAGCTCGGTGCAGGACCACTGGCGCAGCGCTCCCCTCTCTGTGATCCAGTCGCGGCACCTCGCGACCACCGTGGGCACGAGGGCGTCGAAGCCGTCGAGCCGCTCGGCGAGGGTCGCGACTCCACCCTCCAAGATGACCGCGCTCTTCGGCAGGGACGCGCGGCCGTGGTGGCGTTCGAGGGCCTGGAGGGGCACCGGGCCGGGGCTTACGCGGAGCGTCGCCTCGAGCGTGGCGACGCGCCCGGACGCCCGGGTCGAGAGCGCGCGGAAGCGCTCACCCAGCCGCTCGGCAACGACGTCGCCGAAGGCCGCGGCGTACCGGGCGATGAGGCCCTCGATCGCGCCCGCGTCCGGGGAGAGGCCGTTCGCCTCGCGGAGCAGCTCCTTCCACGCCGCGTCCACCGCCGCGCGAGGAAAGGTCGCCACGATGGCGTGCCCGTCGAGATCGAACAGGCAGAGCCTCCCGTCGTAGAGCGGGTGAAGGAGGTAGTTGAGGAGCGGGCGCAGCGCGGCCACCTCGGCGAACCACGGGTCGCGCGCGACGAGCTCGTTCAGAGGCAGCGACCGCGGCGCGAGCGCGCGCATCCTGTGCTCCACCGCATCGCACCACGCGCGCTCCGCCGCCAGCGCGCGGAGCGCCTCGCGCTCCACCTGACAGATCCGCGACTCCGTCACGCCGCGGAGGACGCCGATCGCCCGTTGCGTCAAGGGCGGGCCGTCGACCCCGGCGCGCAGCGCGACCACCTCGCGCTTCGCCGGAGAGAGCACGGAGAGCAGTTGTTCGAGGGCCGCACGCAGGTCACCCGCGAGGGGTCCGTTCGCGGCGGGGGTGGGCTCGCTCGTGGCGCGGGTCGGTTCGTCGTGGAGGCGGCGGGTCTCGTCGCTCATGGGAATCTCCTCGTGGCGGGGTGTCACCCCAGATCAACGGCGGAGCTTCGAAGACCTTGAGTCGGTCGGTGTGCGTCTACGCGACGCTGCCCGGGCTCGCGGGGAGGCAGCCAGCCCGCAAGCGGCGCAAGCAGAGAAAGACCGACGCCGCGAAGCCCGCCTGAGCCGCCGCGTGCTACGACGGCCGCGCCATGATGCGCGGATTTGTCTCGCTCCTCCTACTCCTCGGCTGCGCCAGCGCCCCACGCGCCCGCGCCCCCTCGATGCAGTGCCCCGACAACCAGACCGCGGCGTGCATCACCGGGCGTACGTGCGCGTGGGACAGCGCGCGGCAGTGTGAGCGCTGCCGCTGCGCCGACCCCGCGTTCGTGCCGCTCGGGCGCTGAACGCGTCAGTGACCGTCGCCCTCGGGGAGCGCCTGCGTGTAGCGCTTCCCGTCGATCTCCACGGAGAAGCGCTCGTGCCCGCGGGGGAGCTTGAACTCCAGCACCGCCGGGAGCCGCCCCTCGTAGCGCCGCACCACGCCCCCTGCGGCGTCGTACACGGTGCCCCCCGACGCGACCGTCATGGTCTCGTCGACGAGGCCCGACACCAGCTCGGCCATCCGGCTCATCTCCTCGGCGACGCGGTGACACCACAGGTGCTCCGCCCCCGGGAACTCGACGTGCGAGATCGCCTCCATCTGCGTCTCGCTCACCTGCTCGCCGACGCCCACCAGCACGAGATGAATCTTCGGCAGCTCACCGCGCGCCACCTGCTCGGCGATCTCGCGGGAGATGCGGAGGACGCCGCCCTCGTCGTTGATCTGCCCGTCGGTGACGAAGACCCCGCAGGCGCGGGTGCACCCGGCCTTCGCGCACTGGCGCGCGTAGGCGATGAAGTCCTCCAGGGCCGGGACGAGCGAGGTGCCCGTGCCAGGGTCCTTCGGGCCGGGGAAGGTGGCGGTGGCGGCGTCGGCCGCGGTGAGCTCGCCGATCGGTTCGAGCTGGCGCCCGCCCTTGCCGCAGGCCCAGTAGGCCACCTGGAGTCGGCCGTTGCGGTCCTTCGTGGCGAGGTACTGGAGCATCTCGCGGACGGGCTGCTCGACCTCGTTGGAGCGCTCCATCGGGCCGTCGTGGTGGTCGTCGTCCTCGTCGTCGTGGTCGTCCTCGCCCGCGTGGTCGTCGTCCTTGTGACCACCGCCGAACCACCCGAACAGCCGCGCCAGCCAGCCCTTCTTCTCGCCACCCTTCTTGTCGTCGTCGTGGTCGTCGTCGTCGTCGTGGTCGTCATCAGCCGCGACCGCCCCTGCAGAGGCCGTCGGGGGCGCGTGGTGGCCGCCGACGGGCATCATCTTGTACTCGTACTCCTCACCCATGCTGGCCGAGCCGTCGATGTAGAGCGCCATCTCCACGCCCTCGATCACGGGGTCGTGGAGCAGGGTGACGCGGACCGTGTCTCCCTCGACATGCAGGTCGACGAAGGGGTAGCTGAGCGAGCCGTGCGTGTGTGCGTGCGCCATGGTGCACCATGACTACCTCCGTCGGCGGCGCCCTGTCGAGCGCGACGAAACACCTTTCCTTTCTGGCTCCGCGGCCCTAGTGCTCCATTGCCTTGACCCCCCGACGAGGGGGGTGTTAGAAGCCGCGCGCGCTTCGGCCGGTACACCGCGCACGCATCGCGCGAAGCGGCGCTGGATTCGAGCAGCCCTTCGCGGTCTCACTGGAGCCCTGTGATGCCTTTGTCTCCCCTCCTCCTCATCGCCAACGAACGTCCGCTCATCAACGTCGACGTCACGCTGTTCGTGAACCTCGGCGTCTGGCTGGCGCTCTTCTTCTTCCTCCGCGCCGTGCTGTGGAAGCCCATGCTCGACCTCATCGATGCGCGCGAAGCGGGCACCGAGGGGGCGCGCGCCAAGGCCACCGAGCTCGACGCCGAGGCCAAGGAGCTCCGCGCGCGCCTCACGGCAGAGCTCGCCACGGCCCGCACCGCGGCGACCGCCGAGCGCGACGCGCTCCGTCAGGAGGGGGCGAAGCGTGACGGTGAGATCACCGCCAAGGTGCGCGAAGAGGTCAGCGCCGTGGTGGAGAAGCAGCGCGCGGAGATCGCCGCGCAGCGCAAGTCCGTCCGCGCCGAGATCGCCGGGGTGATCCCCACGCTGGCCGCGGAGATCGCCTCGAAGGTGCTCCGCCGGGAGGTGCGCTCGTGAAGCGCTCGTTCATCACGCTCAGCCTCGCGTTCGCGCTGTCCACGTCGGCTGCCTGGTCGCAGGAGCACGGCGAGGGGCACACCCAGGAGGGGCAGTCGCACGAGGGCTTCCACGCCCCGGCGGTGCCCTTCAACCTCGCCAACCCGTCGGCGGCGCCGACGCAGGAGGGCGGTCGCGAGGTGAAGGCCCCGGCGCCCTTCCTCTTCGGGCCGGTGCTCAACTTCGCGGTGCTGGTGGTGCTCGGGTACATGGCCGTGCGTCGGGTGGTCAACCCGGGCCTCGCCGCCCGCCGCGCCGCCGTCGAGACCGAGATCGCCGAGGCCAAGCGCCTCCACGACGAGGCCTCGGCGCTGCACAAGGAGTACACCGACCGCCTGGAGGGTCTCCAGGGTGAGATCGCCGCGCTCAAGGCCGACCTGGTGAAGCAGGGCGAGGCCGAGCGCGACCGGATCGTCGCCGAGGCGCAGGCCCGCGGCGAGCGGATGCGCACGGAGGGGACCCAGATGATCGAGCAGGAGATGCGCTCGCTGCGTGAGGAGCTGCGCCGCGAGGCCGTCGTGGCCGCGGTGACCGCCGCCGAAGAGGCCGTGCGGAAGAACATCACGGCCGCCGACCAGGTGCGCCTCGTCGATGACTTCGTCGCCGCCCTGGAGACCGAAGCGAAGGCGAAGCCCGCCGGGGGAGCGCGCGCGTGAGCCACCCCGTCGCACGGCGCTACGCCAAGGCCCTCTACATGATCGGCGTCGAGGAGAACCGCCTCGAGGCGCTCACCCGCGAGGTCAAGTCGCTCGGTGACACGGTGCGCACGAGCCCCGAGCTCGCGACCTTCCTGTCCAACCCCGTGGTGTCGCAGGTCACCCGCCGCGCGGTGATCACCGACATCCTCCTGCGCCTCTCCGTGTCCCCGATCGCGAAGAACTTCGCGTTCATGCTCACCGACCGCCGCCGCGGTCACCTCTTCCCCGACATCGCCGACGCCCTCGCGGCGCTCAGCGACGAGCGCGCCGGCAAGGTGCAGGCGCAGGTGGCCAGCGCCACCGCCCTCACCGAGACGCAGATCCAGAAGGTGCGCAGCGCCCTGGAGAAGCTCACCGGCAAGGTCGTCACCGTGTCGCACAAGGTCGACCCGTCGCTCATCGGCGGCATGGTCACCCGCATCGGGGACAAGGTGTACGACGGCAGCCTCCGCACGCGCCTGGAGGAGATCCGCCAGGCCGCTGCCGGCGCGGGCAACTAAGGTCTCTCCCACAGCTTTCACGAATCCGTTACGACCCACCGCCAGAGGCAGACGATGCAACTCCGCGCCGAAGAGATCTCCCAGATCATCAAGAAGCAGATCCAGACCTACGAGAAGGCCATCGAGGTCTCCGAGACGGGCACCGTGCTCACGGTGGGCGACGGTATCGCCCGCGTGTACGGCCTGTCGGGCGCCATGGCCGGCGAGCTGCTGGAGTTTCCCAACCAGCTCATGGGCATCGTGCTCAACCTGGAAGAGGACAACGTCGGCGTCGCCGTCTTCGGCGAGGTCACGGCCGTCAAGGAAGGCGACGTCGTCAAGCGCACGGGTCGCATCGCCGACGTGCCCGTGGGCGAGGCGCTCGCGGGCCGCGTGGTCAACGCGCTCGGCCTCCCCATCGACGGCAAGGGCCCCATCGACACGCCCCACCGCCGCCGCATCGAGATCAAGGCCCCGGGCATCGTCGCCCGCCAGACCGTGAACGAGCCCCTCCAGACGGGCCTCAAGTCCATCGACTCGATGATCCCCGTGGGCCGCGGCCAGCGCGAGCTCATCATCGGCGACCGCCAGACGGGCAAGACGGCCGTCGCGCTCGACACGATCATCAACCAGAAGGGCAAAGGCGTCTGGTGCATCTACGTGGCCTGCGGGCAGAAGCAGTCCACGGTGTCGCAGGTGGTGGCCAAGCTCACCGAGCACGGCGCCATGGAGTACACCACCGTGGTCGCGTCGAGCGCGAGCGAGATGGCGCCGCTCCAGTTCATCGCGCCGTACACGGGCGTGACGATCGGCGAGTACTTCCGCGACTCGGGCAAGCACGCGCTCATCGTGTATGACGACCTGTCGAAGCAGGCCGTCGCGTACCGCCAGCTCTCGCTCCTCCTCCGCCGCCCGCCGGGCCGCGAGGCGTACCCGGGCGACGTGTTCTACCTCCACTCGCGCCTGCTCGAGCGCGCCGCCAAGATGGCCAACCACTGGGTCATCGTGAAGAAGGGCACCGAGGTGAAGGCCGACACCAAGGGCGTCGACGGCAAGGTGCACGTCGGCCTCCTCGGCGAGGCCCACGCCAAGGAGCACCTCAAGGAGATGCAGGGCGGCGGCGACCACGAGGTCGCCAAGGTCCCCGGGACGGGCGGCTCGCTCACGGCGCTCCCGATCATCGAGACGCAGGCCGGCGACGTGTCGGCGTACATCCCGACCAACGTGATCTCGATCACGGACGGGCAGATCTTCCTCGAGAGCGACCTCTTCTACTCGGGCGTCCGCCCCGCCATCAACGTCGGCATCTCGGTGTCGCGCGTCGGCGGCAACGCGCAGATCCCCTTCATGAAGGCGATCGCCGGCACGCTCCGCCTCACGCTCGCGCAGTACCGCGAGATGGCCGCGTTCGCGCAGTTCGCCTCCGACCTCGACAAGGCCTCGCAGGATCAGCTCAAGCGCGGCGAGCGCCTGGTGGAGATCCTCAAGCAGGGCCAGTACGTGCCCCTCGGCGTCGAGTACCAGATCGCGATCCTCTACGCCGCCAACAGCGGCAAGCTGGACAAGTACGCCGTGAAGGACCTCGGGCGCTACGAGCAGGAGCTCAACGCCTTCCTCCGCGACAAGCACGCCGACCTGCTCAAGGAGCTCGCGAGCCCGAAGACCAAGCCCGGCAAGAAGAACGGGCAGCCCTTCCACGAGGGCCTGGACAAGGCCCTCGACGCCTTCGACGCGACCTTCAAGTGACGGACGCAGGAGCGCCCTGACATGGCCAACCTCAAGGTCATCCGCCGGCGCATCGCGTCGGTGAAGAACACCCAGAAGATCACCCGCGCCATGAAGATGGTCGCGGCGGCGCGGCTCCGTCGCGCCCAGCAGCGGATCGTCGAGCTGCGCCCCTACGCCCTCAAGACCACCGAGGTGCTTCGCTCGGTGGCGCTCGGCGCGGGCGGCGGCGAGGCGGCGCACCCGCTCCTGGCCGAGCGGCCGGTGCACAAGGTGCTGCTCGTGGTGCTCACGAGCGACCGCGGCCTCGCCGGAGCCTTCAACTCCTCGATGATCCGCGCCGGCTCGGCGAAGCTCAAGGAGCTGCAGGACGAGGGCTTCGACGTCTCCCTCGCGACCATCGGCCGCAAGGGGCGCGACTTCTTCAAGCGCCGCGGCGTCAACATCGCGATGGAGTACACGGGGCTCCCCGAGGGCAACGCGGCGAAGTCGGCCGAGGTGGCGCGGGCCTTCATGCACGCGTTCACGTCGGGCGAGTACGACCGGGTGATCCTGCTGTTCAGCGAGTTTCGCAGCGCGATCAGCCAGAAGCCCGTGTTTCAGCAGGTGCTGCCGATCGACACGGGCGCGGCGGCCACGGCGGCGGGGGACGACCAGGGTCCGCGCAACCTCGTCGACATGATCTACGAGCCGTCGCGCGAGGCCCTGCTCGAGCGCCTGCTCCCGATGTACGTCGAGGTGTCGGTGTTCCGCGCGATGCTGGAGTCCAACGCCAGCGAGCACGGCGCCCGCATGACCGCGATGGACAACGCGACCAACAACGCCAAGAAGATGATCGGCTCCCTCACGCTCCAATACAACCGCGCCCGTCAGGCCGCGATCACCAAGGAGCTCATGGAGATCATCGGCGGCGCCGAGGCCATCAAGGACTGATCGTTTCAGCCCACCACATCCCCCGCCGCGTCCTTGCGGCACGCGCCCGTCTCGTGCGATGGGCCTTCGCGACGGTTCACACCCATGGTTCCCTTCCTTCCACAGCCCGGCGTGGTCGACGCGATCGTCGTGCGCGGCGGCAACGCGCCCGCGTTCTCGACGCCCGACCTCCTCATCGAGATCCCCCACGGCGCCACGCGGACCGCGGACTTCACGGCCCTCGAAGCCCAGCTCCGCTCGCCCCTCCCCGACGCGCTGGTGGATTTCTTCCACGTGAACACCGACGCCGGCGCCCCCGAGCTGGCGGAGGCCGTCGCGCGGCGCTTCGTGATGGGCGACCCGAAGCGCACCGCGGCCATCGTGCGCTGCCGCATCCCGCGCACCTTCATCGACTGCAACCGCCGCATCGACGCCGCCCCCGAGGCGTTTCGTGAGGGCAAGGTGACCCCGGGCCTCATGCCCTGGATCACCGTCCCCGAAGACCGCGCGCTCCTCCGCGGGCTCTACGACCTCTACACCGCCTCGGTGCGCTCGGCCGCCGACGCGGTGATGTCCCGCGGCGGCGCGATGCTGATGCTCCACACCTACGCGCCGCGCTCGGTGGACGTCGAGGTGGACGCCGACATCGTCAAGAACCTCCGCCGCGCCTACGAGCCCGAGGTGTTTCCGACCTGGCCGCTGCGCCCCGAGCTCGACGTGATCGGGCGCGGCACCGACGGCGCGCAGTACGCCCCCGAGGCCGTGGTGAGCGCGCTGCAAGAGGGCGTCGCGACGCTGGGGCTGACGGTGGCCGACAGCGCCACCTACCCCATGCACCCGAGCACCATGGCGTGGAACTTCGCCCAGGCCTGGCAGGGCCGCACGCTCTGCCTGGAGGTGCGCCGCGACCTCGTCGCCGATCCCTTCGAGCCCTTCGCGGAGATGACCATCGGCCCGGACAAGGTGAAGGCCCTCGCGGGACCGATCGCCGACGCCCTCCGCCGCTGGTGGCCCGACGGGCGCTGACCCCTACGCGACCACTTCGAAGCGCGCCTCCGCGGCGGCCTCCGTGACGCGGCGGGCGTAGTCGAGGGACGTGAGCCCCGCGCGCAGGCTCGCGTCGATGGGCGCGCACATCGTCGGCGGCGCCCACTGCCACGGCGCGCCGTCCCTGCGCACGTGTCCTTGCGCGACGAGCCACGCGGTGTTGCGACGGGAGCGCGCGCCCGCCGCGCGGCGCAGGGCGAGGAGCGCCCCTTCGTCCCGCGGGTCGAGGGGGCGGTACCAGGGGTGGTACATCCACGCGAGGTGGTAGTGGGCGGGCGTCGCGAGCACGGCGGCGAAGCCGAGGTGGACGGCGGCCGCGAGGGTCATGTCGATCACGGGGCGGAGGAGCCCGAGGCCCGCGCGCTCCTGGCCGGGGAGGGCGCCGCCGGAGCGGTCGTCGGGGTCGCGGAGCGTGAGCCAGGCGATGTCGATGACGTCACCCGGGCAGGCGAGCGTGACGCCGCCGAGCGCCTCGACGCGGCGGCGGGAGGCCACCACCTCGCCGAGCTCGCGCGCGGGGTCGCCGTCGAACACCGTCACCCGCTGGCGGAAGGGGTCGGCGAGGTCGAGGGCGACGTCGACGCGGGAGAAGCCGCGCGCCGCGAGGCGGTCGAGGAGGCCGTGGGCGCGCATCCCGCGGAGGATGCCCTCGCGGCTGTAGACGTTGAGGAAGCGCGACGAGCCCGGCGTGAGGAGGGTCTCCTCGGTGAGGGGGACGTCGCCGTCGCCGCGGTCGGCCTCGTCGAGGGAGCGGGCGCGGAGCTGGCTTCGCAACCGCGGGCGCCGCAGGGGGTAGCGCGCGAGGTACCAGAGGGCCCCGAGGGCCTCCTCGACGCGGTGGGCGACATCGTCGGGGGTGGCCATGCGTTCGCTCTCCGCTCGGGGGCACCATACACGGAGTCGCGGGGGCCGTGGGGTCACGGATTCTTCCAAGCCATCGCCCCCTCCGGTGCGTCTATGATGGGGTCGCTCATCATCCCACTGGAGGAACCCTGATGTCCCGTCTTGTCCCGGCGGCCTTCGCGCTCGCCCTCGGCCTCGCCGCAGCGCCCGCCACCACCCGCGCCTTCTGCGGCTTCTACGTCTCCGACGCCAACCAGTCGCTGGTGAACAAGGCCACCCGCGTGGCGCTGATGCGCGACGGGACGCGCACGGTGCTCTCGATGAGCAACGACTACGACGGGCCGGCGCAGGACTTCGCGATGGTGGTGCCCGTCCCCGTGGTGCTCCAGCGGGAGAACGTCCACACGCTGCCGCAGGAGGTGTTCACGCACCTGGAGTCGCTGACGGCGCCGCGGCTGGTGGAGTACTGGGAGGAGGACCCGTGCGCCCCGCAGGTGCGCTACCGCGCCGGCCGCGGCGTTCGGCGCGCCACGATGCCGACCACCGCGACCGCGGAGCGCGAGTCAGACGGCAACCTCGGCGTGCGCATCGAGGCCCGCTTCTCCGTGGGCGAGTACGACGTGCTCGTGCTCTCGGCCACGCAGTCGTCGGGCCTGGAGACGTGGCTCCACCAGAACCACTACAACGTCCCCCAGGGCGCCGCGGAGTACCTCGCGCCGTACGTGCGGGAGCAGTGGAAGTTCTTCGTGGCCAAGGTGGACATCGAGCGGGCGGCGCGACGTCCCAGCGGCGGCGTGCGGCTCTCGCCCCTGCGCTTCCACTACGACGCCCCCGACTTCCGCCTCCCCGTGCGCCTCGGCCTCATGAACGCGCAGGGCGCGCAAGACCTCATCGTCTACATCCTCCACCCCTCGTCGCGCTTCGAAGCCGCCAACTACGCCAACGTCTTCGTCCCCACCAACCTCGACGTCGCCAACGCCGCCCGGCAGAACTTCGGCGAGCTCTACGCCCGCCTCTTCGACTACACGATGGAGCAGGCCGGCAACCGCGCCCTCGTCACCGAGTACTCGTGGAGCACCAGCTCGTGTGACCCCTGCCCCACGCCGCCCCTCGACCAGTCCGAGCTCTCCGTCCTCGGCGCCGACGTGCTCGGCCAGGGCCGCCCCGGCTTCGACCAGAGCTACCACGTCTACAACATGACCGTGACGCGCCTCCACACGCGCTACGACCGCGCCACGCTCACCGAGGACATCGTCTTCCGCGAGGCCCCGGCTGTCTCCGGCGGCCGCGAGACGCCTGGCGCGAACGGCCGGCTCGAACAGGGCGCGCGGCCCGCGGAGTACGGCGGCAACAACTTCCAGGCGCGCTACGCGATCCGCCACCCGTGGACGGGACCCGTGCGCTGCGCCCACCCCGTCCGCGGCCGTTGGGGGGGTCCGCCCGGTGGCGCCGCCCCGCCGCCCGCCGCCGCCCGTGACCTCGCCGAGGCCACGCGCGGTCGCCTCCGCCTCGCGTCGTATGTGCGCTCGCCCATCCCCGCGCTCTCCCGCGGCTCGACGCCGCCCGCGCCGCCGCCTCCGCCCGTCGTGGTGCCGGCACCGACGCCGACGCCGTCGCCCACGCCGGGTGGCCGCGTGATCCAGAAGCCCTCAGCGACCCCGGAGCGCGCCTCCCTCGGCGCCCTCTTCCTCCTCGCCGTGGGCCTGATCGTTCGGCCCCGAACGAAGCGCTGAGCCATGCACGGGCGCGCGCTCCTCCCCCTCGTCGTCGCGCTCGCTGCCGCGCTCCCCTTCGCGTGCGGCGGCGACGACGTCCCCGCCCCGCCGTCGCCCCCCGCGCGCCCGCACCCCGCCCCCGCCGCGCCGCTGCGCGCGGTGGTTCCTGCCGCGCCGCCGACGGACTTCGCGCCGTCCCCGGCGTCCGTGCGCGACCGCGCCCCGCTCCCCGGCGACGCCCTCTCGGCCATCGACCGCTGCTCGGTGTGTCACGCCGACATCTTCGCCCAGTGGTCGCAGTCGGCCCACCGCTTCTCCTCGCTCGACAACCCCTTCTACCTCCCAGCATTTCGCGGGGCCCGCGAGCAGCGCGGCGCGGCGGTGACGCGCTGGTGCGGCGCCTGCCACGACCCCGCCCTCCTCTTCGCGGGCGACCTCGATCAGGCCACCATCGATCGCTCCCACGAGCGCGCGCAGCTCGGCGTGGGGTGCCTGCTGTGTCACTCCATCGACCGCATCCACGACACCACGGGCGACGGCAACTACCGCGTGTCGCCCGACCCCGTCGTGTACCCGCCGCGCGACGGCGACGACCCCGCGGCCGTCGCCCGCCACCGCGAGCGCCTCTCGCGGCCGCTCCTGCGCACGGCGGAGTTCTGCGCGAGCTGCCACAAGGTGGGCATCACCGAGGCGATCACGGGCAACCGCTGGCTCCGCGGGCAGAACGAGTACGACGCCTGGCAGCAGAGCGCGTGGGCGGGCAACGACGCCGAGCGCCACGACCCCGACGTCCCGCGCCGCGTCTGTCAGGACTGCCACATGCCCCTGGTCGCCGCTCCTCTCGGTGATCGCGCGGCCACGGACGGCAGGGTGCGCTCGCACCGCTTCGCCGGCGGTCACACGGCCCTCGCCGCGTGGACCGGGAGCCCCGAGGCGATGGCCGCCGAGCAGCAGATGCTCGTCGGCGCGGTGCGGCTCGACCTCTTCCGCGCGCCCACGGTGACGACGGGCGGCGAGCCCCTCGAGGCGCATCCGCCCGTCGCGGGGGAGTCCCTCGCGATCGACGTGGTGATGGTGAACGAGCGCGTCGGGCACCGCTTCCCCGCGGGGACGGCCGACGTCGCCGACACCTGGATCGAGCTCACCGTACGCGACCGGCGCGGCCTCGTCGCCGAGAGCGGCCTCCTCTCGGCCACCGACCCGGGTCCCCTCCGTGACGACGCGCACCGCCTCGAGCTGCGCCCGGTGGACGAGCAGGGTCACGCGGCGCTCATGCGCGACCCGCACCGGTACCGCGCGGTGGCCTACGACACCACGCTGCCGCCGCGCGCCTCCCGGGTGGTGCGCTACACGTGGCGCGTTCCAGCGACGGGCGGGCCCTACACCGTCCGCGCGCGGCTGCTCCACCGTCGCCTCGCCAACCCCTTCCTCGCCACGGCGTGCCGCACCGCCGTGGCCGATCAGGGGCGCCCGTGCCCCACGTCGTGGCCCGTCACCGAGGTGGCGTCCGTCACGGTCACCGGGGCGGAGATGCAGCGCGCGCCGGCCCTCGACGCGTCGCTCGCGGCCTCGTGGCGCCGCTGGTACGACCACGGCCGCGCCCTCACCGAATGGAACCTCCAGGAGCGCGTCGCCGAGGCCCGCCCGAGCCTCGACGCCGCCCGCCGCGAGGCCCCCGAGCGCGCGGAGACGTGGGTGGAGACCGCCCGCCTCGCCATCCGCGAAGGACGCACCGACGAGGCCTACCGCTGGCTCGACGAGGCCGCGCGGCGGGCCCCGAACTCCCCTGCGATCCCGTACCTCCGCGGCGTGGCGGGCTCGGACGTGTGGCGCTGGGCGGAGACGGTCGCGCCCCTCGGCGAGGCGCACCGCCTGGTGCCCGGCAATGTGCGCGTGGCGGAGATGTTCGCCAACAGCCTCGGCATCGCGGGGAGGCACCGCGAGGCGCTGCGGGTCATCACCGAAGGGCTCGCGATCGAGCCCGAGCGGCCGCAGCTCCACAACCTCCAGGCGATCGAGCTCGACGCGCTCGGCGCCCACGACGAGGCCGCCATCGCCCGCCGCGCGTGGGAGCGCCACCGCACCCCCGACGACCTCCCGGGCCTGCGCTCGCGGTGCAAGCGCGACGTGCCCCACTGCGCGCTGGAGACGATCCCCCTGCACGCCCATCCCCTCCGCGTCGTGCGGTAGCTACCGACAGCCCGTCGGACGGACGTTGTCGGGAAACTGCCCCTCGACGTTGCCCGGCCCGTCGTAGTTGCAGACCCACACCTCGGAGTCGGCGCAGCGCGCGACGCCGCACCCGAGGCGCGTCGTCCCCCGCCACACCACCTGCGTGAAGTGCCCGGTGTCCATGCCGAAGCCCGGCCGCGCGAAGTTGTACTGCGCCACCTCGCCGTACCAGCTCTCGACGACGGCGGCCGTGGTGGCGCCGCCCGCGGGGGAGGCGCCGAAGAGGTTCTCGCCGTAGGGGCCGCTGCTGTGGTTGAGGTTGCAGCCGCCCGCGCGGAGCTGGTCGGCGTAGCGCTGCGCGACGGCCGCGACCTCCGTCGACCAGGCGAGCGGCGGCGCGCAGTGGGCGGCGCGGCGGGCGTTGTGGGCCTCGACGATGCCGCGCATGGCCTCGGGGACGGCCGCGGTGTCGGGCGCGCGAGGGGGCGGCGGCGCGATCCGCAGCGAGTCGCCCGCGCTCACGGCGGCCATCGGCGCGGGCTCGGGGGTCGCGCGGGTGGAGGACTCGCAGGCGACGGCGAGGAGGGCGAGCAGCAGTGCGGTGGGCTTCATCGGCGCGAGAGCATACCGGAACGGCCCGTCGTCGGCGCTCCGCGGGCGCGCCCTTCGCGCGATCGATGGGACACGATCGTGTGAAGGCCCGGACGCCCCGCGGCCATGCAGTGGGTCATGCGCCTCGCCCTCCCGCTCGCCGCCGCCCTCGCCGGCCTCTCGTGCACCGACACCCTCACCATCCCGCCGCAGGTGTGCTCCGACGCGGGGCGCATGCAGCTCCCGGTGATCGCCGACGCGGGCGCTCTCCCGCGCTTCAGCTTCTTCGTGACGAGCCAGCGCGCGCTCGGCGCCCTCTCAGGGTGCTCGCAGGGCTTCGGCGGCGACCTGCGCTACGGCGAGACGGGCCCCGGCGCGGGCCTCCGCGGCGCCGACACGCTCTGCGCGCTCATCGCCGAGCGCGCGATGCCCGGCGCGAGCACCAAGCGCTGGCGCGCCTTCCTCAGCGCGGCCGACGGCGGCGACGGGCGCCCCGTGAACGCGATCGACCGCGTCGGCGAGGGCCCCTGGTACGACCGCCTCGGGCGCCTCGTGGCCAACACCCGCGCCGAGCTCGCCAACACGCGCCCCACGAGCGCGCACCCTGCGATCATCAACGACCTCCCCAACGAGGACGGCGTGCCCAACCACGCGCCCGATCCCACCCTGGGGGCGGTGGACAACCACCACATGCTCACGGGCTCCGACGCGTCGGGGCGCCTGGTGTCGGCGAGCGCGACGTGCCTCGACTGGACGAGCGCCCGCGGCGCGCCCGCGACGGAGGGCAAGCCGCGCGTCGGGCTGTCGTGGCCGCGGGGGTCGGGCGGGCGCGGCGGGACGAACGGCTCGCACTGGATCTCCGCGCTCGACACGGCGGGCTGCGCGCCGGGGATCAGCACGGTGGAGATGGGCGCGCCGGACCCGAGCGTGCCCACGGTGGGGTCGGGCGGGGGGTACGGCGGGTTCTACTGCTTCGCGCTCACGCCGTGAGCGGGTGAGGTGTCAGACCTTGCGCCCGTGGAGCGTCCGAGGGGGTGAGACGGGACCAACACCCCCCGCGACGGAGCGACGAACATGGGCATGTGGGACACCATTCTGAACGGCGTCAGCCGGGTCACAGGCAGCGCGGCCACGGTGACAGCGACCCTCTCCCCCGCCGCGGTGATGCCCGGCGACGAGATGACGATCGAGGTCGAGGTGGTCAACGGGAACGCGCCCCTCGACGTGCGCGCCCTGGTCCTCGACGTCGAGGCCAACGAGCACATCGCCCTCCAGAGCATGGAGCACACGCTGGACGCCATGGTGCAGTCCATGGAGCGCTCGCAGGGTCGCCGGACCGGCACCGCCCCGCTCGCCGCGCAGCCGCACGACGCCAACGTGTTCCGCGCGGAGGTGCGCGTCGCGGGGCCGATCACGCTCGGGGTGGGGGAGCGGAAGCGCTACACCGGCCGCGTGCGCCTGCCCCCGCGGTCACAGCCCACCTACCTGGGCGTCAACGTCCAGCACACCTGGCGCCTCCGCGCGCGGCTCGACATCCTCGGCACCGACCCCACGACGGCGTGGGAGGCGTTCGTCGTCGGGCGCCGGGTCTGACCCCAGCGCAGCCACGCAGCCACACCGCCGCGCCTCCTCTCACCCGCTCCGGGTCACGTCCGTCACAAAGAGCTCATGCAGCGCACCGAGCGCGTCGACGTAGGCCGCCTGCGCCGGGGCGTCATCCGTGGCCTCGCTCCGCGCGTCGTCGAGCGCGCGACCGAGCGCCGCGGTGAACACCGCGCGGTTGTCCTCGGTCGGCGCGAAGTCGTCCACGCGCAGCTCCGACCCCGCGGCGGCGAGCGCCTCCCAGCGCGCGAGCACCGGCGCGAGCCCCACCACCACGTCGCGCACCGCGGTGAGCGCGCGGGTCACGCGGTCGAACACGGCGGCCTCGGCCTTCCAGGTGAAGCCGTCAGTCCAGCGAACGGTGAACTCCTGCGCGACGCGGTACGACATCCGTGCACCCTACCACACCCGCCGCTCCGCCCCCGTGGCAGACGCGCTGCGCATTGACCTCCTCGCCCGCATGATGCACGACATCTCCATGCGTTCATGCGTCGTCGCGCTCGCGCTCGTGGCCTGCAACGCGCAATCCTCGGGCGGCGGATCCTTCGACGAAGACGCCGCGGTCGACGCGCCCCTCGCCGACAACACGCCCACCCCCGACGTCACCCCCGCCACCGACGTCGCCGCGGCGGACGTCCGCCCCGCGACCGACGTCGCCGCGCCGCCGCCGGGCGATCCCGCGGCGCGCGACAGGGCCGCGGTGTGTTCGCGCTGGCTGGCCGATCGCCCGCTGCGCGCCCGCACGGTGTGGACGGCCGGCGCCGACCCCTGCGCGCCCGGCACGCTCACGCCCGAGGCGCACGACGACGCGATGCGCACGCTCAACCTCTACCGCTGGCTTGCGGGGGTCGCGCCCGCCACCGCCGACCCCACGCTCGCGGCGCAGCAGCAAGCCTGCGCCGTGATGATGACCGTCAACAGCAGCCTCAGCCACACGCCCCCGAGCACGTGGCGCTGCTACGCCGCCGCGGGCGCGCAGGCGGCGGGCTCGTCGAACCTCGCGCTCGGCACCGCCACCCCCGCGGCCGCCGTCGACCTCTACGCCAACGAGCGCGACCAGAACCTCGGGCACCGCCGCTGGGTGTTCTCCCGCACGCTGGGCGCGACGTGGCACGGCGCGACCACCCGCGCGTCGTGCATGCAGACCTTTCGCACCGCACGATCGCCCACGACGCTGCCCGCGGTGGTGGCCTGGCCCAACCCTGGCCCCGCGCCGATGGAGGCCTTCGGGGGCGTGTGGCACGCGCAGGACGGCGCGCGCACGGTGGCCGGCGCAACCGTGACGGTGCGCAACGAGGCGACCGGCGCCGAGCTCGCCGTCACGGCCGTCGCGGCCTCGGGCAACTACGGCAACGGCCCCGCCCTCGCGTGGCGCCCGTCGGGCTGGACGCCCGCCGAAGGAACCACCTACGCCGTCACCCTCACCTACGCGTCCGGGGCGCCGGTGACCTACCGCACCACGCCCGTGCGCTGCCGCTGATCGCGCCGACGCTGGATTTTCTCGCGGGCCTGCGGGTACACCAGACGCCATGTCCAACGACCCCGCCGACGTCACCTCGCTCACCAGCCCCATCTGGGATCACCACGTCGCCCTCCCCGACGGGCCGCCGGGCTTCACCCTGCGCACCACCGTGCCGGGCAACCCCGACGGCGTCGAGGTGATGCTCGAACGCTGGGAGGCCGGTTCGTCTGAGCCGCCGCACGCGCACCCTGGCGACGACATGACCGTGGTGGTCGAGGGGAAGATGGTGATCCAGTTCTACACGAAGGGAGCCGATGGGCTGGTGGCGGACGGCGCGCCGGTGACGCTCGGCCGCGGCGAGACGGGCTACGTGCGGGCCGGGCGCATCCACGACGCGCGCTACGTCGAAGCCTGCCGCATCGTGTACGTGCACGACCGGGCCTTCGGGTTCATCCCCGCGACGTGATCGATTCACCCATCGGTCTTCGCCGACGCCTCTACCACACGCCTCGGGGCGCACGAAGCGTCTCGCTTTTCGAAGCGCAGTCCGCTACGAACAGGCGGTGTTCGAGGCCCTTGGACGACTCGCGCTCGCGCGCCGCTGGCTGGTGATCTGGATCTCCGTGGCCGTCCTCGTGGTGTCCGGGGGGGTGATCCTCCGCGGGGGCTCGCTCACCTCGGGCGACACGCACGGCACCGAGGCGTACATCGGTCGGCGGCTGCTCGACACCGAGCTCCACCTGCCGGGGGCGTCGTCGTTCACCATTCTGTTCTCCAACGACACGCTCTTCGCCGACGACCCGGCCTTCATCGAGGCGATGCAGCGCGCGCTGGCCCCGGTGCGCGCCGACCCCCACGTGGCGACGGTGTTCTCGGCCGACGACGCCCCCGACGCGGTGGCCGGCCGCCTCCGCTCGGAGGACGGCCACCACGCGATGGCCGTCGTGATGCTCAAGGACGACTACCGCAACGCCGCGCGCGTCTACCCGGGCCTCCGCGCGAAGATCCGCGGCGGCCCGCTGCGCATGCTCTTCACGGGCTACCTGCCCTTCCGCCACGACCTCGACACCACCCTCCAGCACGACCTGCTCATCGCCGAGGCGGTGAGCCTCCCGCTCGCGCTGCTGGTGCTGCTGCTGGTGTTTCGCACGGCGGTGGCGGCGACGCTGCCGGTGTTCGTGGGGGGCCTCGCGATGGTGAGCGGCATCGCGGGGGTCATCGCCCTCTCGCGGGTGATGGACGTGGCCTCGTACGCCATCAACGTCGCGTCGCTCATCGGCCTCGGCGTCGCCATCGACTACTCGCTCTTCATCGTGACGCGCTACCGCGACGAGCTCGCCGCCGGCGCCAGCTACGACGACGCGCTCGTCACCGCGATGAACACCGCCGGCCGCGCCGTGGCCTTCTCGGGCGTCGCGGTGGGCATCGGGCTCTCGGGGCTCATCTTCCTGCGCGGGTCGTTCCTCGCGCCGATGGGCATCGCGGGGGCGATCGTGGTGTTTCTCGCGGTGGCCTTCGCACTCACCTTCCTCCCGGCGCTGCTGGCGGTGCTCGGGCCGCGCATCCACGCGGGCAAGGTCCCCTTCGCCTCGCAGGTGACGCCCGTCGGCGGCCGGTGGCAGCGCCTCGCCCACTGGGTGATGAAGCGCCCGGTGCTGGTGCTGGTGCCCATCCTGTCGCTCCTGGTGGCCTTCGCGGGGCCCTTCCTCCACCTCCGCCTCGCCGTCGCCGACGTGAGCGTCCTCCCGCGCAGCGCCGAGGCGCGCCAGGGGTGGGACCTCCTCGTCCGCGCCTTCCCCGACCAGGCCGCGACGCGCATCTACGTGGTGGCGCAGTTTCCCCGCGGCCCCGTGCTCAACGAGCGCCGCGCCGAGGCCCTCTACGACCACAGCCGCTGGATCCAGTCGCTCCCCAACGTCCGCGCGGTGGAGAGCATCGTCGACCTCGGCCCGATGTTCGACCGGGCGTCGACCGTGGCGGTGGCCACGACGCCGCGCGACGACCTCTCCCCCGAGGTGCAGTTTCTCCGCGACGCCACCGTCGGGCGCACCACGGTGGTCTACTCGGTGCTCACCGACGCCGCGCCCGCGAGCGACGCCGCCCGCACCATCGTCCGCACGCTGCGCGGCCGCCGCGCGGTGGCCGACGGGCGGGTGATCGTGACGGGGCAGACGGCCGACGACCTCGACGTGGGGGAGTTCATCCGCACGCGCGCGCCCAACTCGGTGCTCATCGTCGTGCTGATGACGTACCTCGTGCTCTTCGTCCTCCTGCGCTCCGTCCTCCTCCCGCTCAAGGCCGTCTTGATGAACTTCCTCTCCATCGGCGCCTCCTTCGGCGCCCTGGTCTGGATCTTCCAGGACGGTCACCTCCGCTCCGTCCTCCGCTTCGAACCCGCGCCCATCGACCCGACGCTCCCGGTGCTCCTCTTCTGCACGGTGTTCGGCATGTCGATGGACTACGAGGTGCTGATGCTCACGCGGATGCACGAGGAGTACGAGCGCACCGGCGACAACACCCGCGCGGTGGCCGAGGGGCTGGAGCGCACGGGTCGCCTCATCACCAGCGCCGCGGCCATCATGGTGTCGGTGTTCGCGGCCTTCGCGCTCGCGACGGTGGTGGCGGTGAAGGCCATGGGCGTCGCCCTCGCCATCGCGGTGGCCCTCGACGCCACGCTGGTGCGCGTGCTCGTCGTGCCCGCGACGATGCGCCTCCTCGGCGACCTCAACTGGTGGTGCCCCGCGGCGCTCAAGCGCCTCCTCGGCTCACCCCGCGCCCACTGAGCCTACCGACAGGTCGGGCGGCAGACCCCGTCGCACACCATCAGCCCCGCGGCGCAGGGCATCGGGCGGTCGCAGATGGGCTCGTTCGCGAGCCCGCAGTGGACGCACATCCCGCCGAGGGGCTCGAAGTCGTTGTTGCACGTGTACACGCAGCGACCGACGTTGCAGAGGCGCGTGCCGTTGGCCACGGGCGGACAGCGCGCGCCGCAGGTGGTCATCCCGCACCAGTCAGGGTCGAAGCGAGGGTCGGTGCAGCGCATCCCGTCGCAGAGGTACTGGCCCGTCGGGCAGACGCAGCCGCCGTTCATGCAGTAGGTCGAGCTGTTGCAGACCACCCCGCAGGCGCCGCAGTTGCGCGGGTCGTAGCGGGTGTTGGTGCACGCGCCGCCGCACAGGATCTGCCCCGCGGGGCACGCCCCCGACGGCGGGACGTCCACGCCCGGCGGCGCGTCGACGCCGGCGTCGGGCGGCGGCGGCGGCGGGGTGGTGCCCTCGCCGAGCACCACGGTCTCGCGCGTCCGCTCGTTGGGGATGAAGCGGATCACCCGCGTGGCCCGCGCCACCTCGACGCCCATCGTGCAGCCCGCGCGCGAGCGGGCGACCACCGTCACCGTGATGGGTTGGGAGAGGTCTTCGTCGCGGGGTGTCACGCGGAAGTCGAAGAGCCGCCGCGGAGGCACGCCCGCCTGCACCTGCGCCAGCACCCGCTGCGTCGGGAGCCCGCGCGAGACCACGTCGATGCACACCGCCCGCATCGCGCCGTCGATGTTGAAGGGGAGCGCGGAGTACACCCCCACGGTGATGTCGGTCTCCTCCGTCGCGCACGCGGCGAGGCAGACGATCATCGGGACGACGACGCGGCGCAGGGTCATGGGCTCTGCACTGCCTGGAAGGTGTACACCACGTCGTCCGAGGGGCGCGTCAGCGTGTAGACGAGCGCGGCTCCCCCGGCGACCACCGCGCCGCCGACCAGCGTCCAGAACCACCAGCGGGTGTAGAACGCGCCGTCCGAGCGCGCGCCGTCTTCGCGCTCCAGACGCGGCGACACGCGGGTGACGGCGCCGTCGCGCACCATGAGCGAGAGCCGCGCCGGGCGGAAGCCGTCGGCCTGCACCTCCACCTGGTGGCGACCCGCGGTGAGCGACGGCGTGACGGGCCCTTCACCGAGCTCCTGACCGTCGACCGACACGCGGGCGTGCGCGATCGGTGAGTCGATGCGGAGCGCGTCGGCGGCCCGCAGCGAGGACGGCGGCGACGACGGCGGGACGTAGGGGTCGGGGGCGAGGACGGTGGGCGCCATCCCCGCGGAGAGCGAGAGGGAGATGGTGTCGCGCGAGCCTTCCGACACCGAGAGGTCGCGGCGAATCACCTGGCCGTCGCGCGAGCGAACCGTCACCGAGTGGGGGCCCGGGTCGAGGGCGACGTCACCGTTCCAATCGGGGCGCTGGCGGTTGTCGATGCTGACGGAGGAGACCTGCCCCGGCGGCTGGATGCGCAGCGTGAGCGTGCCGACGCGCGCGTGCAGCCGCGGGAGCGCGTCGAGCAGGTAGGCGCCGTTCTGCGCGGGCATCGTCGCGGCGCAGTCGCCCTGGTAGCGCGCGAGGGTCGAGAGGCTGTCGGCGTAGCGCCGCATCTCCTCCAGCGCCACCGCGAGGTTGAACTGCGTCGAGCACCGCGGCACCAGCCCGTACGACAGTTCGAACTCCGCGATGGCGTCCGCGAACTGGCGCCGCTGCATCGCCGCGACGCCGCGCTGGAAGGCCCCGCGCGCCTGCTCCTCGGGCGACTGCTGCGCGCGCGCGACCCCGCCGAGGGCCGTCAGCGCCAGGCACAGACACAGGCTCGTCTGCCGCGCGCCCACTCAAAACTCCGTCTGGATGACAGGCGCACCGACGGCGGCCCGCGGGGCGACCGAGCGCACGCGCGGCGCGATCCCCCGGGTGCGCGCGACCCGCGGCGGCGAGGCGACGCGCACCGCGACGGGCGTCGGTGGCGGGAGGGGCGTCTGCGCCACCACCACGGGCGCGGGCGGCGGCGCGACGGGCGCAGGCGGCGGCGCGACGGCGGCGGGCGGCGGGGCGACGGGCGCGGCGTCCTGACGGGTGAGGGCCATGGGCTGCACGCGCGGTTCGAGAGGGTCGGGCGCGGGGCGCAGGCGCAGCCCGACGACCGCGCCCACGAGCACCGCCGCGATGCCGATCATCACGGGGAGGAAGCGGCGCGCGGAGAAGGGCTCCGGCACCACGAGTTCCAGCGTGTGGGTGCTGGGCCCGAGGCGCTCGTCCTGCGTGCCGTAGGGCGAGCGGAAGCGCCGCGTGGGCTCATCGACCGGGGCGACGGAGCGCACGGCGCGGCCGCGGCGGTGGGCGCCGTGGTCTTCGGTGGCGGGGCGCGCGAGCGACGACAGGTCGGGCACCTCGCCGAGGTCGGGCGAGGAGAGCGGGATCGCGCGCCACGGCACCATGCTCTGGTAGCTCGCGCA
>JBILLV010000426.1:0-7013 GCA_044375895.1 Polyangiales bacterium | reverse complement strand
ATTCGGGCGCTTTCGAACGAGGCGTCGAGTCGACGCGCGTCGCTTCGTTGGGGGCGACCTTACGGCCCCGGCGACGGATGACGGACCGTATCGCGGAAGCGATCGGGCGTAGCTTCTCGTCGCCCCGAAGCGTCGACTCCGAGTCCCCGGAGCCCATCGTCGCCCTTGTCACCGCCGCGCGCATGCGGTGGAGTGCGGGCACGATGGAGTACACGGTGACGTTGATCCCGGGCGACGGGATCGGACCCGAAGTGACGCGCGCGGCGCAAGAGATCATCGCCGCGTGCGGGGTGAAGATCCGCTGGGAGCCGCACGACGCGGGCGCGGAGATGGCCGAGCGCACGGGCAACCCCTGCCCCGACGAGCTGATCCAGTCGATCCAGCGGCACCGCATCGCGCTCAAGGGGCCCGTGGGGACGCCCATCGGCCGGGGCTTCCGCTCGGTGAACGTGACGCTCCGCCGCGCCCTCGACCTCTACGCGTGCATGCGCCCGGTGCGCTCGCTCAAGGGGGTCGCGTCGCGCTACGACAACGTCGACCTGGTGATCATCCGCGAGAACACCGAGGGGCTCTACTCGGGCATCGAGCACATGGTGATCCCGGGCGTGGCCGAGAGCCTGAAGATCGTCACCGAGCGCGCGTGCCTGCGCATCTCGGAGTTCGCCTTCCGTCACGCGCGCACCAAGGGGCGCAAGAAGGTGACGGCGGTGCACAAGGCCAACATCATGAAGCTCACCGACGGGATGTTCCTGGAGGTGTGCCGGCGGACGTCGAAGCGCTACCCGGAGATCGAGACCAACGAGGCCATCGTCGACGCCTGCGCGATGCAGCTCGTGCGTGACCCTTCGCGCTACGACGTCCTCGTGATGGACAACCTCTACGGCGACATCCTCTCCGACCTGTGCGCGGGCCTCGTGGGGGGCCTCGGCATCGTGCCCGGCGCCAACCTCGGCGACGACTGCGCCGTCTTCGAAGCCGTCCACGGCAGCGCCCCCGACATCGCCGGGAAGAACCTCGCCAACCCCACCGCGGTGATCCTCTCCGCCGCCCTGATGCTCCACTACATGGGCGAGCGCGAGGCCGCCCGCGCCATCGAGAACGCCGTCGAGCGCCTCTACGCCGACAGCGACATCCGCACGCGCGACCTCGGCGGCTCGGACACCACCACGGGCTTCACCGAGGCGCTGACGAAGCGGCTGTAGGTCACCGCCCCCGCGGCGCGTCGAGCCAGTACGCCCCTCGCGCGGGCGTCATCAGCCCCGCGAGCCCCGGGTGCGTCGCCAGCTCCACCGGCACCACCTGCGCGGCGTCCACCGCGTCCCAGCGCCGCGGGTCGGCGTCGAGCGCGCGCACGGCGCCCTCCGCGTCGCCCGCCCGCAGCCGCGCGAAGGACACTTCGAGCAGGTCGTTCCACCCGAAGAGCTCGGGCCGCGCTTCGTGGCGCTGCAGGAGCTCGTCGTCGCACGTGAACGTCCACGCCAGCGCCACCTCGTGCCGGAAGCGCGCGTCCGTCCCCCGCGCCAGCGCCGTCCGCCCGTCGGCCTGCGCGCACGCCGCTTCGAAGCGCGCGCGGGCGTCGGGCGCCGCCGTGGACGTCGCGCGCTCGACGAGGAAGCGCTCGTGGCGATCGGTGCGCAGCGAGGCCGTCACCACACCAGCGTAGCTGCCCACGGTGCTGGCCGACGCCGCGGACTCCGCGATGAAGGCCTCGTCGCCCGTCGCCCGGACGATGCGGCACATGTCCGTGAAGAGGTTGCCCGTGGCCTTCGGCGAGGGCGCGCGGAGGTACGCGGCGGCGTGCGTCGCGGCCTCCCGCAACGCGCCGCGAAACAGCGCCACCTGCGCGACGGCGGCGACCGCGAGGGGCTCGCCCGCGTCGGCGAGCGCGTGCAGCTTTGGTGCGTCGAGCCGTCCGTCGCGCGCGTCCTGGCAGGCGGTCTTGGCGGCCTTCAGGCGAGCCGCGGGCGAGAGGGGCTTCGGCGCTCGCACCCGACGAAGTCCTACTGCTGCCGCACCGCGGTGGCGGGCACCCACTCCTCGCGGCCGTCGAGGAAGCGCACCCGCACCAGCGCGCCGTCCTGCGCGAGCGGCGTCGCGGGGTAGCTCGTGCCGTCGGGCGCCACCACGCGGACGTACGTCGCCCCCGGCGGCGGGCCGTACACCGGGGCCGCCTGCGCCTGCGGCCGCGGGAGCGACGCCCGCACACGCACCGTGTGGTCGGTGCCGCCGAGGAGGTTCTGGCCGATGGCGAGGGGCGTGAAGATGAGCCCGAAGGGGAAGCCCCACCAGCCCGCGACGAGCGACAGGAGTGTGTAGGGCAGCCCCGCCGCGAAGGCGCTCTCCCCCGCGCGCACCAGCACCGTCGACGAGCGGCGGAAGGTGATCACCAGCAGCGACACGCACCACGAGAACTCGATCACACGGCCGCCGCGGTCGAGCTCCTGCGCGAGCTCGTAGGGGGACAGCGACTCGGCGCCGTTGATCTCCATCCGAAACCTGTCGTCAGTTGAAGTTGCGGTTGCGCGCGAAGGGCGTCGTGCGGAACTCCACCAGGCCCGCCGACTGCGTGTCGACCACGTACAGCCGCTCGACCCCCGGGACGTAGCGCGCCGCCACCGGGAACGTCCCCGCCGCCAGCACCAGCGGCTCCCACGCGCCCGTGATCGAGAAGCCGATCTGCGTGTCGCGGCCGATGGCGCTCGTGCGGAAGCCCGCGTCGCCCGCCCGCTCCACCGCCGGGTACACCTGCAGGCAGAAGAACGCGTTGGCGAACACCGGCGTCGCGAGCGCCGTCACCGCGCCGGTCATCGGGTCGGGGGCGCCCATGCACACGCGCCCCGCGAGGCACCGCGGCGCCGTCCGCTGGTCGAGCGGCGCCCGCTGGAGGAGGCAGTTGCGCGCGAAGCCCTCCGCCGCCTCCTGCTTCGCGACGTCGACCACGCAGCGCCCCTCCGCGTCGGCGGTCACCGCGGTCTGGTAGCCCGCGCGGCTGCCGACCACGATCCAACTGTCGCCCGTCCGCACTTCGAAGCGCGTCCCCTGCGGGAAGCAGCGCTGCACGAGCGCGGGCGTCACCCCCGCCGGGGGGCGCAGCACGAGGCGCTCTTGAAACGCCTCGTCGATGACGAAGTCGCGCTTCGACGACGAGGTCGCCGTGCCGAAGACGCGCACGCACTCCTCGCGGTCGGAGGGGAGCGAGTTGCTGTCCCCGACGATGCTCACCTCGTCGCGCGCGAGGGCGCCCGCGAAGGCGCCGCGGGTGCAGAAGCCCGCCCCCGGCGCCTGCACCTCGAGCCGCCCGCCCTCGGCCACGAAGGCGCCGCCGAACACGTCGAGCCCAGGGATCACCGCGTCCCAGGTGAGCCCCCAGGACTCGTTGCGCACGGCGTAGGGGTCGCCCGTCCGCGCAGGCGGCGTGGTCACCAGCTCGGCGTCGCAGGCGGGCTCGGGCACCGACGCGTCGCGGTCGGTGACCGCCTCGGTGGTGATGTGCTCCACCGGGGTGTTGGCCCGCGGCGCCAGCTCGATGCCATAGAGGGGCGCCGCGCACCCGACCGGCCCGCCCACCGTCCGCGACGGCCCGCAGGCGAGGAAGGGGACCGTCGACACGTCGCCGACCTGCGTGCGCTGCGAGCCGCGCACGAGGGTGCTCACGACGGGCGGGTTGGCGAGCTTCGGCGACTCGGTGAGCCTCGCCGCGGCGCGCGGGGCGTGGCGGACGAAGCGGTACACGCTGGTGTTGGGCACCGGCGGCGTGCTGGTCGACGCGCGCTCGCCGAAGCGCGCGGCGGCGTCGTAGTCGTCGACGTCGATCACCGCCACCCGGCCGTCGCGCAGCACCGCCGCGACGAACACCCCGTGGAGCTGCTCGGGCGCGGCGCTCGTCCCCCCGCGGCAACCGCCCGACGCGCGGCACCCCGCGGGCAGGAGCACCCGCCCCATCGCGTCGACCCCGCGGTACTCCAGCGAGTTGATCGCCACCAGCGACACCGCCGGGATCGCCAGCGCGACGCGGTCGAGCGGGAGCGACGGGTCGAGCGGGCGGCGCTCGGGGTTGGGCGCCGGCAGGAGGTTGGGGCGAACCCGCTCGCCGCGCGTCGCGTCCACCACCACGATCGCGCCCGTCGTCGCGTGCGTCGCGTAGAGGTAGCGCGCGCGGCCGTAGTGGTCGGGGTCCATCATCTCCTGGGCGCAGCTCATCCGCCGCGCCCAGCCCGTGAGCGCGAGGGCCCGCGTCGGCGCGCCCGCGTCGAGCCGCGCCACCTCGCGCAGCGGCGACCCCTCCATCACGTGGATCACGTTCGAACGGTCGTCGGAGGCGTACACGCGGTGCGACTCCTCATCCACCGCGAGGGCCGCCGGGTGACCGGGCGACTGCCCGCCCATCCCGCCGTCCGCGCCGCCGCCGTCGACGCCGCCGTCCCCCGATGCGCCGGGGACGGTGACGGCGGTGAAGCCGAGGTCCATCGGGCGCAGCGGGTCGGTGACGTCGAACACGGAGATGGCGCCGCGGTCGGGCACCGTCGCGTAGAGGAGCGTCCGGCCGTTCACCGTGTCGAGGGCGAGGTCGTGGGGGGCGCCGTTCATCGGGAGGCGCACGACGGCGCGGCCCGGGTCGGTGGCGCGCGGGTCGCGGAGCACCGCGGTGGCGTCGAAGCGCTCGACGGTGCGGTCGGCCGCGCTGGCCACCCACACCGAGCTCGGCGTCCCCGCCGCGCGCACGTCCGTCACGATCGCCGAGGGGAGGGCTCCCACCGGAATGAAGGTGTACCCCGGGATGCTCCCGGTGTTGTCGATGAGGGCCGTCCCGGTGGAGGCCGCGAGGTTGACTGTTGCCACCTCGCCGCGCTCCGCCTGCGTGACGAGCGCGAAGAGGAAGCGCCCCGCGGGCGTCGCGCTGTTGTCCTGCGGGTTGATCGCGCACTCCCGCGTCGGCAGCGCCCGCACGGGGGTCACCGTGGTGTCGAGGCAGAGGAAGTCGACGTCCGACGCGCGGTCGAAGTTGTTGGTCGCCGTGACCACCTGCGAGGTGGAGCACGACGCGGACGCGGCCAGGGCGGCGGCGCAGGCGAGGAGGCGCCTCATCGCGCGGCCCCGCGGCCCGGCCGGCCGATGGTGAGGACGCGGCGGTTGTACATCGGGTTGGGGGATCCCGCGGCGAGCCTCGGGGCCACGTCGATGACCTCCACCGCCGCGTCGAGGAAGTCGAGCACGTAGAGCTTCTGGTCCACCGCGTCGTGGACGATGGCGTGGGGGCCGCGGCCGGAGGCGATCTGCGAGACGATCGCGCTCGTGGGGTTGTCTCCGTACACCGACGGGTCGACCGCGTAGATGCGCCGCGCGTCGTAGCTCACGGTGTACACCATCGTGCGGTCGCCCTCGTCCACCGCGGCGACGCGCGACGAGCCCGCGGGCAGCGGGATGGCGCTCTCCACGACGGGCGTCGCGGGGTTGCGGATGTCGAGCGTGAGGAGCGACTCGGGGCGGCGGCTCACCACGTAGGCCCGGCGCGTGGGCGCGCGCGGGTCGAGCGCCACGGCGCGGCTGTCGGCCCCGTTGCTCAGCCCCGTCACCGGCGCCACCGACGCGCGGTAGAGGAAGGCCCGGTTGTCCCGCAGCATCGCGTTGCCCGGGTACACCTGGAGCGTCGTGAAGCTGGCGTCCGAGCGGCTGGTCACCAGCCACGTGCTGCGCAGCGCATCATCCTCGCGGGCCCGCGGGAGCAGCGTGAGCGAGCTCAGCCCCGCGGCGAGGCCGCCCACGACGTTGACGAGGAAGGGGCGCGTGTCCTGGGGCGGCATGGCCAGGGAGGCCGGGTCGAAGAAGAGCGACGCGCGGGGCGACCCCTCGTCGAAGCTCTGGTGCGTCACCACGACGTACCCGCGGCGCGCGTCGACCGAGAGCGACGACGGGTCGGCCGGGAGCCGCGCGCCCGTCGGGCTCTGCGCGGGGTCGCCGCCCGAGGCGTGGTCGGCGCTGCAATAGCCCCGGTCGTCGATGGCCCCGCAGTCGAGGCTCCCGTCGGTGTTCACGTCGAACCACGTCATCGTGTTGCCGCCGCGCACGAGCACGTAGAGCCGCTGGGTGCGCGCGTAGGTGGCGAGGGCGGCGTCGACGGCGTAGGGGTTGATCTTGCGGGTGATGCCCGCGCGCAGCAGGGGCTGGTCGTCGCAGAGCCAGGCGCCCGCGCTGGTCGGGTCGGCCACGCAGCGCTCGTGGCTGGTGAGCCGCTGCCGCACGAGGGCGAGGTCGAGCGCGGTGACGGTGCTCCCGTTGTACTGGAGGTCGAAGTTGGCGTTGACGACGTAGAGGAAGTCCGCCGGGCCGCCCGCCGCGGGTCGATGGAGCGCCGCGGCGATCGGGAAGAAGATCCGATCGACCGGGGGGTCGGACCCGTTGTTGTCAGGGCAGCCGCTCGCGGCGAAGGCCAGCGCGAGCGGAACGGCGAGGCGGTGGGGGGTGCGGGGCTTCAAAGCGCGCGGAGGCTATGTCAACGCGCCGCGGCATTGCAACGTCAGCGCGCGCGATCGTTGGGGGTGGGAGGGGGATTGGCCCGCCGCGACCTCTGCTATCCTCCCCGGCCGCCATGGAAATTGTTCTCGTGATGGGGTACCCGGCCTCCGGGAAGTCGTCGTGGACGCTCGCCCATTTCCCGAAGCACCGCCGCATCAACCGCGACGCGCTGGGCGACAAGACGCTCGACGACCTCGTCCCGCTCGCCGCCGCCGCGCTCGACGAGGGGGCGCCCGTCGTGCTCGACAACACCTACGCCGACCGGGCCTCGCGGGCGGCCATCGTGGCGCTCGCGAAGGCGCGGGGGGTGCCCGTGCGCGCCGTGGTGCTCGACACCTCCATCGAAGACGCCCAGTACAACGCCGCCGAGCGCATGGTGCGGAAGTACGGGTCGCTCCCCTCGCCCGCGGAGATCAAGAAGCTCGCCCGCAAAGACCCCAACACCTTCGGCCCGTCCGTGCTCTTTCGCTACCGCAAGGTGGCCGAGGAGCCCACCGTGG
>JBILLV010000425.1:0-7028 GCA_044375895.1 Polyangiales bacterium | reverse complement strand
TCGTACGTGTAGTCCGACACGGCGCCGATGCCCGGGGCGGTGATCGGCCCGCCGTACGGGGTCTTCGGCGGCGCGGCGGCGCGGCTCACGCGCTGGGCGTGGTCCATCGCGCAGCCCACCTGCTTGCTGGCGTACGCGGCGAGGCCCACCCAGGCGAGCGACTTGTCGCGGAGGTAGAGGTCGGCGTAGGCGCCGTTGATGATGCGGTTGCGCGCGCGGTGGTCGCCGCCCGCGGGGGCGATGAGCGCGGCGGCCTCGGCCTCGTACCCCTTCCAGAGCTTCGCGCAGTCGCTCTTCTCTGCGTCGGTCGCGGCTCCGCCCGCGGCGTCGGCGGCGGTCACCGTGGAGTCCGGCCCGAGGCACAGCGTGGCGTCCCCCTGCCGCGCCGCTGGGAGCGTCCCGATGAGCACCGTCGGGCACCCGACGGGGACCACCACGCCGCCGACGTGGGGGTGCGGGTCGACGCCGGGGCAGGCGTAGCGGTCGGTGACCCGCGCGGCGGCGAGGCCCGCGGCGCCGACGGTGACGCTCGCGCAGCCGTCGACGAGGAGGCCGCCGTGGTCGATGAGGTCGCTCTTGCGCGCGGCCGCGGCGCCGCCGATGAGCACCTCGGGGCAGCCGCTGGCGATGGTTCCCGGAAGGGGCATTGGGGTGGAGGCGGATGGGAGCGCGCATCGCGCCGTGACGTCAAGGTGTCGCTGCGCCACTGGGGTTCGGAGGAAGGCTTCGGGGCGAGGAGAAGCCACGTCCGATCGCTCCCGCGATACGGTCCGTCATCCGTCGCCGGGGCCATTCGGGCGCCTTCGAGAGGAGGCGTCGAGTCGATGCGCGTCGCTTCGTTGGGGGCGACCCTACGGCTTGGGCGACGGATGACGGACCGTATCGCGGTAGCGATCGGACGTGTACCTTCCTTCGATCATGCCCAGGACCGCCCTCTCCGCCGAAGCCCTCACCGCCGCGCTCCACGACCTCCCCGCCTGGACGGGCGACGCCTCCGGCATTCGCCGCGAGATGCGCTTCGACAGCTACGAGGCCGGCGTCGCCTTCGCCGTCCGCGTCGCCCTCCACGCGCAGCGCGTCGATCATCACCCCGACCTCCTCATCGGGTGGCAGCGGGTCGAGGTGCGCTACGTCACCCACGACGCGGGCGGCGTCACCGCGCGCGACGTCGAAGCGGCGAAGGCCGTCGACGCGATGCTCTCCGCGCGCTGACGGCTTGCGCGTCGCGGCGGAGGTGCTACCCCTCTGCGCTCCCCGCGCTCTCGTTCGCGCACGCACCTCACCCACCGCCCACACCGCCCCGAAGCGATCCACCGCCGCGCCGTCGCGACGGGGACGCCATCCACCCGATGCCGCCCTCGCAGCCTTTGGGGCGGCGCCGCGTCGGCCTGCCGCCGTCCACGCTGCGTCCTGCCCGCCCGCCGCGCCTCAGCGCGCCCTTGCACCACCCCACACCCCCACGAGGCCACCGGATGAGCGAACCCCACGCACCGCCCGACCTGCTCCGCGAAGCCCTCGGCGCCGCGTCGTGGGGAACGCGCCTCCCGCCCGCGGCGAGCGCCTTCGTGGGGCAGTGGCGCGTGGAAGACGTCGCCCTCGACGCGCTCCCCGCGGCGCTCGCTCGCGCGGAGGTCGACGCCCGCGCTGCCTGCCGTGAGCTCACCCCCGGCGACCACGACCGCTGGGCCGCCGTGTGTCTCAGCCTGCACGCGCGCCACGCCATCGAGCGGACGCGCGCCCACGCGGCTACCCGCGAGGCCCTCGCCGAAGCCTTCGCGGCGGCGGCGGAGGCGCAGCTCCGGGCGCTGCCGACGACGCGCAAGCAGGCCGTCGGCGGGCAGAGTCTTCGGGTCGCGCGAGAGGCCGTGCTCCACGCCCATCGGGTCGAGCCGATGCTCCGGGCGGGCTTCGAACGGGCGCTCGAAGAGACCCTCGCGGAGGCCCTCGCCCCCCTCGCGCTCGACCTCCCCGACGCACCGGAGCGGGTGCGCGAGGCCCTCACGCGGGCCGACGTCACCGCGCGCGGCAAGCACGACCGCGAGCAGGCGTTTCTCCCCGTGGTGGCGCGTCGCGGCAAGGCGGAGCGCGCCCTCGCTCACCTCGCCGGTCGCCTCGCGGAGGCCACCCTCGCGGCCACCAGCCCCGACGCCGTGCGCTGGCTCTCGACGATGACGCTCCAGCTCGTGCGCGCCCTGCGCGAGCCGCGGGCGGCCTTCCCCGACCTCGTGGCGACGGTCGCCACGAACCCCACGACCCCCGCGCGCGAAGCCCCGTGCGCTGCTTTGACGGAGACCCCCATGACGACCCAGAAGACGCCTTCGCCCCTCCTCGAGACCCTCAAGGTCGACGCCACCGACGCCGCCTGGCGCACCGCGGGTTCGCAGTTCGTGAAGCTCGCGCGCGACCCGCTCGTGGGGGTGCTGTGCCGCCACCTCGGCCCCGACGACCCCGCGCTCCGGGCCCGCGTCGCCGCCTTCCTCCAGACGGAGCTCGGCGGCGCGATGCTCTCCGCGGTGCTCTCCGCGGGCCTGACGGCGCTCCCACCCACGGTGGGCCCGGTGCCCGAGCGCCTCGCGCGTGAGCTCCGGGTGCGCGCGATGTCGGGCGTCGGCGACACGCTCGCCGACGTGCTGATGGGCCCGCTCCGTGAGGTGGCGGCGCTCTACCTCCGCGACGCGCCCGCGCCCCTCGACGCCGCGCCCCGCGCCGTCCTCGACGCGCGGACGCCCGCCCTCGGCATCGTCACCGACGACGCCGTCGTCGCCGCGCGTCGCGCGTGAGCGCCGCGCCCTTCGCTACTGCCCCACCCCGAGAACCTTGTCTTCCGCGCCGACGCGCGGGATGCATCGCGTGGCCCGAACGATGCCTCGCGCCATCGCTGGCGGCCGGCGCCGCACGT
This sequence comes from Polyangiales bacterium, assembly GCA_044375895.1. Taxonomy (GTDB): domain Bacteria; phylum Myxococcota_A; class Polyangia; order Polyangiales; genus CAISKJ01. Next base: position 4,129 of record JBILLV010000425.1, on the reverse strand, counting down.
GCGATAGCGTCGACCGCATGGTTCGGGGCGTGCGCTTCTCCTGGCCCAACGATGCACCAACCCACCGTGACGGGAGGGGGAAGTCGCCATGAGTCGTGGGCGCTGTGGGCGTGTGATCGAGCTCGACTACTACGACGGCGTCACGGAGGGGCTGATCGAGTGGGTGGCGGACGACGGCGCGGCGGAGTGGTTTCTTGCGGTGCGCGAGGAGCAGTCGCGCGCCAAGTCCACGGTCGTGTACCTGGGGTGGTCGATCGTGTTGACGGTACCGCCGAAGGTCGGCGACGATCGGATCGAGGTGGGGATCGACGTGGACACGTGGGAAGCGCTGCGGGCGAACGAGGTATGGGGGCCGCCGCGTTGGTTCCTGGTGCGCGGCTGGAGCTTTGATGACGTGACGTGCCTCGACGATCGGCTCGGCGCGACGACGGATGTGACCCCCGCCCGGGTGCTCGCGCGCTGGCAAGGTTGACCCCCATGCGAACTGACCGGCATGGAGGTGAACCCTCATACAACACCCGAAGGCTTGGCGACCGCATCGCCGTGAAGAGCGCGGCCCGCTCGGCCGTCAGCGCTCGAGCAGCGCGCGGAGGCTCTGCCGCTGCGCCTCGCTCCGGCCGTTGAACACTGCATCGGCGTGTCGCCGGACGAGCGGCGCGACGACGTCGCCGTACCAGCGGAGGCCGTACTCGACTGCGTGGGTGGGGAGCTCGTCGCCGCACCGGGTGAGCACGGTCTCGGCCACCGCGCGAAACGGCGGCGACTGCCACACCGCCGTCGCGGCGTGGAACAGCCCTGCGAGCAGGCGCGACCGCTCGACGGCTTCGTTGCGGCGGAGGAAGCCGTCGAGGTCGGCGCGGGCGCGCGCGAGGATCCACCACGCGCGCGGTGAACGCGCGGCGCCAGGCTGCGTCCACGACACGTGAGTCCAGCTCGCGATGGCGAGCGACTCGACCGCGTCGTCCCCGACGCCCCGCTCCGCGAGGAGCTCGTGCCACGCGAGGAAGGCATCGCCCGCCGGGTCGTCGACCATGAGGTTCCGCTCGACGCGCGTCAGGAGCGTGGGGAACTGCACGACGAGGTCGAGGGCGCGGCGCTGCACCTCGTCCCAGTCGCGCGGCGACACGTCTTGGAGGAGCGCAGGCAGCGCCTGAAACGTGCGGTGGTCACCGGGGTCGAGCGAGGGGCGGTCGCCGCCGCCGAGGAGGTAGTCGCGCGCCCGGTCCCAGTGCTCCAGTCGGGGGGCGCCGTGGCGCATGCGCAGGACGCGCCGGTACGCCTCCCCGTCACGCGCCTCTCGCTCCGCGTGTCGTTCGCGCAGGAGCTCATCGGCGTCGAGAACGGGGGCGTGCGCTTCGAACCTCGCCCGCACCTGCGCCACATCCGAGCCCGCGTCGAAGCCCAGGCGAAACGACGGGCGGCGGTACATGCCAAGGCGCTCCGCGAACGCGCGGCTGGCGCGGAGGACGGTGACGACGTCCTGGAGGCCGTCGAGGAAGTCCGGCGCGACGGCGCGAACGGTCGCGTCCTCGCGGCGCGCGACGGGCGAGGGGGGGCTGTCGGTGCTGTACAGGAAGCACGGCACGGACAGGTCGCGCCGGTCGATCGGGTGGTACCGGGAGAGGCCCGCGCCGAACAGCGGGAGCGATGCCGGAGTGAAGACAAACGCGGCCGGGGCGTCGACCGTCACGCGCGGCCTCGCCACGCGTGCGGCTCACGCTGCGCGGCGTGCCCGCACGTCTTCCTCGGGCATGAGCACCAGCGTCGGGACGCGCACATTGCGGGGGGAGATAAGGCAACCCACGGCTCGGCCCGTCAAGAACGACGCTCTTGACGGGCCGAGCCGTGGGTTGCCCAATTCCCCGACAGCGACGCGGTTGCCATCCGAGCCCGGGACTCCACGACGATGCCTGACGCGACACCCTTCCTCACCCCCGCTTCGCGCCGGCGCTTCGACCGCGTGCGGGCCGAGCGCGATCCACGCGACCTCCGCGCGACCCTGAACGCCGACGTCACAGTGCGCCGGGTGGACGGCCCGCGCGACGCGGCCAACGACTTGCGGCTGTTCGCTTAGAGCATGGACGTGCTCGACCATCGCGAGGTCGCCACCGCCGAGGCCCTCGCCGCCGACGACGCCGTCGCCCTCCAACGAGGGCTCTTCCTCTGCAACCAGATGGCTTTCCTCGACCATCGCCTGCGCGACCCCATCGCCTACTCGGGGACGGACTGCATGCACGCGTGGTGCATGCTCGACGCCCTGGGCACCAACGACATCGCGCTCCTTCTACGCTACGTCGAGGTCTATCCCGACGACTCGACGCAAGGGCACCCGTCGACCCGACTCCTTTGCGACGCCCTCGGCGCGATGGGCTCGCGCGACCCAGCGCGCGTCGCGAAGGTCGCCAGCCGCCGCGCTCGCGGGGCTGGGAGCGGCGCCTGGAAGGCCCTCTGGTCGGCCTTCCGGAGCATCCAAGCGCATCGACTACACCCGCTTCTGGAGCGGCTACGCTCCCGTCAACAACAGCGTCGACTACGACGGCGCGATCGGCAACACGCTGCTCATCGAAGTGACCCGCGCGGGGCGCCGGAGCTACCTCCTCGTCGCGGGGACGGTGGACGTCCTCGAGCTGCCCGAGGGGCACCCGCCGATCGCGTGCTTCTCCGCGAGCTTGGCAACAACGAGGTGCAGTACCCCTACGCGTGGTCCGACCGGTACGTGTACTTCGCCCACGGCGGCGCAGGCCTCACGTACACCGACCTCGCGCACGTCGCCCGCTACGTGAAGACCGGCGACATGGCGAGCCTCTTCTATGGCCAGCGCGACTGGCGCTCGGGCGCGTACACGCACACGCGGAACAAGCGGCAGCGGGACGCGCTGGTGGCGCAGCCCCTGGAGCCCCTCCGCGCGCGGGCCATCCACACCCGAAACGCGGGCGTGTTGGATGAGATTGTGGCGGAGCCTGTTCGGGTTGGTTCTCGGGTTCTGGGTTCCAGACGACCTCGTCGCGTACGCCGGTGATGTTTCGCGGCAGACTGAGCCGTCGTCGTCGCGTCCGCTGCTCCGGGTCGACCCGCGTGTGCATGAAGGCCTCCAGCGTCTGCTTCGGGGATACGACGGTGGCGCGCGAGGTCATCCGTCTCGCTCGACCAGGCGGCCAGGCTCCAGCTCAAGGATGCCGTCGTGAGTGGCGGCGACGAGCCGTTCGTCGCGCCATCGTGGAGAGCGCGCCGAACTCTGGCAGCATCTACGCTCAGACGTCGAGCGTTCGACGACCTCTTCCAGGTGGGTCTTCTGGTGTGCTGAGACGATCGCCTCGGAGACCTTGCGCGACAGCGAGCGCTTGGCCGACGGGGGAGTTGCCTCTCCCCCATCGGCCGCCTCGGGTCAGGTCGCGAGGAACCAGTCGTACGTGAGGCGGTACGTCCCCCCGAAGCCGACGAACTGCACGGTGTGCTGCGGACCGTCCTTCGCGCCGCCGCTCCACGATGCGTTCTGTGAGGGAATGGAGATCGACACGGTCTTCGGGGAGAAGACGTCGTCGGACCACCACGACTTGAGCCACTCGAACACCTGCGCGACGACCCAGCCGACGACGGCCCCGATGATCGTCCCGAGCGGTCCGGCGACCGAGCCGATGGTGCCGCCGACCGCGGCGGTGATCGCGGCGATGACCTCGGCCTTCACCTTGTCGAGGAGCTTGTTGAGGAAGCTCGCGAGGCCCCCCATGTCCTTCTCGGCGAGGACGAACGTGACGAAGTAGGTCTTGGGCCACACGGTCCCCTCCAGCAGGTTGAAGGAGGTGAACACCTTCGGGGGCGTGTAGGTCTTCTGCTCGTTGTCGTCGAAGTCGTCCCGCACCATGAACTCCGCGACCTTCTTCGTGTCGCCGGTCTCGTCCACGGTGGTGCCGCCGAGCGCGATCTCGTCGTCACCGAAGGCCTCGGGGTTGGTCTCGTCGACGCAGCGAACGTTGTGGACGCGGATCCCGACCTTCGTCGCGGGCTGCAGCGGAACGAGGCCCCCGGGGCCGTGCAGGGGCCGCGCGACCTGCAGAGAGGCCAGCGTCAGCCGCAGTGCGTCGGGGAAGGGGAGCGCGTGCACCTGCTCGGTGACCGCGCGCGCGTCGTG
>JBILLV010000106.1:0-26761 GCA_044375895.1 Polyangiales bacterium | reverse complement strand
CGGTGGGACGCTGGTCGCCGCGCGCGCGCAGGCTCTGCTCGTGGACGGGCTCGGCGCAGGCGTCGACGGCGCCCACCACGCAGGCGTCGAGCTCGCCGCGGCGGAGCGCACGGGCCGCGAGGGAGAGGGCGGTGAGGCCCGAGTTGTCTTCGGCCGAGACGGTGAAGCCCGGGCCGCCGAGATCGAACTGCGAGTGGACGCGATTCGCGGGGATGTTGGGCATCGTGCCGAGCACCGTGGCGGCGTCGAGCGTCGGGGCCACGGCGTCGCGGGCGGCGCTCGTCCAGGGCTCGTCGGCGCCGAGGTGGTCGGCCTCTTCGGCGAGGCGCCAGCGGGCTCCCCAGCGGGCCACCGAGGCGTCGCACTGCATCCCGACGAGCACGCCGGTGCGCTCGCGGGGGAGCTCGCCCGCCGCCTCGATGGCCTCGCGGGCGGCCGAGAGCATCATCGTCTGCTGCGCGATGGAGCGCTCGAGGTCGGTGGGCGGAAACTTCAAGCCCGCGAGCGTCACGTCGACGCTCTCGGCGTGCGCGGAGTGGACGCCGTCGCCGCGCTCCCGCACCCGCGATCGACCCAGGAGCACGTCGCGCGCGAAGGCGGTGGCCGACGTGCCATCGGCGACGCGGGCGCCGAGCGAGACGACCGCGATGCGCGCGGTGTGGGCGGGCGAGGCGGGCGTGTCGATGCGCTGACCGCGCCAGTCTTCGACGACGAGGTGGGCGTTGTTGCCGCCGAAGCCGAAGGCGCTCACGGCCGCGACGCGGGGAACGTCGCCGCGGGGCCACGGCTCGCGCGCCCGCACCACGCGCAGCTTCGCGTCGCGCAGGGCCTCGCTGGGCGTGTCGAGGTGCGGCGTCGGGGCGATGGCGTCGGCTTCGAAGCCCGCGAGCACCTTCATCACGCCCGCGGCGCCGGCCACCGTCACGAGGTGCCCGACGTTGGCCTTGAACGACCCGATCGCCAGCGCGCGATCGCCGAACACGCTGCGCAGGCTGCGGAGCTCGGTGGCGTCGCCGACGGGCGTTCCCGTGGCGTGGCACTCGACGTAGGAGGCTGTGTCGGGCGAGAGGCCCGAGCGCTCCCAGGCGACGCGCATCGCCCGCGCCTGACCGGTGTCGGAGGGGGCGAGGAGCCCGCGCGCGCGGCCGTCGTTGGACGTGCCGACGCCGCGGATGACGCCGAGGATGCGGCGACCCTGCGCGACCGCGTCGTCGAGGCGCTGGAGGGTGAGCATCGCGCACCCTTCGGCGGGGACGAGGCCGTCGGCGTCGGCGTGGAAGGGGCGGCTGCGGCCCGTCTTGCTCATCGCCGAGAGGGCGCAGAAGCCGATGTGGATGAAGAGGTCGTCGGCGCAGTTGACCGCCCCCGCGAGCATCACGTCGGCGCGGCCGTCGTGGAGGGCGTCGCACGCGAGGGAGATGGCGTAGAGCGAGCTCGCGCACGCGGCGTCGAGGCAGAGTCGCGGTCCCGTCACGCCGAGCGCGGGGCCGAGGAGGAGCGCGGGGAGGCCCGACTGCGAGCGGTTGCGCGGGTCGGGGGAGGGGGCGCGGGGGGCGAGGGGAGTCCCCTTCAGCCAGACGTGCTCGGCGTAGCGGGCGAGCGAGGCTGACGGAAACGACAGGTTGCCGAGGACGGCGCCGGTGCGTGTGGCGCGCGGGTCGACGGCGGCGTCGCGCAGGGCCTCGCGGGCCACGTGGAGCGTCCACTGGAAGAGGGGATCGAGGGACGTGACCTCGCGCGCCGGGAGGCCGAAGCCCGTCGGATCGAAGACATCTTCGAAGCCGCGGAGGTAGCCGCCCCGGTCGCTCCAGGCGCGGTCGCCGGAGGGCGCGTCGGGGGTGGTCATCACGCGGTGGCGCGCGATTCCCCAGCGGTCGTCGGGCGCGCTCGTGATGGCGTCGCGGCCCTCGAGGGCGAGCGCGGCGAAGGAGGAAGGATCGAGCGCGCCCGGGAGGACACAGGCGCGGCCGACGATGGCGATGGGGGAGAAAGGGCGTGTCATGCAGGGGTCGTCGAGGCGGCGCGCGTGCCCGGGAGCACGTGCACCTCGACGTCGCGGAGCTCGCCCACGGTGGCCCCGTGGGCGTCGGTGAAGGTGACGTCGAGGACGGCGCTGTCGCTGGCCGAGCGGCGGCGCGTGGCGGTGGCGTGGACGGGGCCGCGCGCGTCGGCGTAGGGCACCCACGCGCCGATGGACGTGGGGAGCGAGGCGCCCGCGAGCGTGCGCTTCACCCAGAGGACGGCGAGCTGGAGGCCGCCGTCGAGCAGCGCGGGGTCGGAGACGAAGGCGTCGTCGGTCCACCCGAGGTCGCGGCGCCCCACGAGCGTGCCGGAGATGGCCTGGTCGCTCGCTCCCTCCACCGACTTCACCGCGTGGAACATCGGCCCGTGAAAGAGCACCGTGCCGTCGTAGATGACGCCGCGCCAGGGCTCCAGGCCCACGGCGGCGGGCTCCGCACGCGGCGCCGCGGGGAGGCTCACCCCCAGCTCGACCTCGGCGCTGTAGTGGCGCGTGCCGTCGGCGCCGAGGAGCATCATCGCGTAGGTGGTGACCCCGTTGGCGACGAGCGTGCGGCTCTCGATGACGAAGCGCTCGGCGCCGCCCTCATGGAAGCGCGGCAGACGGATTCCCTTGAGCACCTGGAGCTTGCGAACGGCCTTCACCACGAGCTCGGGGCTGCGCTGCTGGGCCGCCCGCGCGAAGAGCTCGATGGCGAACACCGCGGGCACCACCGGGACGCCCTTCACCTCGTGGCTCCCGATGAAGCCGAAGCGGGCCGCGTCGACGCGCACCTCGACGCGGCGCACGTCGGCCGTGCCGGGCGCGGCGAGGGCTTCGGCGCGAGGTTCGCCGCCGAGCACGAGCTCCACCGCGGGGGTGGCGCTCTGCGAGAGCTCGCGGACGAGCGCGTCGGCGCCGCCGTCGAGGGAGATGAGCGGGACGCCGCGCGCGCGGAAGTGCTTCTCCAGCGCGGGGGTGACCATGCCACCGGCCCACGGACCCCAGCCGAGGGACTTCACGGAGACCGACGGGCCGCGGCGCGCGCGCTCGGCGTCGCACACCTTGTTGAGCACCTCGTTGGCCATGGCGTAGTCCGACTGCCCCTGGTTGCCGCAGCGCCCCGCCACCGACGAGAACGCGCACAGCACCTTGAGCGGGTCGCTGGCGGTCGCGTCGAGCAGCGCGCGGAGCCCGTCCACCTTGGTGCTGAACACCTTGGCAAACTGCTCCTCGGTCTTGTCGGCGATCGTCTTGTCGGCGAGGACGCCCGCGCCGTGGACGACGCCTGCGATGGGGCCCCACGTGCGGCGCACGTCGTCGAGGGCGGCGCGCACCGCGGCGGCGTCGGCGATGTCCGTGGCCACGTAGCGGGCCTCGCTCCCGGCGCGCTTCACCGCGTCGAGCGTGGCGCGCACCTCGCGGTTGGCGACGACGCGCTCCACCTGACGGCCGAGTGTGGCGGGCGTTACCGCCACGCCGTGGCTCTTTGCCTCGGCCATGAGGGCGGCCTTGAGCGCGGCGTCGCCCGTGACGCCGCGGGCGGCCGCGGGCTCGTCTTCGAGCGCCGTGCGGCCGAGGAGGACGAGCCGGCAGCCTGTCGCCTTCGCGAGGGCCACGAGGGTCGCCGCCGTGACGCCGCGGGCGCCGCCGGAGGCCACCACCACGTCGCCGCGCGCGAGCACCGGCGCTCCGTCACGGAGGTCTTCGGCGTAGCTCTCCAGCACGAGGCGGGTGCCGTCCGCGCGGAGCCCGACTTCGAGTTCGGTCCCGCCGGCGAGGAGCTCGTCGGCGAGGGCGCGGGCGAGGTGCTGGGCGTCGCGCTCGCCCCGCTGCAGATCGATGGCGCGGCACTGGGCGGTGGGCCACTCCTGCGCGGCCGTCTTGGTGAGCCCGGGGAGGCCCCCCGACCACGCGCGGAGCCCGGCCCCGGAGAGGCCGAAATCCCCCTGGGTGTCTTGCACCGTGACGAAGGCGCTGGCGTGGCCCGCGAGCGCCTTGGCCGCACGAAACGCCTCCCGGTGGACGGCGAGCGCGTCGTCGATGGTGCCCATCGCGCGCAGGCCGCCGAGGAAGATCGCCGCGTCGGCGTCCGCGGGGACCTCTCCGACGAGCTCGGCCCCGAGGCCGCGCGCGCGGAGCTCCGCGACGAGCGCCGGCGCGACGCCCGTGTGGTCGTCGGTGACCACGAGGCGACGGGCGGCGAGGAGCCCGGGCGTCACGAGCCCGGCGGGCTCACGAGCGACGGCCCGGAGTGCGTAGCGCCCCACCGCCTCGCGCGCTCGGGGCGCGGGCGCAGGCGCTGCGGATAAGTTCGTCTCCGAGGCGATGCCGGGGAGCACCGACCGGAGGTAGTCGACGATCTGCCCGACCGTGCGCAGCGAGGCGAGCGCGGTGGGGTTGAGGTCGGGCAGGCCCGGCGTGCGCTCGCGAACGGCCGCGAGGATCTCGACGCGCTTGATGGAGTCGATGCCGAGGTCGGCCTCGAGCTCCATCTCCATGCCGATCATCTCCTCGGGGTAACCCGTCTTCAGCGCGACGACGGCGAGCATCGTCGCCATCATGTCCGACGCGGGCGCCGCGGTCGGCGCGGGGGCAGCGGCCGGCGCGGGGGCCGCAGGCGCAGCAGCGGGCGTAGGCGCGGCGGCGGGCGCGGCGCCGGGGAGGCGAGCGCGCATGTGTTCGACGATCTGGCCGATGGTGCGCAGCGAGGCGAGCTCCGAGGGGTTCATCTCGGGCAGGCTCGGGGCGCGCTCACGCATCGCCGCGAGGATCTCGACGCGCTTGATGGAGTCGATGCCGAGGTCGGCCTCGAGCTCCATGTCCATGCCGATCATCTCCTGCGGGTAGCCAGTCTTCAGCGCGACCACGGAGAGCATCGACGCGGTGAGATCGACCGCGGGTGCAGCCGCTACCGGAGCCGACACGACCGTGACGGGCGCGGGCGCGACGGGCGCGGGCGCGACGGGCGCGGGCGCTGCGATCGGAGCCGGGGCAGGAGCGACGGGGGCGGGCGCTGCGACCGGGGCGGGCGCGGGCGCAGGAGCGACGTACGCGACGGGCGCGGCGTACGCGGGCGGCGGGGCGTACGTGGCGACGGGCTGCGCGAGCGCGGGCGCCTGACCGGCCGCACCGAGCATCGCGCCGAGGCTGGCGAAGCTCACCTCCGCGGCGTGGAGGAAGGCCGCGTGACTGTCGGCCATCGCGCGCTGGAAGGCCGCATGAGCCTCCGCGGTCTGGCGCTGGGCCTCCTGGTACGCGCCGATCCAGGCGTGCTGAACAGTCGCGGGGGCCGCCGTCATGGCGGGTGCGGCGGGAGCGGGAACAGGGGCGGCGGGCGCGGGCTTCGGTGTGGTCATGAGGGGAGCTTCGGGCACGGGGACAGGTGCAGGTGCAGGTGCAGGCACAGTGGCAGGCGCCGGTGCGGGCGCCGGGAGCGCGGGGCGCTCGGGGTTGGGCTTCGGCAGCACCGCTGCGCCTCCCGGCGGGGGATAGGGCTTGGCGTAGTTGGAGCCGTTGATCTTGAGGGTGACCTTCGGGCGCGGGTCGGTGCGCGGGTCGTGGGCGGCGGCGTAGCGGTCCCAGAGGCGCGCGAGGGCCATCGGGACGCCCGCGGCGGCGAGTCGCGCGAGGGCGTGGTGGAGCGTGGTGACCCCGTGCGTCCCGCGGCGATCGAGCGGGATCGCGCGGTGCGATCGCGCCCCGAGCACCTTGCCGACGAGGCCCGTGAGCACCGTGCCCGCGCCCACTTCGATGAAGGTGCGCGCGCCCGCCGCGTACATCGCCTCCACCGTGTCGACGAAGCGAACCGGCTGCGCGAGCTGCGCGGCCAGGGCGGCGCGCACGGCGGCCGGGTCGCTGGCGTACGGGGCCGCGGTGGCGTTGGCGTACACCGGGAGCGTCGGGGCCGCGAAGGACACCCCGGCGAGGGCCTTGGCGAAGGGCTCGCAGGCGCCCGCGACGATCTCCGAGTGGAACGCCGTGGCGACGTCGAGGCGCTTGACGGTGAGGCCCGCAGTCTGGAGTGCACGCTCGGCCGCGTCGACCGCGTCGGCGGCGCCGGAGAGCACCACCTGGTCGGGCGCGTTGTGGTTGGCGACGGTGACGCGCAGCCCCGCGCGGGCCACTTCGGCCTCAACGCGACCGATCTCGGCGGCGACGGCGAGCATCGCGCCGCGGGTGCTCTTCGCGGCCTCGGCCATGAGCGACCCGCGGAGGTGCGCCACGCGGAACATCGCCTCGTCAGTGAGCGCTCCGGCCGCGCGGAGGGCCATCACCTCGCCGAAGCTGTGCCCGGCGACCGCAGCGGCGCTCACGCCGACGTGCTGGAGAATGTGGAGGAGCGCGAGGCTCGACGCGCCGAGGGCGGGCTGGGCGTTGTCGGTGGCGCGGAGGGTCTTCTGCTGGAGCTCGCGGTCGTCGTCGCTGAACACCGGTCGAGGGAAGGTGACCTCGTGGACGCCCGGCGAGGAGAGGCGGAGCGTGGCGGCGAGGTCCCACGCGGCGCGGGCCTCGTCGAAGTGCATGGCGGCCTCCGCCCCCATCCCGACATACTGGCTCCCCTGGCCCGGGAAGAGGAACGCGACGCTCCCCTCGTGGGCGCCGCGCCCGTGGTACACGCCGCGCGGGAGCTGTTTGCCCGCATCGAGCGCGTCGGCGGCGGCGCGGAGCTTGTCGGCGAGGTCGGCCTCGTCCTTCGCGACCACGGCGAGGCGCGACGGGGCCTTCGGGTCGTAGGACTCCTGCGTGGTGCGCGCGAGGTACACCAGCATCCCGGGCTTCGCGGTCTCGCCGGCCAGCGCGCGGGCGGCCTTCGCGAGGGCCGCGTCGTCGCCCGCGGCGAGCAGCACAAACTCGGCTTCGAAGGTGCGCAGCCGCGGCGCGCGCTCGGCGGGGCCGGTGTACTCCTCGACGGCGACGTGGAAGTTCGACCCGCCGAAGCCGAACGACGAGACGCTCGCGCGGCGCGGGTGCGACGCGTCGCGGACCCACGGGCGCGCGACGGTGTTGAGGTAGAAGGGCGAGGCCGCGAGGTCGAGCTTCGGGTTGGGCCGAGCCACCTTGATGGTCGGCGGCAGCGTCTTGTGATGGAGCGCGAGGACGGCCTTGATGAGCCCTGCCGCGCCCGCCGCGCTCTTGGTGTGCCCGATCTGCGACTTCACCGAGCCGAGCGCGCACCACTGACGGTCCGCGCGTCCCGACGCGTCGAAGGCGAGGCGCAGGCCGCCAAATTCGGCGACGTCGCCGGCCTTGGTCCCCGTGCCGTGGGCCTCCACGAGCTCCACCGTGTCGGGGCTGTAGCCCGCCACTTCGTAGGTGCGGTGGATGGCCTTGGCCTGCCCCTCGGAGACGGGGGCGTAGACGCTCTTCGAACGGCCGTCGCTGCTCGAACCGACGCCGCGGATCACCGCGTACACCCGGTCGCCGTCGCGCTCGGCGTCGGCGAGGCGCTTGAGGGCCACCATGCCGAGGCCCTCGCCCAGCATCGTGCCGTCGGCCTCGTCGCTGAAGGGCCGGCAGTCGCCGCTCGGGCTGAGCGCGGGCGTCTTGCTGAAGCACATGAACATGAAGATGTCGTTCATGGTGTCGCAGCCGCCGGCGATCACGAGCTCCGACTGGCCGACGGTGAGCTCGTTGACGGCCATGGAGAGGGCGCTGAAGGTCGACGCGCAGGCCGCGTCGGTGACGCAGTTGGTGCCGCCGAGGTCGAGGCGGTTGGCGATGCGCCCCGCGACGACGTTGCCGAGCAGCCCCGGGAAGTTGGCCTCCTCCCACTTCGTGTACGAGGCCGAGATGCGGTCGCAGACGGCGTCGACCTCGCGCTCGGGGAGCCCCTGCTCGCGCAGCGCCTTCACCCAGATGGGGCGCTGGAGCCGGCTCACCATCGAGCCCATGAGCTCCTGGCCGCTGGTGACGCCGAGGATGCAGCTCACGCGGCTGCGGTCCATGGAGGCGAACTGGCCGCGGCAGGCGTCGTCGAGCACCTGCTTCGCGACGATGAGCCCGAGGAGCTGCGTGGTGTCGGTCTGCGGGACGATCGACGGCGGGACGCCCCAGGCCATGGGGTCGAAATCGATGTCGGGCAGGAAGGCCCCGCGGCGCGCGTAGGTCTTGTCCGGGCGCGTCGGGTCGGGGTCGTAGAAGTCTTCGAGGAGCCAGTGCGTGGGGGGGACGTCCGTGAGGAGGTCCTTGGCGGCGAGGATGTCACGCCAGAAGCCGGTCTGATCGATGCTGCCCGGGAAGAGGGCGCTGACGCCGACGACGGCGATGGGGGTCTGGTGCTGCGGGGCCTCGGACATCGGCGATGATTTCGACACGGGGAGTAGTGGTTTCTCGCTCACGAGAGCGGACGCGGAACGTAGCGGAACGCGCGCTCGGGCACGGCGACGCCGAAGGCGCGGAGCTGCTGGGCGCGGGTGATCACGGCGGCGCCTTCGAGGAGGTTGCGGGCGATCTGCACCACCGTGCGAGCCTCGGTGGGCTCGAGGAACGAGCCGCGCACCCAGTCGTTGAAGGCGCCCATCGCGGGGCCGCACCACACCTGATAGTCCATCTTGCGCGCGCGCTCGCCCGCGATGGCCCAGCGGCTCGACATGCCGAGGTACCAGCGGAAGCAGAGCGCCATGCGGTGCTTCGGGTTCGCCTCGGCCCGAGCGATCTCCCCGGGGTCGCGGCGCTGCCAGAAGGCGCGGGTCTCCGCCCAGATCGCGTCGAGCGACGTCCCGAGCACCTCGCGCTCCAGGCGCTCACGGGCGGCGGAGGGCATGGCCTCGAGGCTGTCGTGGGCCACGAAGGCGTCGTAGAGCCGCAGCGCGCGCGTGCCGAACATCGTCCCGCGGCGGAGCACCTGCACCTTCACCCCGAGCTCGAACATGTCGGCGGCGGGCGCCATGATCACGTCGGCGAGGGCGGCCTGCGCGAGCATCGCCCGACCGTCCTCCGACAGCCCCGACTCCACCGCCGCCTGGTTGACCGAGCCCGTGAGCACGTACGCCGCGCCGAGCTGAAACGCGGCCGCCACCGCCCCCGGCGTGCCGAGGCCGCCCGCGGCGCCGACGCGAACGGGGCGCGCGTAGCGGTGCTTCTCCGTGAGGTCGTCGCGGAGCGAGAGGATCACCGGGAGCACCGCCATGAGCGGGCGGTTGTCGGTGTGCCCGCCGGAGTCGGACTCGACGGTGATGTCTTCGGCGACGGCGACATGGCGCGCGAGGCGGGCCTCGTCGGCGGTCAGCTTGCCCTCTCGGACGAGCGCGTCGAGCATGGCGTCGGGGGCCGGGGCGAGGAAGTGACGGGCGACCTCGGGCCGGGAGATCTTCGCGAAGACGTGGTGGCGCCGCGCGATGCGGCCGTCGGGGAGCTGGCGGAGTCCGGCGCAGGCGTACCGCACCACCGAGGGCGTAAGGGCCATGAAGGCCGAGGCCTCGACGCGGGTCACGCCGCGGGCGACGAGCATGTCGGCCACCGCGGCCTCGAGCGCGGGCTCGTTGGGCGAGTGGATGAGGTTGACCCCCCACGCGTGGGCGGTGCCTCCGAGCGCGCCGACGAGCTCGTCGATGGCTTGCGAGACACGGTCGCGGTGCAGCCCGGCGGCGCCGAAGAAGCCGAGCATGCCCGCGCGGGCTACCTCGATGACGAGGCGGGTCGTCGCGATCCCGTTGGCCATCGCCCCCGTGCAATAGGGGAAGCGGACGCCGTGCGCTTCGGTGAACGTCCGATCCCCCAGACGCTCCGGAAACACACCCGGGAGCGTGGCGATCACCGGGTGCGAACCCCCATCGGAGAGCGTCACGCCGAGCAGCCCTGCGGGGTCACGGACAATGTGCGCGGTCGATCGGGGTCGCTCCACCGCGTCGAAGATGGCGCGCGCATCGAAAGACGCGCGCGAGGAGGGAGGGGGCGACATCGCGGCGCGATTGGTACTTCACGGGCGCCGCGAGGAGCAAGGGCAGATGCGCCTCGTCGGGACGCGTCATTTTCGCTGACGCACAGCGGGAATCTGTCGCCCGTGATGATCCCGCGCCGCACGGATGCAGGCGTGGCCGCGCAGTCAGTGCTGTAGGCGGTGTGGGGGCGTTGCATGACAATCCGCGACAATGCCGCTGACGAGAATTGTCACAGTGGGGAGCTTGTTTTTCTGATTTAGTCGGGTGTGGCGCCGTGTCTCCGGTCAGTAGCGGCACGTTGTCGCGAGGATCGTGGCATCGGAGACGCGAGGAGGGGCAATGGCATGGCCTCTGCAACCGTTCCGTCCCAACGACACCAAATGGTTGGGGATCTCTCTCCCCGACCTTGTGCGTTCGACCGAAAGAAGGAGATTCGAGATGAAGCGTTCCATGAAGCGTCTGATGGCCGGTTTCACGCTCGTCGAACTGATGATCGTGGTGGTGATTCTCGGCATCCTCGCGGCGGTGGCCATCCCCGCCTTCACGCGCTACGTGAAGCGCTCGAAGACCTCCGAAGCAGCGGGCAACATCGCGAAGATCTACCAGGGCCAGCTGACGTACTACCAGGGCGCGCTCGAGCGTGGGTTCTCGTCCTTCGTCAACGCCAACACCCTGACGCCCGGCTCCAACCCCGGCTCGGCCAAGTTCGCCGCCAACGTCGCCCTCTGGAACTCCAGCACGGCGTGGACGGCCATCGGCTTCTCCCTCGACTCGGCCCACTACTACGCCTACGCCTGCCCCGGCAGCACCGCCGTCACCGCCGACGGCCAGCAGTTTACCGCCTACGCCATCGGCGACCTCGACGGCGACAACACCGACTCCACCTACAACCGCATCGGCTCCACCTCGGGCGGCGAGCTCCAGGGCTCCAACATCGGCATCACGTCCGAGCTCGAGTGAGCCCTCGCGTCGCACGACGCACCGCCTCCAGCGCCTCCACCAGCCCCTCGTACTCCTCCACCTCGTTGTAGACCTGAGCCGACACCCGCACCCATCGGGTGGTTGAGTCGGGCCACGCGATCACCGGCACCTCGATCCCAAACTCGCTGCGCAGCGTCTGCTGGACGGGGTCGAACCATCCCGTCGCCGCGCTCGGATCTGCGCCCACCAGCTCCGCGGGTAGGGGGACCGCCGCCATCGATCCGATCATCGACTCGGGCGCCGGCGGTGACGCCCCGAACGACGCGCACAGCAGCGTCCGCGCCTGCAGGGCGAGCGCACGATTGCGCTGACGGACGGCCTCCCATCCGCCCGGTAGCAGCGCCCCCATCCAGCGAATCGCCTCGGGCACCGCGAGAAACGCCGTCGGGTCGCAGGTGCCGGTCCAGTCCCATTCCAGGCGGAAGCGGGAGCGGTCGACGCGCGTCGCGTTGGCCCCGTGGCTGATGGAGAGCGGCCGCGTGCGCGGGTGGAGGTCGCGTCGCACGTGGAGGAAGGCGGCCCCCTTGGGCGCGCACACCCACTTGTGGAGGTTGCCCGTGTAGTACGCCGCGCCGATCGCATCGAGGTCGAGCGCCAGCATCCCGGGGGCGTGCGCGCCGTCCACGATCGTCTCGACGCCCCGCTCCCGCAGCGCGCGGACGATCGACTCGATGGGGAAGACCAGCGCGGTCTGGCTCGTGACGTGATCGACGAGTGCGAGGCGGGTCCGGGGGGTCACCTTCGCCAGAATGGCCGCGGCGATCTGCCCCGGGTCGGAGAGCGGGAACGGGACCTCCGCGACCACCAGCGATGCCCCGGCGCGGTGCGCTGCGTCCCGGAGGATGTTCGCGCAGGCGTTGTACTCGTGGTTGGTCACGAGCAGCTCATCGCCGGGGGCGAGCGCGAAGGCGCGGACGGCGGCGTTGACCCCCGCGGTGGCGTTGGGGACCACGGCGAGGTCGTCGCCCCGCGCCCCGAGAAAGGCCCCCAGCGCCTCGCGGGCGGCGTCGTGGAGCCCGTCCCACTCCGCCACGAAGAACTGCATCGGGTTGCGCTCCAGGCGCGCGCGGAGCTCGGATTGTACCGTGAGCACGTCCCGGGGCGTCGCGCCGAAGGAGCCGTGGTTGAGATATTTCACCGCAGGGTCGAGGGTCCAGCGCGCGCGGAGGTCGTTCACGCGACGGAGCTTCTCACGGGGCGCGGTTCGAGTACCATGCGCCGCCGTGAAGACGCGGATGATGCCAGGCGTGATCGCCCTCGCGGCGGCCGGCGTGCTCGGGTGCTGGGCCGACCTCTACGACTATGCGGGCCCGGACATCCCGCTCACCTCCAACGTGCAGGACTGGCGCGACGAGGTGATCTATCAGCTCCTGGTCGACCGCTTCGAAGACGGCGACACCTCCAACGACGTGCGGATCGATCGCAACGCGTTGGGGCGCTACCAGGGCGGCGACTGGCAGGGCGTCATCAACCGCATGGGCTACCTCCGGCAGCTCGGCGTGACGACGATCTGGATCTCCCCGATCGTGCGCAACGTCGACACCGACGCAGGCTTCGACGCCTACCACGGCTACTGGGCCTCCGACCTCACGCGGCTCAACCCCCACTTCGGCGACCTCGCGACGGCGCGCCGGATGGTCCAGGTGGCGCACGAGAACGGGATCAAAGTGATCCTCGACATCGTGACGAACCACATGGGCCAGATGTTCTTCTACGACGTGAACAACAACGGCCGGCCCGACGACTTCATCGAGGGGTCGGGGCCGGACTACCCCTATCGCAACCCTGGCGGCCTCGGCTCGACGCTCCGTCGCATCACCGAGTACGACCCGGACTTCAACGTGCGCGGCCCGGTGCAGGCCTTCACCTCGCTCGGCCCGGCCGGCGACGCCCCCGTGGTCTTCCTCAACATGCCCGACATCTTCCGCGTGCCTCCGCCGGGCGACATCCTCCCGAGCCAGGCGATCCTCGGGCGCCCGGAGGGGTACCACCGGCGAGGGCGGATCACGGCGTACGAGAACGTCGACAATCAGCCCGGCCCGCAGGTGCTCCTCGGGGACTTTCCCGGCGGCCTCAAGGACGTGAACACGGAAGACCCGCGCGTGCGCGACGCGATGGTGGAGGCCTACTGGCGCTGGGTGCGCATGCTCGACCTCGACGGCTTCCGCATCGACACGCTCAAGCACGTCGAGCACGGCTTCTGGCAGAACTTCGCCGCCCGCATCCGCGTGCTGGCGCGCGCCGCCGGCAAGCGCAACTTCTTCATGTTCGGCGAGGCCTTCGACGGCGACGACCGGCTGGTGGGCTCGTACACCAACCCCAACGAGATGGACTCGGTGTTCTACTTCCCGCAGAAGTACCGGGTCTTCGACAACATCTTCCAGTGCGGCGACGGTCGCACGCGCGACGCCGAGGCGCTCATGCGCGAGCGGCAGATGAACTACAGCGCCACGCCCCAGCCCAACGGCATCGGCGTCCCGCCCCGCCAGGCGCTGGTGAACTTCTTGGACAACCATGACGTCTCCCGCTTCCTCTATGGGATGAACCCCGTCGTGGCGGAGAACATCCGCGCGGGTGACGGGCGCGACTGTTCGTCTGGCGTGGTGGACATCCGCAACCCCCGCGACGTCGAGCGCTTCCGCCCGCGGCTCCTCGCGGCCCTCACGTACCTCCTCACGGAGGACGGCATCCCCTGCATCTACTACGGCACCGAGCAGGACTTCCGCGGCGGCAACGACCCGTCGAACCGTGAGCGCTTCTGGGAGACGGGCTTCAACACCGCCGAGCGCCGCGCCGACAACACCTTCACCACCTTCGGCTGGACGCGTCGGCTCATCGCGCTGCGCCGCAACTACCCCGCCCTCCGCCGCGGCACGATGACGTGGCGCTGGACCACCGAGCACACCGGCGCCGAGCCCGACGCGGGCATCATGGCCTTCGAGCGCGTCGACGGTCAGAGCTACGCGCTGGTGGTGATCCACGCGAAGGACGGCAACGCCGAGACGAGCATGGGCACGCCGATGATGGTCTCGGCTGCGGCTGGCACCGAGCTGGTCGACGTGCTCTCCGAGCGTCCGCGGACGGTCACCGTGGGGTCGGGCGGCGCCGTCGCGGTGCAGATGGGCCCGTGGCAGGCGTCGGTGTTCGTGCCGCGAGCGCAAGTTCGCCCGTGAGGCTCGCGGTCTTCGCGCTGGGCGCGCTCGCCGCGTGCTCGGGGACGCAGCGGGTTCGTGCGCCCGTCCCCGCCTGCGCCGCCGCCACCCACCCCGGCGTCACCTCTCGCTCCCTCGCGTGGAACGGCTCCGGCTGGGGCGCGGTGGTCCCCGACGGGGCGATGCTCTACCTCCGCGAGTTTGCCGTCGATGGCGCAGCCCGCGGCGAGCGCGTCGGGCTCGTCGAGGAGCCCGCGCAGCCCGCCCGCGTGGCGCTGGTGTGGGGGGCCACGGCCTACCTCGCGGCCGTCGCGCCCCACGGCGACGGTCCGACCCGCGTCTTCCGTGTGACCACCGCAGGCCCTGCGGGCGAAGCGTTTGCGATCGACGAGCCCCTCCACGGCGACCTCGCCCTCGTGGCCCGCCCCGCGGCGTCCCGACCCGCCGCCCTCTTCGCCGAAGACAACCGCGGCGTGACCCTTCGCCTCATCGCCGCCGACGGCGAACCCGGCGCGGTGAAGCGCTGCCCCGACGACCTCCACCCCCGCGCGATCGTCGCCTGGCGTGATGGCTTCCGCGCCGTCGCCACGGAGCGCGACCCGCAGACCGGTGACGCCCGCGCCGTCGACCTCGTCGCCCTCGACGATGATTGCGACGCCACGTGGCGGGCGCGCGTCTGGGAGGGCGCCGTCAACGGTCGCGCGCACGGCCTCGCGGCCGACGATCACGGCGTCGTCGCCACGTTTGGCGACCGCGAGGGGGGCTCGTGGCTCGCGGCGGTCGACCACGGCGGCGCGATTCGGGTGCGGGCGGCCCGCATCGAGCGGCACGCGCGCGACCCGCAGGTGTTTCTCCAGACCGGTGATGACGGACGGCGCCTTGGCATCCAGGTGGTCGCTGTCCGCGCGATCGAGACGGGCGACCGCCTCGCGCTCTGGCGCTTCGGCCCCGACGCGCTCCTTCGCGACGTCCATGAGCTCGCCGCGTCGCCCGCCCTCGAGCTGCTCTCCAGCGCGCAAGATCCGTGGGGCGGCGGCGTCGTCGGCTACGCGCGCGAGGAGACCACGCACGGCTCGGCCCGCACGGGCGCCGGACGCTACGGCTTCTTCGCCCGCGTGTGTCCCTGAACGAAGCGCCGCGCCGCGACACAAGCTCCACACGCTCCCACCGGAACCAACGCCGCGCCGCGCTGTCGATGACACCACACGACACGCGGTATCGCGTTCGTCCGGAGGTACACGACCATGAGCCATGACACCCGCCGCCCGGCCGGGGCGATGACCCGCGCCATGTCCACGCAACGCGCCCACGACGGGCGCCCCCGCGTTCTCCGCCTCGGCGTCCTCCAGCACGAGTCCATGATCGAAGAGCGCATCGTCCGCGAGCGGGCCACGGTGACCGTGGGGACCACCGAGCGCGCGACCGTCACCGTCCACGCCGAGGCCTTCCCCGCCCACACGGAGCTCTTCGTTCTGCGCAACAACGTCTGGCACCTCCGCGTCGACCCGAAGGCGGAAGGGCGCGTGGCCTCGGGCGGCACCGTTCGCCCGCTCGACGCGTGGCGCAGCGACCCGCAGTGCGTGACCGACGGCGACGCCGCGCTCCTCCCGCTCGACGACGCGAGCCGCGGCAAGCTCACCCTCGCCGGCGTGACCTTCCTCTTCCAGTTTGTGCCCGCGCCCCCCGAAGCGCCGCGCCCGCAGGTGCCGATCGCCCTCCGCCGCAGCCTCACCCGCGAACTCGACTGGCGCTACAACGCCAGCCTCGCGTGCTTCTTCTCCGTCGCCATCGGCGCCCTCGCGTGGATCGAGTACGGCTACGACCCCATCGTCGACGACAACTCGGAGCTCCTCGAGCTCGTCACCCGCCGCGTCCGCTTCAGCGCCCTCGACGACACCCCCCCGGAACCCCCGCCCAGCGCCGCCCCCAACGAAGCGAGCGCGCCCGCCGCCGAAGGCCCCCCGTCTCCTTCGCCCCGCCACACCGACCGCCCCGCCCCCAACACCTCCGCGCCCCGCACCCCTTCTGCCACCGACGTGGCGCGCATGGCGCAGCGCGCGGAGGAGGCCGCGGCGCGCGCGACCCGCACGGCCATGGCGAACTTCGACGCGATCGCCGCCATGGCCCAGGGGCCCAACAGCGCCGTCGACCGGCTGCAAAACCAGGTGGGCATGGACACCACCGCCGCAAACCTCCGCGACGTCGGCGGCATCTCCACCCGCGCCCCCTCGGCCATCGGTCGCTCCACCGCGCAAGCCAGCACCCACGGCATCCCGGGCAGCCAGCGCCTCGGCGAGCAGCGCGCGGTTGCGACCGGCGAGGGGCCCGCCACCAGCGCTCCCCCGCACGAGCGCACGATCACCTGCACCAACTGCTTCACGCCCCACGCGCCCGAGACCGACACCTGCGAGGGCGACGCCAGCGCCGTGGCCCGATCGCTGCGCACCAACATCGGCGGCATCCGCGCCTGCTACGAGCGCATCTCGCGCACCATCCCGACGCTCCGCGGCCGCCTCGTGATGCGCTTCTCCGTCGGCGAGTCGGGGCGCGCGATGCGCATCTCCGTGAGCGGCGTCAACGACGACCTCGACCAGTGCGTCGAGCGCGCCCTGTCGCGCATCGTCTTCCCCGCGGCCACGTGCGGCGACGCCGACTACGAGTACCCCGTCACCGTGAGTCCGGCGGAATAGGCCCCGGCTCCTCCGACGCCCGCGCGATCTTCTCGAACGTGTCCTTCGCCCGCCCCTCGATCATCGTCTGAAGCAGCCGCTGCGCGCTCGGGTTGCGGCTCAGCACCCGCTCGATGTCGGCCTTGTCGAAGCGCACCACGCTCACGTCGGTGAGGGCCGTCACCGTGGCCGTCCGCGGCATCTTCGTCAGCATCGCCACCTCGCCGAAGAAGGCCCCGCGCTGCAGGGTCGTCAGCGACACGCTCACCCCGGCGGGCGTGCGTGTGGTCACCTCCACGATCCCGAGATCGACGAGATAGAACTCGCTCCCCGGCTCCCCCTCCGCCAGCACCGTGCGGCCCGCGGGGAACACCATCACCACGCCCCCTTCCGCCAGCTCGTGGCGGCTCGCCACGTCGAGCGAGCGAAAGAGGAACGACCCCGACACGACCGCGTCGACGCCCTCCCTCAAGCTCGCGAGGATGTCTGCGTCTTCACGCGAGAGCGACGCGACCGCGCTCACGTCACCGTGCACCTGGGGGTTCTCCGCCGTCATTCCGCCGCGGAGAATGCCGTAGCGCCCGCCCGAGCGCCATTCCGCTGTCACGCAAACCGAGCGTATGTTCCGTCGCCTCCCCCTCAGCCGTCACCCAACCGCCACAGAACGGGGCATCCGTGGCATTGAGACCCTGACGCGCGGGAGGTATGGTCGCGCCGTGGTCGCTCCACCCCCGACGCACCATTCCAGCATCCCTCCTCCCTCGCTCATGCCCGCGGGCACGCGCCTCGGCCGCTACGTCATCGTCGGCGAGCTTGGCACCGGCGGCATGGCGACCGTGTATGAGGCGAAGGCCCTCTCGGTGGGCGGCTTCTCCCGCCGGGTCGCCATCAAATACCTGCACCCGCACCTGCTTCGCGATGAGCAGTTCGTGCAGATGTTCCTCGATGAGGGGCGGCTCGCTGCGCAGATCCACCACACCAACGTCGTCGCCGTGGTCGACCTCGTCCACGAGCCCGACCGCATGTACATGGTCTCGGAGTTCGTCGAGGGCGATCAGCTCCTCGGGCTCGCGAAGGCCGCGCGGGAAGCGGGTGGTCTCCCAGCGCCCGTCGCGCTCCGTGTGATGCTCGACACGCTCGCCGGCCTCCACGCCGCCCACGAGCTCACCTCCGACGACGGCACGCCCCTCCGCATCGTTCACCGCGACGTCTCGCCGCACAACATCCTCGTCGGCGCCGACGGCATCACGCGCATCGTCGACTTCGGCATCGCCAAGGCCGAGGAGCGCATCTCCTCGACGCGCGACGGCATCGTGAAGGGCAAGCTCTCCTACATGGCGCCCGAGCAGCCCGACGACCTCCCCGTCGATCGCCGC
Source organism: Polyangiales bacterium (assembly GCA_044375895.1). Lineage (GTDB taxonomy): Bacteria > Myxococcota_A > Polyangia > Polyangiales > CAISKJ01. Next base: position 8,701 of record JBILLV010000106.1, on the reverse strand, counting down.
GCCGACATCTTCTCCGCCGCCACGGTGCTCTGGGAGTGCCTCACCGGCCAGCGCCTCTTCCCCGGCCGCACCGACCGCGAAGTGCTCCAGGCGCTGCTCCACAAGCCCATCCCGCACGTGCGTGACGTTGCCCCGAGCCTCCCCGCGAGCCTCGACGAGGTGCTCGCCCGCGGCCTCGCACGCAACCCCGACGAGCGGTACACGCTCGCCTCGGAGTTTGCCCAGGCCCTGGAGTCTGCGGCGGGCGATGGGGGCGTCGCCTCCGCGCGCGACGTCGCCACCTTCGTCGAGCGCTTCGCCTCACGCAAGCTCGCCGGGGAGCGCGAGCGTCGGCGCAAGATGACCACCAAGGAGCTCCCGGCCTACCGCGAGCAGACCCCTTCGCAGGTGCGCGCCGTCAACGCCTCGGCGTCGACCCCGCCGCCGCCTCCGGCCGTGCGCACCGAGCCCGGCGTCGGACCCGCCCCGGCGTCGACCGACGAGGCGCCCACGATGCTCAGCGCGCCGCACGCGATCAAGCGCATCCTCGGTGACGTCGACCCCGACGAGCCCGAGCCGATGACGCGCATCAAGACGCCTGCGTCGAAGCCCGTCGTCGCGGTCGCCGTCGCCGCTCCCGCCGTCGCGCCGCCGCCCGCGCCTCGCCCCGCACCGAAGCAACCGCCCTCCCGCGCGCGCTTCCTCCTGCCCATCGGCGTCGTCGCCCTCGGCGTGCTGCTCGGCTACGGCGTGTGGACGGCCCTCCAGCCCTCCGCGCCCGCCGCCCCGGTCGCGCGCGCCCCGGAGCTCTCCTCCGAGCGCGCGCTCACGCCCGCCCCGGACGCCATCGTGGTACCTCCGCCCGTCGAGGTCGTCGCGCCCGCGCCCCCGTCGCCGCCGCCGCCCCTCAGCCCGCCTCCCGCCGCCGCGCCCCCCGTCGCTGCACCGCTCCCTGCGGCCGCGCGCCCCCGACCGGCGGCGCCCGTGCGCCCCGCGCCGCCCGCGCGCCCCGCGGCGAGTCAGACCGCGCGCCCCGCGGAGTCACCGACCCCACCGCCGCGCCCCGCGTCCACGGGCTTCGAACTCCCGCGCGGCATCTGAAACACCCATGCGAACGACCGTCCAGCACCTCCTCTGCGCGGGGCTCCTCGCCACCGCGCTCGCGTCGCCCGCCGCCCACGCGCAGCAGCCCGGCGACGCCGCCCGCATGGCCGCCGCGCAGCAGCGCTTCGACCGCGGCTTCGAACTCTTCGACCGCCACGACTACGCCACCGCGATCACCGAGTTTCGCGCGTCCTTGGAGCTCGCCGCGTCGCCCAACACGCGGCTCTACGTGGGCCTGTGCCTGCTCCAGACGGGCGCCCTCGCGGAGGCCCACGCCGAGCTCCAGCGCACCTTCACCGAGGCGCGCGATCGGGCCGTGAGCGACCCGCGCTACACCAACGCGCGCAACATCGCCGAGCGCGAGCTCAACGCCGTCCGCCCGCGCCTCGGACGCCTCGTGCTGCGCGCCGACGGAGCCCCCGCGGGCGCGGTCCTCCGCGCGGGGAGCCTCGAGATCATCCCGGCCATGTTGGGGATCCCGCTCTACTTTGATCCCGGCGAGGTCACCGTCACGGGGGAGGCGCCGGAGCGATCGCCCTTTCGTCAGACCGTTCGCCTCGCGGCCGACGTGACCACCGAGGTGGCCGTCACCTTCGAACGAGCCTCCATCACCCGCGCGCCCGACACCAACCCGTCGCTCGTCACGGTGCGCACCGAACCCCCGCGCCGCCTCCCCGTTGAGCGTGTCAGCGGCGGTGGCGTGCGCACGGTCGGCTACGTCGTCGGCGGCCTCGGCGTGCTCGGGGTGGGCGCCTTCGCCCTCTTCGGCAACTTCGCCATGACGCGCTTCGAGGAGGTGAGCCTCGCGTGCAACAACCGCCGCTGCACCACCCGCGCGCAGGAGGGCAACATCGACGAGGGCGAGACCTGGCAGCTCGCCGCCAACGTCAGCCTGGGCGTCGGTGTCGGGCTGCTCCTGACGGGCGCCATCATGATCGCCGTCGGCGGACCGCGCGTGACGGTCGAGGAAGAAGAAGAGCGACGCACCGCGACCATCAGCCCGTACGTGGACGCCGCCGGGCAGACGCTGGGGGTGCACGGTGCGTTCTGAGCGCTGGCTGCTCCTGTGCCTCGCCGCGTGCGGCTGCTCGTACGAGTGGGACTCGCTGCGCTATCAACCGACGCCTTCGCTCGACGCCGCGCCCGACCGCAGCGAGCCCGACGCCACCGTCGACCGCGAGAGCCCCGACGTGGCGGACGTTTCCGACGTACGCGATGCGGCCGACGTGCGCGACGCGAGCGACGTCGCCGACGCGCTCGACGCACCCGAGGTCGCGCTCGACGCGCCCGATGCCGGCGATGCGCCCGACGCGATGGATGCGCGCGACGCCACCGTTGACGCCCCGCTCGATGTCGCCGTGGACTTGGCGGCTGAGATGCCGGTCGACGTGGTGCGCGACGCGATGCCCGACGCCGCGGCGGATGCGGCCCCTGACGCTGCGCCGGACGTGGCCCCGGATGTCGCGCCCGACGTGCCGCCCGCCTGCTCTCCCTTGGGGATGACGTGCCCCTGCGCCGCCGCCAACCCCGGCGGCTACTGTCGCCCCGGCGAGGCGTGCACGGGCGGTCGCTGCGTCGCTGGCACTCTCGCGGGCTCGCTCGTGGTCACCGAGATCATGAACGACCCTCTCGTGGATGACCTGCTCGGAGAGTGGTTCGAGGTGTACAACCCCGGCGCGACCCCTCTCGATCTCCGCGGTGTTCGAGTGACGAGCCTCAATGACTCCCCTGTCACCCTCACTTCGGCTTCGGGGGCGCCACTGATCGTCCCCGCGCGCGGCTACTTCGTGTTCGGGCGCAGTGACGTGCTCAGCATGAACGGCCAGGTCCCGGTGCAGTACGTCTACGGCTCGGTCATCGCGTTCAACAACTCTGGCGCCGACTCGGTCGCCCTCGACCTTGGTACGGCCGCCACGGAGATCGACCGGGTTGCCTTCGACAGCGCCGCGTCTGCGGGCTGGCCCCGCATGGGATCACGCGCGAAGTCACTCCGACCCGACCGTATCGGCGCGGTCGAAAACGACGACCGCTCCAACTGGTGCGATGCGACGACCCAGTGGTTCTCGGGGATGGTCGCGTTCGGCTCCCCTGGCGCCGTCAACCCCGCCTGCCCGTAACGCGACGCCTCGTCGCCACACTGCTCGCCACCTCGTAGGAGGCTCCCTCGAGGCCCTGGCGACGGACGACGGACCGTAGCGCGGAAGCGCTCGGAAACCGAACGAACGCCGCCTCGCCGCTCCGCGCGCGACCCCCCGCTCCGCCCGTAGTCGCTCCCCGCCTTCTCGTGGTACCGCATTCAGCATGCGCTCCACGCTCCCGTACCTCCTCCTCGCCGCGGTGATGGGCTGCGATCCGACGCCCGCGCCTGCCAACGACGCGGGCGCCGACGCGGTCGCCGACGCCGCCCCGCTCCCCTCCCGCATGGAGTGCAACCCCCTCGGCTACGACGACGCGTGCATGCTCCCCTTCCCCTCGGCCTTCTACCAGGCTGAGACGCTGCAGCTCCCGATGGCGGCGCTCCCGGTCTCCCTCGGCCGCCTCTCGCGCACCGACGGCGAGCGCGCCCCCCTCGACCCCGCCGCCTGGAACCGCCTCGACGGCTTCTCTCCCTCCGGCGCGCTCCTCGCGTACTTCCCCGAGCGCATCGACCCGCGCACCCTCGTCCCCCCGGCGGAGCTCGCCCGCAGCGTCACGGCCATGGCCTCCACCGCCATCGTCGACATGACCACCGGCGAGCGGGTCGCCCACTTCTCCGAGGTCGACGCCACCGTCGCGGCCAACCAGCCCCAGGTGGTCATCCTCCGCCCCGCGCAGCGCCTCACGCCGGGCCGCCGCTACGCCGTCGCCATCACCCGCGCCGCCCGCACCGCCGCCGGCGGGACGCCCACCGTCTCCCCGGGCTTCCGCGCCATCCTCGACGGCGCCGCGCAGCGCGACCCCCGCCTCGCGCGCCTCGCGCCCCGCTACACCGACATCTTCGCCGCCCTCGGCCGCGCCGGCATCCAGCGCGCCGACCTCCTCCTCGCGTGGGACTTCACCACCGCCACCGAGCGCTACCTCACCGCCCCCGTCGTCGCCATGCGCGACCGGGCCCTCGCCATGGTGGGCGAGCGCGGCGCCGGATTCACCATCACGCAGGTGGAGGAGAACTACAACGCCAACATCCTCCGCCGCATCTCGGGGACGGTGCAGGTCCCCCTCTTCCTCACCGCGCCGGACACCGACGACGGCCGCATCGCGCGCGACCCCGACGGCTCCGCCCGCGTCGTCCGCATGCAGAACGTGTCCTTCGTCGCGATGATCCCGCGCTCGGCGATGACCCGCGGGCCGCTGCCGCTGCTCCAGTTTGGCCACGGGCTCCTCGGCTCGGGGACGGGCGAGCTCGGCACCGCCGCCGACACCAACAACTACATGCAGCGCTTCCTCAACGACCGCGGCTTCATCGCCGTCGCCACCGACTGGACCGGCCTCTCCGCGAGCGACGTCTCCACCGCCGGCGTGGCCGTCTCCGACTTCAACTACCTCCCCACCCTCACCGACCGGCTCCAGCAGGGCCTCATCAACGCGATGGTGCTCTTCCGCACGGCCCGCGCGCAGTTCGGCGGGCACATGGCCTTCGCCGTCGGAGGAGCGTCCGCCCTCGACGCGACCCGCGCCTACTACTACGGCATCTCCCTCGGCGGCATCATGGGGACGGCGCTCATGGGCTACTCGACCGACTGCGACCGCGGCGCGCTCAACGTGGCCGGCGGCAACTGGGGCATGCTCCTCCAGCGCTCGTCCAACTTCCGCGGCTTCGAGTTCGCCTTCCGCGACTACGAGAACCGCGTCGACCGCCAGGTGCTCCTCTCGCTCGCCCAGTCGCTCTTCGACCCGATCGACGCGATCAACGTCGCGCCGCACCTCCTCCGCGACCGGCTCCCCGGCGTCCCCGAGAAGCGCATCCTCTTCCAGATCGCCGTCGACGACGCCCAGGTGAACAACCTCAGCTCCGAGTCGGTCGTCCGCACGATGCAGCTCCCGCTCCTCCTCCCGTCGCCGCGTATGCCCTTCGGCATCCCGACCGCCATGGGGCCGGTGGACTCTGCCTTCACCATCTGGGACGAGCGCCCGATGCCCGCCCCGCCGGGCACCAACGAGCCCGCCGTGTCCAACAGCACCCACGGGAGCATCCGCGACCTCGCGGCCCTCAAGGAGCAGCTGGGGCGCTTCCTCCGGCCGATGGGGCGCGTCGAGCACACCTGCGACGGGCCCTGCGACCCGCAGTAGGGTGGTGACATTCGCGCGCGCTTCTGGGTATGCAATCGCTCCATGAGCGAGGGAACCACCACCGAGGCCGCACCCCCCACCGAAGACCGCGAGGCCGTCTGGCTCCGGGACGTCTACCAGGGTGACAACGCCCGTCAGCTCACGGCGCGCACGGTCGTCCTGGGGATGATCCTCGGCGGGGTGATGTCGTGCACCAACCTCATCAGCGCGCTCAAGACGGGCTGGAGCTTCGGCGTCACCATCACCGCCGGCATCCTCGCCTTCGCCATCGCCAACCTCCTCCACAAGCTGCGCATCTTCCGCACGCCCTTCGGCATGCTGGAGAACAACGCCATGCAGTCGGTCGCCTCGGCGGCGGGCTACATGACGGGCGGCGGCACCGCGGCGGCCATCCCCGCGCTCATGATGGCCAACCACACCTCGATGCCGTCGTACCAGATGTTCTTCTGGATCACGACCATCGCGATGCTCGGCGTCTTCATGGCCATCCCGATGAAGCGCCAGATGATCAACCAGGAGGGGCTGAAGTTTCCCTCGGGCATCGCCGCCGCCGAGACGCTGCGGAGCCTCTACCCCGCGGAGGCCGCCGCCCTCGACGCCCGCAAGAACAACGGCGCCAAGACCCCCACCACCGGGGACGGCTACCGCGACGCGAAGCTCGTGGACACCGTCGACGCCTCCTCGGCGAGCCGCTGGCTCCTCTCGGCCCTCGGCGTCGCGGGCGTCTGGACGTGGCTCCGCGAGGCCCACGCGTACTGGTGGCCCACCCTCCTGCATGTGCCCGAGAACATCGAGTTCCCCTTCTCGATCCGCGGGATCGCGGCCAAGAAGTGGTCGATCGTCTTCGACACGAGTCTCCTCCTCGTGGCCGCGGGGGCCATCATGGGCTGGCGCTCGGCCTGGACGATGATGCTCGGCGCGGTGTTCAACTTCTTCGTGCTGGCGCCCTACGGCCACTCCATCGGGGCCTTCACCGACGTGAAGTACAGCGCGATCGTGAAGTGGACGGTGTGGCTCGGCTCGCCGCTGCTCCTCACCTCGGGCCTGGTGTCGTTCGCGTTCTCGTGGCCCCAGGTGCGGCGCGCCTTCGGCGACCTCGGGAAGCTCTTCGGGCAGAAGGCCGACGACGCCGACCCCATGACGAAGGTGGAGGTCCCCATGGCGTGGTTCGTCATCGGGACCATCGCCCTCACGCCCGTCATCGCCGTGTGCGCGTGGGCCTTCTTCGGCATCGCGTGGTGGATGAGCCTGCTCTGCGTGGTGATGTCCTTCTTCATCGCGATCGTCGCCAGCCGGGCGACGGGCGAGACCGACATCACCCCGACGGGCGCCCTCGCGAAGATCACGCAGGTGGTGTTCGGCGTGCTCGCGCCGGGCAGCGTGAGCACCAACCTCATGACGGCCTCGATGGGCTCCGGCGTCGCCATCCACGCCGCCGACCTGCTCACCGACCTCAAGTCCGGCTACCTCCTCGGGGCGCGGCCGCGGCAGCAGTTTCTCGCGCAGTTCTTCGGCGTGCTGGCGGGCTCGGTGTGCGTGGTGTTCGCCTTCCAGCTCCTCATCCCCGACTGGACAGCCATCGGCGAGCGCTACCCCGCCCCCGGCGCCATCTCCTGGCTCGCCGTCTCCCAGGTGCTCGCGCAGGGCCTCGACCGCCTGCCGCCGAGCGCCCGCGTGCTCGCGCTCGTGGGGGCCATCCTCGGTGTGGTGATGGCGCTGCTCGAGCGCGCGCTGCCCGCGAAGGTGAAGCGCTTCTTCCCCTCGGCGACGGGCCTGGGGCTGGCGTTCACGATGCCCTTCTCCAACGCGCTGGCGATGTTCATCGGGGCGCTCATCGCGCTGGGGCTGGAGCACAAGTACTCGAAGGAGAAGGCCGAGCGCTGGCTCATCCCGATCAGCTCGGGGGTGCTCGCGGGCGAGGGGCTGATGGAGCTGCTGGTCAACGTGCTGCGGATGACCCACGTGCTGACGGGCTGAGCGGACTACACCAGCGGCCGCAGGTGGTCGTACTCGCGGCGCGCGAGGTCGTCGTCGGTGAGCGCCCACCCGTCGTCGCGCGGGATCAGGTACAGCGCGTCGCATCGCACCTGACCGAAGCGGACCCGATCGAGCGCGCGGAGCAGCGTGGCGAAGGTCGCGCGCGTCCAGAAGCGAGCCTCGGGGATGTCGCAGGGCTCGGCCAGCGGGCACTCCTCCCCCGCGTGGAGCGCTAGCAGGAGCACCGCCGTGACCGTGAGAAACCGTCGCCGCGGGTCGTTTCGAAACGCCGTGGTCACAGGCGCAGGAACGCGCCGCACGCCCCGCCGCTCGGTGACCCCGCTGCACCACAGCCCGAGCTCGGCGCGCGCGCGGCGGTCGCTCCCGACGTAGTCCCAACACCCGCTCACCGCGCGCGGGAGCTCGCCCAACGTCGCAGCCCCAAACTCCCGGTAGAGCCGCTCCTTCTCCGCGACGCTCGCCGACGCGGGGAAGTCCGCGAGGAGCCGGCGAACGCGCTCGCGGTAGGCGTCCCCCTGAGCCGTCGGGAAGCACAGCTCCAGGCCGAACAGTCGGTGCGTGAGGCTCATCCGCCGTGGTGCCAGTGGGTCGAGCGGTTCCACGAACCGCTGCGGCGCATCTCGCTGTCTTCGGTGGGATGGGCGAGCGCCTCCACCGCCGCCGCGTCGATGGTTCCCGGGCGCGTGATGTCGACCCGTCGTGGCGTTGGGACGTACCCGTGGGGCCGTGGCAACGCGTCGTCACCGTCCCACCCCAGCAGCGCCTGCACGGCCTCTCGTGACGTGCCCGCGCCCGCCACGCGCAACCCGCCTTCGGGCGCGACCTCGAAGTCGTCGAGCGTCACGGCCTGCACCGTGATCCCCGCGCGCTCCCAGGCCAACAGCGCGTCGTGGAGGTCGTCGCGCTCGGGCAGATCGGACGCGGACGGGGCCACGTAGAGGGCGCGGCGCACCGAGCGGGCGAGCAGCAACGAGGCGGGTGGCAGCGAGGCCACGTAGCGGTTGTCAAACTGATCGGCGCCGTCGCGATAGGCCGCGAGGCGGCGTCGGTCGAGGGCGACGCAGAGCCCGCACGCCGCGTAGCGCGCCGCACGGGCCGCCGCAAAGTCCTCCTCGAAGTGCATCGCCGCGCAGAGGACCTCGTGCGACGGGACGACGCCGCGCGGGTGCGGCCAGTTGGCGACGCCGATCACGGGCTCGAACCCGCCCGCGAGACCCGCGGCCAACGCCACCGACGCGGGCCCCGCGAGGTCGATGACCACCACCACGTCCCACGTCCGCTCGGGGAGCGCCTCGCGCAGCGCGACGCCCGCCTGGTTCGCCTGCCACCAGCGCTCGTCGGCCGGCAACGC
>JBILLV010000105.1:0-26766 GCA_044375895.1 Polyangiales bacterium | reverse complement strand
GACACGGCGCCGTGTCACACTCGCCCGGGCCTGCACATTGCCTTCGATCTCTTCATCGCATCGTTGACGCTGTAAACGCAGTGGTTGAGAGTAGGCGCATGCTCCTCCGACTGCTCGCGCCGCTGACCGTGGCCGCGTTTACGCTGATGTCATCCTCGCTGGTCGGCGCCGCAGACGGCTCCTATCGGGCGCCGGTGAAGCTCGTCGACGTTCGCGGCGCGGCGGCGCTCCTGTCGCGCGGCGCGGCGGTGATCGACGCGCGCGACGCGGCCGCCTACGCGCAGGGGCACCTCCCGGGCGCGCAGATGTACGCGTGGCAGGCGTTCACGGGCGAGGGCAGCGCGCGCGGGCGGCTCAAGCCGGACATGAAGGCGATCGCGCAGGCGCTCGCCGCGCTCGGCGTCGACGCGGGGCGCACGGCGCTCGTGTACGGCGCGAGCGCGCAGGGCTTCGGCGAGGAGGGTCACGCGGCATGGCTGATGGCCCTGCTCGGTCACCCCGACGTCGCGCTGCTCGACGGCGGCTTCAACGCGTGGCGGGCCGCGGGCAGGCCCGTGGTGACGTCGTGGACGCGCGCGCGGGTGGGCACCTTCGAAGCCCGCCCACGCGGAGAGCTCCGCGCCGAGCGTGAGCTGGTCACGCGCGCTCGACAGGTGCTCGACGTGCGCACGCTGCAGGAGTTTGGCGGCGCCACGCCCTACGGCGAGCTTCGCGGCGGCCACATCCCCCACGCGCGCCACCTCGACTGGCGTCGCCTGCTCGATGAGAGCGGCCGCGTGATGCCCGCGTCGCGCATCCTGCGCTCGCTCGCCGACGCGGGCATCGACCCGAACCTGGAGATCGTGACGTGCTGCTCGTGCGGCGTTCGAAGCGCCTTCGCGGCGATGATCCTCGCCGCGCGGGGCGTGCCGAAGGTGCGCAACTACGACGCGTCGCTGGCCGAGTGGGCGGCCGACGCGTCGTTGCCGCTCGTGCGGTGACAGAAGTCTGCTACGGCGGAGATTCGTTGCCGCGCGTGGCCCCCGTGCGCTACGGTCGGACCTCTACACCGCCATGGCACAAACGCCACGCAGCGCGCTTGCGCATCTGGCCCTCCTCGGGGCACTGACCTTCACGGGCATCGCGCGCGCGCAACCGGCGCCGACGCCTCCTGGCGACGCGCCCCCGCAGAACCCCAACACCGGCACCTCGGGGGACTCGCAGCTGCAAGACGCGCGGCGCGCCTACGACGAGGGGAGCACCCACTACGTCGCGGGCCGCTACAACGACGCGCTCATCGCGTTCGAGCGGGCTTACAGCCTCCGGCCCAACCCGGTCGTGCTGATGCCCATCTTGGAGTGCCACGATCACCTGGGTCATGTGCCCGAGGCGATTCGCACGCTGGAGGCCTTCCTCGCCGCGGTGCCCTCGGGTCGCAACCGTCCGCTCCTCGAGTCGCGCCTCGCCAACCTCCGGCAGCGCCCCGCGCGCGTCCATCTCATCACCACGCCGCCGGGCGCGCGCCTCGAGGTCGACGGCGCCGAGGTGGCGCAGCGCTCGCCCACGTACGTCGAACTCGCCGCCGGACGGCACACCGTGTCGGCCAACGCGCCGGGCTACCTGTCCGTCTCCCACGAGTTCGAGACGCTCCCTGGCACACCGCGCGATGAGCTCCTCACGCTGGAGGTCGATCCTGCGGCGGCGCCGGTCGGTGGCGGTGTGCCAGTGGTCGGTCCGCGCGCCGTCACGTCCCGCAGCGCCAGCCCGGTGGTGTGGGTGGCGGCGGGGCTCGCGGGCGTCGGGCTCGTGGCCGGCACCACCTTCGGCGTCCTCGCGCTCAGCGACAACAACCTCTACGACGCCGATCCGACGCGCGAGACCCGCGACCGTGGGCTCCGCTACGCCCTCCTCTCCGACGTGAGCTTCGGCGTCGCGGCGGCGAGCGGCGCGCTGGCCCTCATCGTGTACTTCGTCGAGCGCTCGCGCATGCCCCCCGAGCCGCGTGCCGCGGTGACCGCCCCCGTGGCCCGGCTCCGGCTCGCGCCGAGCGGTGTACGCCTGGAGTTCTAGCACCCTATGGCACACTCGCGCACCGCTCCGGTCACCCGCGCTCTGGCGCTCTTCGTAGCGTTGGCCTCGCCCGCGTGCTCGCTCGTCGTCGACTTCGACGAGGCCCGGCTGACGGGCCGCGACGTCCCCATCGCGATGCCCCCCGACGGTCCGCTCGAGGATGCTGGCGAGGATGCGCTCTTCCCTGATGCGCCGCCGATCGACCGCCCTGACGGTGCCGTGCAGGACGTGGACGCGCCCGACGCCGCCGATGCGACGGACGCCGCCGATGCGACGGACGCCGGCGAAGTCCGCGACGTGCCCGACGTCCTCGACGCGCCCGATGTCCGCGATGTGCCAGACGCCCCGGACGTGCCCGATGTCCTCGACGCGTCCGATGTCCGCGATGTGCCGGACGTGCCGGATGTGCTCGATGCACCGGACGTGATCGATGCGCCCGACGTGGCGGACGTCCCCCGCGACGCCGACGCTGCGGCCGACGTAGGGAGCGACACCGTCGACGCCGCGCCCGACGCCGACGCCGCCAGTGACACCGTGGACAGCGCGGCCGAAGCCGCAGCCGACGATGGGGCCGCGGACGTCGCCGACGACGTCGAGCCCGACGCGGCCGCGGACTGACGACGACGCTTGTCGCGGCGGGCAGGGCCGACCTATCCTCCGCGCGCCGCGAGCGACCCCGGCGAGGTGACGGCGCGTCACCGCCCGAGCGCTCCGCGGAGAGTGGAGAGCGTGTGATGAGCGATACGGTGGTCCGTGAGGTGCTGGCGCGTGAGATCCTCGACTCGCGGGGAAACCCCACGGTAGAGGTGGAGGTCGACCTCGAAGGCGGCGGCCGAGGCCGGGCGGCGGTTCCCTCCGGGGCGAGCACCGGGGCGCACGAGGCGCTCGAGCTGCGCGACGGGGACAAGCGCTACAGCGGCAAAGGGGTGCTGAAGGCCCTGGAGCACGTCCACCACCTCGGGAAGGCGATCGAAGACCTCGATGCGCTCGACCAGGCCCGCATCGACGCCGTCATGATCGACGCCGACGGGACGCCCAACAAGGCCCGCCTCGGGGCCAACGCGATCCTCGGGGTGTCGATGGCGGTGGCCCGCGCGGCGGCCGACGCCGTGGGCCTGCCCCTCTGGCGCTACCTCGGCGGCGCGCAGGCCCGCGTGCTCCCCGTGCCCTTCATGAACATTCTCAACGGCGGCGCCCACGCGGACAACGGGCTCGACGTGCAGGAGTTCATGATCTGCCCGGTGGGCTTCGACAAGTACTCCACGGCGCTGCGCGCGGGGGTGGAGGTGTTCCAGAAGCTCAAGGGCGAGCTGAAGAAGGACAAGCTGTCGACCTCGGTGGGCGACGAGGGCGGCTTCGCCCCGCACCTCGGAAGCAACGAGGAGGCCCTGGAGCGCGTGGCCCGCGCGGTGAGCGCCGCGGGGTACACCCTGGGCAAGGACATCGTGCTCGCGCTCGACGTGGCGGCGAGCGAGTTCTTCGACGCCCAGACCCGCACCTACCGATGGAACAAGGGCCGCGTGACGGGCGCCGAGCTCGTCGGCATCTGGGAGTCGCTCTGCGCGAAGTACCCCCTCGCCTCCATCGAAGACGGCGCCGCTGAGGACGACTGGGACACCTGGAAGCTCCTCACCGAGCGCCTCGGCAAGCGCGTCCAGCTCGTCGGCGACGACCTCTTCGTCACCAACCCGAAGCGCCTCGCCGACGGCATCGCGCGCGGCGTCGGCAACTCGATCCTCATCAAGCTCAACCAGATCGGGTCGGTGACCGAGACCCTCGACACGATGCGCCTGGCCACGCGCGCGGGCTACACCAACATCGTGTCGCACCGCTCGGGCGAGACCGAAGACACCTTCATCGCCGACCTCGCCGTCGCCACCAACGCGGGGATGATCAAGACCGGCAGCGCCTCGCGCGGCGAGCGGACCGCGAAGTACAACCAGCTCCTGCGCATCGAGTACGAGCTCGGCGACGGCGCGCTCTTCCCGGGCCTCTCGGCGCTCAACTGCGCCCACTGACCCGCCGCGGGCGACCGCTCCGACCGCTCCCCGTTGCGTCGGCGCGCGAATCCCACTATCTAGCGCGGCGACGCCCTTAATCCCCCGTCCCCCCACCCGTAGAGAAGATCACCCAATGGCCAAGAGCAAGGTCGCCGTGCTGAAGGTGCGGCCCGACACGATCCTCCCCGACATCGCGCGCCTCTGCGAGCTGGCGGGCATGGACAAGGTGCTGAAGCGCGGCGCCACGACGATCCTCAAGGACAACATCTCGTGGCACTACCCCTTCCCCGGCGCCAACAGCACGCCGTGGCAGATCGAGGGGACCATCAAGGCCCTGCGCGGCAGCGGCTTCGATGACATCTCCTGCGTGCAGAACAAGACCGTGGTGACCAACGCCTTCAAGGGCGAAGACCTCAACCACTACCTCCCCATCTTCAAGAAGTACGACATCCCCGTGCGCTACAACTTCCGCGAGGAGGACATGCGCTGGATCGAGTACCGGCCGAAGGCGCGGATGCACGTGCTGCCGAAGATCTTCCCCGAGGGGATCCGCATCCCCGACTACTTCGAGGGGAAGAACATCATCCACCTGCCGACGGTGAAGTGCCACATCTACACCACCACCACGGGCGCGATGAAGAACGCCTTCGGCGGCCTCCTCGCCACCAAGCGGCACTACACCCACTCGTGGATCCACCGCACGCTCGTCGACCTCCTCGCGATCCAGAAGGAGATCCACCCGGGGGTCTTCGCGATCATGGACGGCACGACGGCGGGCAACGGCCCCGGGCCCCGCACCATGTTCCCCGTCATCAAGGACTACATGCTGGCCTCGGACGACCAGGTGGCCATCGACGCGGTGGCGGCCAAGATGATGGGCTTCGACCCGATGCAGCTCGAGTTCATCAACGTGGCCCACGAGGACAAGCTCGGCGTGGGCGACCCGCGTGACATCGAGATCGTCGGCGACGACATCTCGGGCGAGTCGTGGGGCTTCGAAGTCGGCGACAACGGCGCCTCGAAGGTGGGCGACTTCATGTGGTTCGGCCCCATGAAGAGCTTCCAGAAGATCTTCTTCCACACCCCCCTCGTCAACGCCTTCATCTTCGGCAGCGAGTTTTACCACGACTACTACCGCTGGCCCCTGAAGGACAAGAAGACCTTCGAGGACTGGCAGAGCGGCACCCACTGGGGTCGCCTCTTCGAGCGCTACGGCCGCGAGGGCACCATCGGCTACGAGTCCGCCGCCCCGACCGCGGGCTGAGCCGACGCCCCCCCTCCCCCGCGTGCCCGCCCCCCCCGATCGTACGGTTCCGAACCATCCCACCGCCAGCGCCTCCGTCCTCGCCGTCCTGACGATGGTGCAGGTGGCCTTCGCCTCGCTGGCCGTGGTGGGCAAGATCACCCTCGGCGCCGTCCCCTGGCAGTCGCTCGTCCTTCTCCGCACCCTCGGCGCCACGGCGGTGTTCGCCGTCATCGCGGTGGTGCGGGGCGAGCGCTGGTTGCCGCCGCCGGGGGAGCGCCTCGCGATGCTCCGCCTCGGGCTCCTCGGGGTGTTCATCAACCAGTGCCTCTTCCTCGCGGGGCTGCGCCGCACCTCCTCCGTCAACGCCTCCGTGCTGGTGGCGACCATCCCCCTCTTCACGGTGCTCTTCGCCGTGCTGACGGGCCGCGAAGCCTTCCGTCCGCGCTTCGCCGCCGGGCTCGCGGTGGCCATGGCGGGCCTCGCGCTCGTCCTCCGCCCCGAGCGCGCCGCCCTCGGCGGGGAGCACCTCCTCGGCGACGCGCTGGTGGTCTGCAACTGCGCCGCCTACGCCGTCTACCTCGCCCTCGCCCGCGACGCCGTGGTGCGACACGGCGGCACCTCCGTGGTGCGCTGGGCCTTCCAAGCGGCGCTCCCCTTCGCGCTGGTGGTGGGCCTCGGCCCGACGATCCGGACGGCGCCCACGTGGTCGCCCCCGGTGGTGGGGGCGGTGGCGTACATCCTCCTGGTGCCGACGGCGTTCACCTACGCCGCCAACGCGCTGGCGCTGGGTCGCGTGCCGGCGTCGGTGGTGAGCGTGTTCGTGTACCTCCAGCCGGTGCTCGCGGTGGCCATGGCGGCCCTCGGCGCCGACGCGCTGGCCGCCCGGCTGCACATCTCGTGGGTGGCCGAACCAATCACCGTACGAACCATTCTTGGCGGAATTCTCGTACTTATGGGCGTCGCGGTCGCAACGCTGCGACGGGTCGTTCGGTCACCGAACGATCGTTAGTCGGGCCACGGTACGTTCAGCAGGCGGGCGGCGTTGGCGCCGTACACCTTGCGGAGGACGTCCGGCGGCAGTCCGATGGCGTCGATGCTCCAGCGCCCTTGGATGGGCGTCGGGTGTTCGAAGCGTCGGTCGCGCGATTCGAAGTAGCGGAAGGTGGCCGTCCAGAAGCGGGTGATCTCCGCCGCGGTCGGGGGCTCCTCGCCGGTGGAGCCGAGCATGAGGTCGCGCGGGTCGGCGCCGACGCCGAGGTCGGTGCCGAAGAGGATGCGGTCTTGCCAGCGGAGGAAGAAGCGGCGCATGCGCTCGGGGTCGTGGCGGCCAAACTCCGGGACGCGCGCCGACGTGTCGATGAAGTAGTGCGGGGCCCGTTCGAGGAGGCGCTCGACGCGGTCGGGGTCTTCGGCGGCGTTGCCGAAGTGGGCCCCGATGAAGCGGGTGCGCGGGTGCCGCAGGACGCGGTTCTCAAACTCCGTGAGGATCTCCGTCCAGCGCGGGTACGACGGGTCGGCGAAGCTCCAGCGGGGGTGGACGCGGAGCTCGTCCCAGCGCTCGTTGGCGGGCGAGGCGGGATCGAAGAAGGCCCGCGGGTCGCCGGAGTGGATGAGCACCACCAGCCCGAGCGCGCCCGCCCGTTCGAAGAGGGGGTCGAGGACGGGATCGTCGACGCGGAGCCGCTGACCCCGACCGTCACCCGCGGCGAGGCCGAGGTTCTTGGCGATCTTCCAGCCCTTCACCCCGCGGGCGGCGCAGGCCTCCAGGGTGCCGACGGCGCCCGCGAGCCAGGTGGGGTCGCCGACGCCGCGCCAGTCGACGAGGCAGAAAGGGACGATGCGACCGCCCGAGGCCTGCTGTTGCGCGAGGGACTCTTCCAACCCGTCGCCCGGCGCGCCGCCCGAGAGGTTGACGCCCATACGGATGTTGCGCTCGTCGAAGATCGCGAGGGCGCGCGCCGTGGCCGTGGGCTCGATGTGCATGTGGACGTCGAGCACGGGGAAGCTCGCGCGGCGCCATCGCTGCTCGGGCGGGAGCGCGGGTGCGGCGGCGACGGGCGGCGGCGTGGGGGCCGCTGGGGGCGCGCGGCGACGGCAGGCGGCGAGCGCGAGGAGCGCGGCGAGCGCGAGGGGCCGCGGGTTCCGTTTGACACCCATGGGGTGAACCGTAGACTCTCGTGCCTCCTACGAGCAAGAAGCGACGAGGCGCGCAGCGGGAATCGGGGGTTCGCAAAGTCGGTGACAAAGTCTGAACTGATCGAAGAGGTGGCGCGCCGCGCGCAGATCACGAAGACCCGGGCCGAGCTCGTGGTGAACTGCGTGTTCGAGTCGATGGCCGAGGCCCTGGCGAAGGGCGGGAGCATCGAGGTGCGGGGCTTCGGGAGCTTCACCGTGCGGCAGTACAAGCCGTACATCGGGAAGAATCCCCGCAACGCCGACCCGGTGGCCGTCAGCGCGAAGAAGCTCCCCTTCTTCAAGGTGGGCAAAGACCTCCGGGAGCTGGTGAACCTCCGCGCGGGCACCGCCCTGCCGGACGACAGCGACCCGCTCGACGAGACCGACCTGGACGAGACCGATCCCGAGCTCGACGACGAAGAGGACTGACGTTTTCGAGGAACAATCGCCCCCGTTGGAGCGATACTCCGGCACCGCGATGAGACTCCCGACGCTTCTGGTCTCCTCTCTCATCCTCCTGGCCGCGTGTCGCAACGACCCGCCCCAGCGCAGGAATCGCTCCAACCGCAACGGCAACGTCACCGCGCCCAACAATGGCGGTGGGGTGCCCGCTCCGCCCGCCCCTGACGCCGCACCCGGCACGGTCGGCGCGACGGGCACGGGGACGGGTGGTGGCTCGGCCGCCTCGGCGCCGCAGGCTCCCCCGGAGGACGTTCCCCCCGCCAACGGGGAGGAGGGGGTGCGGGTGTTTCGCGTGGCCGACAGCGCGTGCATCCGCGATCCGGCCCGCAACGCCCTCGGCATCGGCGTCCACGGCTTCTTCGGCGGCGGTCGGCTCGAGCTCGAGGTGCGCAACGTCCGCTACTCCTGCACGCCCGTCCCCACGTACACGGCCGTCTTCGAAGACGACGTGCTTCACCTCCGCGTGGTGCAGGCCGACCGCGCCGCCCTCACGCGCTGTGCGTGCCGTCACGACCAGTTTCTCCAGGTCACCGGCGTGCCCACCGGCGCCTACACGATCCAGGTGGAGGAGGTCGCGGCGGGCGACGCGGGCACCATCACCCAGCTCGCGACGGGCCGCATCGAGGCGACCCCCGACAGCCCCGCGGCACCCGCAGCCGCAGCGCCCGCCGAGGGTGCTCCGGCCGCAGCCGCGGGCCAGACGCAGTAGCCGCTACCGCCGCCACGAACGAATCAGCCGAACGAGCAGGGGCACCGCCTCCGGGCGGAGCTGCGCGCCGAACGCGGGCATGCGGCCCTTGCCGTTCACGATGGCGCGCGTGAGCTCGTCGTCGGTGCGCTGCGATTGGAGCGTCGGGTCGGACAGGTCGGCGGGGCGAAACATCGCCGCCATCGGCCCGTCGCCGCGCCCTTCGGCGCCGTGACACGACGCGCACTGGGCCATGAAGAGCGCCCGCCCGGCCGCGAGGGGGTCGCCCCCCGACGAGCCCGGGGACTGCTCGGCCGAGGTGGATCCGTCGGGGTCGTGGTCGCGCGGCGTCCACTCGCGCGTGGGGCGCGAGCGGCACGCGGCGGTGAGGCAGAGGGCGAGGGCGAGGGCGCGGGGAGAGATGGTTCGCATGCGTACCGTCGGGGAGCGGGCGGAGGGGGAGCCGCGGATGTAGTGCGTCGGGTGCCGCCGCGTCAACGAGCGCGGTGGGAGGAAACGGGGCCTCACGGGAGAGACACACCGCACGCGCTAGGGCATAGTCCCCAGCGATGAGCGCCGCAGAGCAGTTGAAGCTGTCCTACGAAGACTACCTTGCGCTGGAGGCAGCGACGGGTCTTCGCCACCAGTACATCGACGGCGTCGCCTACGCGATGGCGGGGTCGGAGCCCGAGCACGCGAATGTGTCGGCCAACACGATTGGCGCGCTCGCCAACATGCTGCGCGGCGGGCGCTGTCGGGTGTACTCGTCCGACCTCAAGGTGCGCGTCCCCGAGACGGGCAACGCCTACTATGCAGACGCCGCCGTCGTCTGCGGGAAGTTCACCCGGTACCCGGGCGACGCGATCGCGGTGACCAACCCCACCCTCCTCGTGGAGGTGCTCTCCCCCTCGACCGAGACCTTCGACCGCGGCGACAAATTCGCCGACTATCAGCGCCTCGCCTCGCTCCGCCACTACCTGCTCGTCTCGACACGAACCCAGCGGGTGGAGCACTACCGACGCAACGACGACGGCACCTGGACCTACGCCGCGTCGGGCGTCGGCGGCTCGATCGAGCTCCCCGACCTCGGCGGGGCGCTCGCCGTCGACGACCTCTACGTCGCCGAATCGGAGTAGGGCCGTCGCAGCGCTTCTCCGTGGTAGAAGAGCGCCCCCGTGACCGACCCGAAGCCGCTCCCCTGGGCCTCTGCCGATCTCGACGCGCTCCGCCCGCGCGCCAAGGCCGCCCTGCGCAAGCGCCTCCGCAACCTCCGCGCGTCGCACCCGCCCGCCGTCCGCGCCGAGCGCTCGGCCGCCATCACCCGCGCCGTCCTCGCCCTCGACGCGTGGCAGTCGGCCCGCGTGGTGGCCGTCTTCCATGCGATGGACGAAGAGGTCGACACCGCGGCCCTCATCGCCGACGCGCGCTCCCGCGGCCTCACGGTGTGCCTCCCCTGCGTCACCGACCGCGAGGCCCCGCTCACCTTCCGCGTCGCGTGGAGCCCCGCAGGTGACCACCCCCTCGTCGCGGGCGTGTGGGGCATCGACGAGCCTGGCGCTGAAGCCCCGGTGATGGCCCTCGACGCGATCGATGTCGTCATCGTCCCTTGCCTCGCCGTCGCCCCCACGGGGCATCGACTCGGGTACGGCCGCGGCTACTACGACCGCACCCTCGCCCTCATGCCGCGCGCCACGAGCGTCGCGGTCGCCTTCGATTTCCAGTTCATCGCCGAGGTCCCGTCGGAGGCCCACGACGTCCCCGTGACGTGGGTGGTCACCGACCGAAGCACGCTCCGCACGCCCGACGAGGGCGCCCGCGGGGCCTGAGGAGTACACCCCCAATGCCCATCTTCCAGATCGCGAGCGCGGCCACCGGAGCCGGGGTCGCGTGGTTCATCCAGGGACAGAAGCTCGACGCCGCCAACGTGCGGCACCAGCGCGAGCTCGACGCCCTCCGCGCCCGTGCCACCGAGCTCGAATCCACGGCGGCCGCGGCGCGCGCCCAGATCGACGCCGCCAACGCCCGCGCCGAGGCCGCCAGCGCGCTCGCGGAGGCCGCCCGTGTGGAGGCCGAAGCGGCGCGCCAGGCCGCGGCCCTCACGCTGCAAGACGCCGAGGTGCGGGTGCGGGCGTCGCTCGCGGCGGAGTTCGAAGCCCTCGCCACGAAGGCCCGCGCCCGGAGCCAGGAGCTCGAGGCCGAGGGCCGCAACCGCGCCCAACAGACCGAGGCCGACGCCCGCAAGCGCGCGCAGGAGATCGTGGCCGACGCGAAGCAGCAAGCGGTCGACGCGCTGGCCGAGGCGCGCACCCGCCACGGCGAGCTCAACGCCCGGGAGGAGCTCCTCACGCGCCGCGACGACACCGCAGCCCGCAAGGAGAGCGCCCTCACCCTGCGCGACGCCGAGCTCACGAAGCGCGATCAGGCCCTCGCCGAGCGCGAGCGGGCGGTGGCGGCGCGCGAGGGCGTCGCCGAGAAGCTCGTCGGCGAGCGGGCCGCGGCGGTGGAGGAGGTGCGCCGCTCGGAGACGCAGGCGCTGGAGCGCGTGGCCCAGCTCACCGCCGACGACGCGAAGCGCCAGGTGATCGACACGATCCTCGAAGACGCGCGGCGCGGTGCGGCCCGCGAGGCCAAGCAGATCGAGGAGATCGCCCGCGAGGAGGCCGAGAAGCGCGCCAAGCGCATCGTCGGCATCGCCGTCCAGCGCTACGCCGGGGAGTACGCCGGGGAGCGCGCGGCGACCTCCGTCCCGCTGCCCAACGACGAGCTCAAGGGGCGGCTCATCGGCCGTGAGGGCCGCAACATCCGCGCCTTCCAGGAGGTGACCGGCTGCGACCTCGTCATCGACGACACGCCCGAGACCATCACGGTGAGCTCCTTCGACCCCGTGCGCCGCGAGATGGCGCGCCTCACGCTCGAGCGGCTCATCCAGGACGGGCGCATCCACCCGACGAAGATCGAGGAGTTCTTCGCCAAGTCGCGCGACGAGGTCGAGCGCATCATCCGCGAGTCGGGCGAGCAGGCCGCGCTGGAGCTCAACCTCGGGCGCCTGCACCCCGACCTCATCAAGATCGTCGGCCAGCTCCGCTACCGCTACTCCTACGCGCAGAACATCCTCCGCCACTCGGTGGAGGTGGGCCACATGTGCGGCCTCCTCGCGCAGGAGCTCGGGCTCAACGCGCGGGTCGCCCGGCGCGCGGGGCTCCTCCACGACATCGGCAAGGCCGCCACGCACGAGCAGGAGGGCGGCCACGCCGTCATCGGCGCCCACATGGCGCGCAAGGCCGGCGAAGACGAGGTGGTGTGCAACGCCATCGCGTCGCACCACGACGACGAGCCCCCGAAGAGCCTCATCGCGCACCTCACCGCCGCCGCGGACGCCATCTCCGGCGCTCGCCCCGGCGCCCGGCGCGAGATGCTGGAGGGCTACGTGAAGCGGCTCGAAGACCTGGAGAAGATCTGCGGGAGCTTCCAGGGCGTCGAGCGCAGCTTCGCCATCCAGGCGGGCCGCGAGGTGCGCGTGCTGGTGGAGCCCGGCGCCATCGACGACCTCGGCGCCCTCACCCTCTCGCGCGAGATCGCCCGCAAGATCGAGTCGGAGCTCGCCTACCCCGGCCAGATTCGCGTCACCGTGGTGCGCGAGACGCGCGCCGTCGACTACGCCCGATAGCCTCACCCCGCCATACCCAGAAGGTATGAGCGCCGCGCCCTCGGGCGGTGCCATCTTCGCGCGCATGGCCATCTACCTGCACTCCCCGCGTGAGGTCGCGCTGCTCGTCGAGGCGGGCCGCGCGGCCGCGGCGACGCTCCGGCACGTGGCCGCGTCGCTGCGCGTGGGCCTGACCACCGCGGACATCGACCGGCTCGTGCGCGACGACACGGCGCGGCGCGGGGGCACGCCGAGCCAGCTCGGGTACAAGGGGTTCCCCGCGGCGGTGTGCACGAGCCGCAATGAGGTGGTGTGCCACGGCGTCCCGAGCCCGCGCGAGCGGCTGCGCGTGGGCGACATCGTCAACGTCGACGTCACCACCGAGCTCGGGGGCTTCCACGGCGACACGTCGGAGACCTTCTGCATCGGCGCGGTGAGCGCGGAGAAGGAGCACGTGACGGACGTGGCGCGGCGCTGTCGCGATGCCGGGGTGGCCGCGGTGCGCGACGGGGCGCGGCTCGGGGACATCGGGGCGGCGATCGAGGCGCTCGCGCGGCGCGAGGGCTGCGGCGTGGTGTCGGCCTACGGCGGCCATGGGATCGGGCGGCGCATGCACATGGAGCCGCACGTGTCGCACGTGGGGAAGAAGGGCGACGGGATGCGGCTCAGGGCGGGGATGGCGCTCACCATCGAGCCGATGATCACGCTGGGCGACGTGGCGCTGCGGACGCTCGACGACGGGTGGACGGTGGTGACAGCGGATGGGAGCCCGAGCGCCCAGTTTGAGCACACGGTGGTGGTGACGAAGGAGGGGTGCGTGGTGACGACGCTGGCGGGGTGAGGACGTCGGCCTGATCGCTTGAGCACGGACCGCGGAGGGTGCTACGGGAGGCACCTGGAGGCGCTCAGTGCGGTCGCGAGTGTTCGTCACGGGTGGTTCGGGCTTCGTGGGCGCGCACGTCGTCCGGGCGCTCTCCGAAGCGGGCCACGAGGTGACCGTGCTCGCGCGCGATCCGCGGCGCGCAGAGGCGTTGCTCGCACTGCGCGGGGTGACGCTCGTCGTAGGAGACGTCGCCGACCCGGCGCCGTGGCGCGACGCGCTCTCGACGCACGACGCGTGCATCCACCTCGCGCTGATCTGGGGCGACGCGGCCGACGACCTGAAGCTCGCCGACCTCCGCGCCAGCGCGCAGCTCTTCGAACTCGCCGCGCACGTGGGCGTCGAGCACATGGTCTACACCTCGTCGGCGGCGGTGCACCGCCCGTGGGCGCCGCGGATGGACGCGCACGACGCGCTGCGGAGCGCCGACTACTACGGGGCCACCAAGGCGAGCGGGGAGGTGTTCCTCTCGGCCGTGTGTCAGCAGCACGCGATGCGCGGCAACGTGCTCCGTCCGGGCGCGGTGGTGGGGGGCGCGGCTATCCCCGGCGCGCCGGTGCGCATCGACCGACGCATCGCCGCCATGATCGACGCCGCCCGGCGCGGTGAGACGATTCGCGTGGCGCGGGGTGAGGGGCGGCAGTTCATCGGGGCGGGCGAGCTGGCGCGGCTCTACGTCGCGCTGCTCGCAAGCGGCTGCAACCACGAGCGCTTCATCGCCGTGGCGCCCGAGGTGATCGCGTGGGAGGAGGTCGCGGGGCTGGTTGTCGCCGAGGTCGGAGCGGGGCGCGTCGCCGTCGACGAAGGCAGTGCGACGCCGCCCGCGGTGTTCGACGTCAGCCACACCGAGCGGCACCTCGGGGTGATCCCGAGCGCGCGGGAGGCGCTGCGGGAGGCGCTTCGGTTTCTGTGCGGTTGAAGCGGCGGCGCTCGCTACCGCGGCATCATGCAGCGCATGCCGAAGGATGGATTCAGCGGCGACTCCGTCGTACTGCGTGCCGTTGCCGCCGGGCTCGCTCCACAGGCTGCTCAGGTAGCGATCCATCCAAAAGGCAGTGGCCCCCGTGGCCAACGCCGTCGAAGGCGTTGCCCTCCTTCTCGCGGGGCGGCATTCTCGCAGGCATGACCGCGCTTCACTCCACGGGCACGTACCGCAACTTTCGCGCGGTGATCGACGCGCTGCCCAACACCCTCACCGGCCAGGTGATCGGCGGGCGGCTCGTGGTGATGCCGCGCCCCGCGCCGCCGCACATCCGCGCCTCCGCCGCGTTGACGAAACAGCTCGGCGCACCCTTCGACGACGGTGATGATGGTCCGGGCGGCTGGTGGATCCTGCCTGAGCCCGAGCTCGCGCTGACCGTCGACCCGGACTTCAACCCCGTGGTGCCCGACCTCGCGGGGTGGCGCCGCGCGCGGATGCCGCACCTGCCGACGACGGCGTCTTTCACGATGGTGCCCGACTGGGTGTGCGAGGTCCTGTCGCCGGGCACCGAGGTCCACGATCGCGCGGAGAAGATGCCTTTCTACGCGCGGGCGGGCGTTGAGCACGCGTGGCTGGTCGACCCGGAGGCACACACGCTGGAGGCGTTTCGCCGGGACGGTGAGGTGTTCCGGCCGATGGGGACCTGGCGGGGGGATGCACGGGTGCGGGTCGAGCCCTTCGCGGCGGCGGAGCTCAACCTCGCCCGCCTCTGGATCCCCGCGCCGTAGCGCGCCTTCGGGCCGCGCGAAGGGGTGCGCGTGAATGCAGCCGCGGCAATCGCCGTCCGTCCCATCCCCACGACACACGCTGGCACACGCGCGTGCTTCATTCCTCGGCCATTTCGCACGGTACGCTCCGTGCGTTGCGTCGGCCCATGCGCTCTCCCCTGCCCCGCTGCCTCGTCGTCGCCGCGCTGCTCGCCGCTTGCGCCGACGAGACCACCGCCCCCGCGCCTGCGGTACCGCAACCCATCCCCGCGGCGCTGCCCCCCGTCGTGACGATGGACGCGTACCTGACCTACGCCGAGCAGGAGGAGTGTGCGGCGCTGTTCCGCTGCCCGGCGGCCAACGAGGCCGCGGGACTCCGCCTCCTCTTCGGCTCCTTCGAGCGCTGCGTCGCCAACGCCGACGAGCTCCCAGGGGAGGTGGATCGTGCGCGGCGGCGCCAGCTCGTCGCCGGGGGCTCGTCGCGGTATGACGCCGCGGCGGCGCGACGGTGCCTCGAAGCCCTCCGTGACGGGCCGTGCAGCGAGCGGCCGCCCGAGGCGTGCTTCGGGGTGTTCGTGGGGACGGTGGCGACGGGCGGCGCGTGTCGGCGCCATGATGACTGCGCCGACGACGGCTGGTGTCGCCTCGAAGACGCGAGCGGTGGCGCCCCGTGCCCGGGGGTCTGCACGCCGCGCGCACCCGTCGGCGCGAGCTGCCGCAGCGGGACGGAGGAGTGCTCGCAACGCAACGCGCGCGCCGTCGTCTCCTGCGCGTTCGTCCAGGCGCTGATCCACACGGAGAACCCCTTCCGCTGCACCGACTCCGGGAGCCCGACTGCGGGGTCGTTTCTCGCTGGCCCGGGAGAGACCTGCAACGGGTTTCGCGACGGCCACAGCTTCCAAGCGACGTGCGCGCCGGGGCTCGATTGCGTCGCGACGCGCCTGGTCGACGGGTCCAACGCGCGCTGCGTGGGACCGCAGCCCCTCGGCGCGCTGTGCGGGCGGTATTGCGAAGGCGACGCCGTGTGCACGTCCAGCCCGACCCTGGGCCAGGTCTGTCAGACGATCGCCGTGCGCAACCGGGAGGGTGAGACCTGCGTCCAGGGCAACGCCGGCGCGGAGCTGTGCAACGCGCTGCTCGGGTTGGACTGCGTCGCGGGGACCTGCCAGCGCGTTGGCACGGGCGAGGAGGGCTCGCCGTGCTTCACCGCGCGCTTCGGCGTCGACAACTGCCGCGCGGGTCTCGTGTGCCACACCGCCACGCAGACCTGTCGTCCGCGCGCTGCCGTGGGGGCGCCGGGCCGCGCCCCCCACGAGTGCGGGAGCCGGGTGGGCACCCCCGCTGGGACGGGGCCGGCGCGCTGCGTGAGCGACACCGGCTGCGGGGTGTAGCGGGGAGGGGTCAGGCGAGCGCGACGAAGACGAACGCGAGGGCCGTGCCGAGCGCGAGCAACGGCACCGCCCACAGGAGCCACGCGAACACCTCCCCCTGCACCGGCCGGCCGAAGAGGCGCGCGACGACGTTGAAGCGGAAGAGGGCGATGTTGACCCCGAGGCTCGCCGCCAAGGTGACGTAGTTGAGCGTGAAGAGGCGCGCGACGGTGTTGTCGCCCGCGCCGAGCTGGCGGTACTCGGAGTTGACGGTGAAGTTGAGCGCGATCACCGCGAAGAGGCCGCCGATCACCACGTTGGTGAGTTCGAATGCCTCGATCTTGAACTCGCCGTCTTCGAAGCGGTTGAGCCACATGGCGAGCAGCGGGATGAGCAGCGAGGCGAAGAGGGGGATGAAGATCGCCGCCGCGGTGCGCCCCGCGACACGCCCCATCTCCAGCGAGAACCAGACTCGCGCGTGCGACTCCCCGTGCCAGCCCACCAGCGGGTCGCGGCGGATGTTGACGAGGCCGGGCGTCCAACCGGGGAGCGTCAGGCCCTCGCCCACGGCGCTGAAGTCGAGGTCGTCCTGGCGGTAGTCGAGGGTGACGAGGTCGTCGCTGTCGCGCTGCGAGAGGAGCTGGATGCCGAGCTGCTGGCGGTCGAAGGGGAAGCGCTCGACGTCGAAGTCGGTACGAAACTGACCAGTGGTGCGGAGCATGAGCTCGACGTCGCCGTTGGGCGAGACGCGCAGGCCCTTCACCTCGTTGGTGGCGTCACCGACGCGGTTGGCGAGGCGCGCGTCGGGCGACCAGATCTCCCCGAGCCGCGCCTCCACCGCGGGTCCGCGGAGCTCGTGAAAGCCGCCGGGCGCGTCGGCCGCGGGGAAGCCGAGGCGCGGGTCGTTCCAGCGCAGGCGGAGGTCGATGGTCGCAGTGAAGGTGCCCTCGTTCTCGTCGATGGCGGAGACGTCGATGAAGGCGACGCCGACGCGCACCACCACCGGAAGACCGCGCCCGAGGGGGATGCCGGTGAGCGCGTCGGCCTCGTTCGCCGCGGCAGGCGGCGCAACCACGGGGGCGACAGGGGCCGGCTCGACCACGGCGGCGTCGGCAGGTTCGGCAGCCGCGTCGGCGACCACCGTGGGGGCTGCGCGGTGGTGACGACCGCGGCCCTCCTGGGCGGCGGCGACGCCCGCGAGGAGACACCACGCCGCGCAGACCAGCGCGACGAAATGAACGCTTCGAAGCGACCTCACGGCGCACCGCCGTCGTCGCCGCGCGCCGCTTGCGCACGCAGGGTCTCGTGGTACCCGGCGAGCGTCTGGAGTTCTTCACAGAGCGCCTCGGGGTCTTCGACCTTGCGCGCGCGATCGCCCCCGGCGAGGGCCGCGAAGGCGTCCGTCACCGCGGCCAGCGGACGGAGCAGGAGACCACGGACGACCACCAGCACCACGCCGGAGAGCAGCACGATGCCGAACAGGGCCAGCAGCGCCTGCCACACGAGCGAGCGACCCGCCGCCGCACGTGACCCGCGGAAGTCCTGCGCCATGGCCATCACGCCGAGGGGGCGCCCCATCGCGTCACGCAGCGGCACGAGGAGGACGCCGTAGGGGACGCCCAGCGCGTCGCGGGTGTACTGCGTGGGCGCTTCGACGGACGCGAGGTTGGCGCCAGTCACCAGGCGCTGCATCAGCGCCGAGTGGGTGGAGTGAAAGCGGAGGTAGCGACCGAAGCGGTTCTGGTCGCCGAGCACGTCGCCGCGGAGGGAGGTGGCAAACTCACGGAGCGGGCGCTCCTCGATGTAGAGCGCCATCTCGAAGCCGTAGGCGGCCTTGAGGGCGTCGAGGACGGTGCCGATGTTCATCCCCACTTCGACGGTGCCGACGTGCCGGCGCTGGGCGTCGACGACGGGGACGGTGCCGAACACCGCCGGGCCGCTGCGGGCGATCTCCAGGCCCTTGCGCGAGACGTGGCTCTGGTTGACGGCCACCACCATCGCGCGAAACGACGACACGTCATCGCCGTGCTGATCGGGGCTCTGGAGACGGGCCACCGTGACGGCCGGGGGCACCTGGAAGTTGAGCTGATCCATCCCGTACTGCTCGCGCTGCACACGGAAGAGATCGCCGTACTCGGTGAGGAGCCGCGGCCGGTCGCGGGTGGCGAGCGCCTGTCGGGTGGTGGCGAGGTCGGCGATCATCGCGGCGCGAGCGAGCGCTCGCCCCTCCGCCCCGCGCAGGTTGAACTCGAGGATCGACCGCATGAGCTGGAACTGACTGTCCTCGATGGACGCGGTGAGCCCGCCGAAGAGGCGGTTGGAGGCGATGGCGGTGAAGACCACCACCACGATCACTGCGCCGATCAGCACCCCGGTGGCGTTGCGACTGAATCTCATGGCCGCGCAGGGTAGCGGGATCCATGCACGAACCGAGCGTCTTTTGTCACCTCCCCGAAGCTTCTGCGAGCCCTGCGTTTCCCTTTGACCTCCGGGCGCGCGGCGCGTCCCATCGTGTGCAGCACCCACTGCCCCGGAGGCCCCTCCCATGACGCTTCGTTTCTTGCGCCCCGCGGCGCTCCTCGCGCTCCTGTACGGCTGTACGGGCTCGCCCATCGTCGGCGCGATCCATGACGCCACCGTCGACACCGAGCCCGACGTCCCCGATGCGTCCCCCAAGGGCGACACCGCCCCGACGGACGGCGCCTCCGCCGACGCGAGCGACGCCCCTGCGCCCGACGCCGCCACCGACCTCCCCTCCCCCGACGTCTCCGACATCGCCGTCGACATGGGTCCCGACATGCTCCCCGGCGCGTGCCGCGACAACGTCGACTGCGGGAGCAACGAGTTCGGCCTCCGCGCGTGCGACCAGCCCTCGGGGCGCTGCGTGCAGTGCACCGCGGGCAACCGGACGGCGTGCTCCGCGACGCAGTACTGCACCGCCGCCAACCGCTGCGAGACGGGCTGCGACGCCGACCTCCAGTGCGAATCCCGGCGCTGCGACACCGCCCGCCACGTGTGCGTCGGGTGCATGGCCGACGACCAGTGCCCCGCGGGCCAGGTGTGCGCCGTGACCCGCAACTGCGTCCCGGGATGCAACGACCGTCAAGCGTGCCCCAGCGGCCAGTCGTGCTGCTCCAATCAGTGCCTGCGCACCGCCGACGACCCCACCAACTGCGGGATGTGCGGGCGGACGTGCATGCTCGCCCAGGCGACCGCCACCTGCGCGGCGGGGACGTGCGGCGTCGGCGCGTGCAACACGGGCTTCGCCGACTGCGACATGGGGGCGGCCAACGGCTGCGAGGTCGACCTCACCTCGTCGTCGATGCACTGCGGCCGCTGCGGCAACCCCTGCGTCGCGGGCGCCAACGCCACCGCGGCCTGCATGGGGGGCGCGTGCCGCCTCACCTGCAACGCGGGCTTCGCGGACTGTGATGGGGTGGCGAGCAACGGCTGCGAGGCGAGCCTCACGGACGCGGCCTCGTGCGGCGCGTGCGCGACCCGGTGCAGCGGCGCGACCCCCCTCTGCAGCGCGGCCGGGGGGACGCCCGCGTGCGTGTCGGGCTGCGCGACGGGGCAGGTGCGCTGCGGCCTGGCCTGCGTCGCGACGGCCACCGACCCCGACCACTGCGGGATGTGCGGGATGGTGTGCCCCGAGCGGCCCAACGCCTCGCGGGCGTGCGGCGGCGGGCGCTGCGCGTTTACGTGCGACGCGGGCTTCGCCGACTGCGACATGGACGCGACCAACGGCTGCGAGGCGCGGCTCGACGCGGTGGTGAGCTGCGGCACCTGCGGGACGGTGTGCCGGGGCGCCACCAACGCGACGCCGAGCTGCAGCCGCGGGGCCTGCGGGCTCACGTGCACGGCGGGCTTCGGCGACTGCGACGGCAACGCCACCAACGGCTGCGAGGCCAGCACCCTCTCCAACCCGATGAACTGCGGCGCCTGCGGGGTGGCCTGCACCGCCGGGCTCAACGCCGTGGTGGCCTGCGTCGGCGGGCGCTGCCGCTCGGCCTGCAACGCGGGCTTCGCCGACTGCGACGGCAACCCCGGCAACGGCTGCGAGGTCAACCTCCTCACCAACCTCTCCCACTGCGGGGCCTGCGGGATGGTGTGCCCCGCGGGCGCGTCGTCGTCGCCCGTCTGCGACATGGGCGTGTGCGCGATCACCTGCGCCGCCGGCCGCGCCGACTGCGACGCCAACCCGGTGAACGGCTGCGAGGCCGACCTCGGCTCGGTGCTCACGTGCGGGATCTGCTCCAACCGCTGCGGCGGCGCGACGCCCGTGTGCGTCGCCGGCCCGTCGGGGCCGTCGTGCGGCACGGGCTGCGCGACCGGGCAGACGCGCTGCGGCATGGCCTGCGTCGACACGCAGAGCAGCGTCGACCACTGCGGCGCGTGCGGCAACGTGTGCCCCGGCGGCCCCGGCGCGACGCGGTTGTGCGTCGGCGGCGCGTGCCGCATCACCTGCGCGACCGGGACGGCGGACTGCGACCGCAACCCGGCGACGGGCTGCGAGGTGAGCATCGCCACCGACACGCGCAATTGTGGGATGTGCGGCAACGCCTGCGCCTCGCTGACGTGCAGCGGCGGGGCCTGCGTCGCGCCGCGCAACTGCGCCGAGCTGCACCGCGAGTCCCCGTCGACGCCGAGCGGCGCCTACGCGCTCGACGCCGACGGCGCGGGGGCGGAGCCGGGCTTCACGACCTACTGCGACATGACCACCGACGGCGGCGGCTGGACGGAGATCTTCTTCGCCGACGCCACAGCCTACAACAGCATCTCGATCGACTACCAGGTCACGAGCCGCACGCTCCGCAACGAGTCGACGCAGGTGCTGGTGGCCTTCCGCCAGGCCGACCGGGTGCTGCTCCCCAACTGGGCCCGCTTCACGCTGCCGCCCAACTGGCGCACGCAGGCCCCCTTCCGCTACCCCCAGGTGGACGAGACCATCGGCGTCGCGGTGAACGGCACCACCTCCGTCGTCTCCACCTTGCGCTACGGCTACAACAACTGGCCGACGCTCTGCACCGACCCGTGGGCGAGCACCGACTCGCGCTACGGCCGCATCTGCTTCACGGGGACGGTGGCGCCCTACTACAACGGCTTCGCGGTGGGCTCCAACCTCTGCCCCGACAGCTCGCAGAGCTACAGCGCGGTCACCTGCAACCTCAACCGCCGCTACGCCATCGCGGTGCGTTGAGGCGCTTCTCCGCGCCGCCCCCTCCGTCGTAGTCTCCCGCGGGTGATGTACCCGTCGCCCCACGCCCAGAGCGCCATCGCCGTCGAGCTCATGTTCAGCTTCTTCGCCGGCGGCAACGCCACGTCGACCAACTTCCTCACGCGCAAGTACAACACGCAGATCGAGATCGACGGCGTGCGCTACGAGCGCGAGGGCGGGGTGTGGCACGTCTTCCCGGTGGCTCCGGGCTGGCACATGGTGCGGGTCTTCTTCACCGGGCGCCCGACGTTTCTCTCGCGCGAATGGGGCGAGCAGCGGCTCCAGGTGCTGGCCTACCCCAACGCGATGGCCCGGCTCAAGTACACGGGCGGCGCCTTCTGGCCCATGACGGAGGGATCGCTCGTGCAGGTGGGGTGAATCCGGGGGGGTGGTCAATGCGCGCCCATTGCGCCATAGCCCTTGCCGTGTGTGTAATCTGTCGGTCCCTCACCCGGAGCGCCGCGATGATCCTTCGACCCCTGCTTCTCGCCCTCCCGGCCGCGCTGCTGGCCTGCGCGCCGTCCGCCCCGATCGTCAAAGAGCTGCCCGACGCGGGTGACACGCCCGACACCACCGTGACCACCGACCGCGGCCCGGTGAACCGCGACACCCCGACCGTCGAGGTGACCCCGGGGCAGTGCCGCGACACCGACGGCGACGGGATCTCCGACGACGCGGAGGGAGCGCCGATGCGCGACACCGACCGCGACGGGATGCCCGACTTCCGCGACAACGACTCGGACAACGACGGCTACCTCGACGTCAACGAGTACAACCGCACGTATCCGGGCTTTCCGATGATGCAGCGGACGGTGTGCGGCGGCACCGGCGACAACTGCGACGCGCAGCTCGGCGCGATGGGCGACACCGTCCCCAACTTCATCGACCTCGACTCCGACAACGACGGCCTCACCGACCGCGAGGAGTACATGGCGCAGACCAACCCCTGCGTCGCGGACACCGACGGCGACGGCGCCACCGACCTCATCGAGAGCGCGGCGATGTCCAGCCCGCGCGACCGCATGAGCATGCCGCCGACGACCTCGCTCTACGTGGTGCTCCCGTACTACCCGCCGCCGATGATGGGGCCCCACGAGATGCGCGAGTTCACCTTCGCCACGCGCATCCGTCAGGCCGACGTCTTCTTCCTCATCGACAACTCCGCGTCGATGGACCCGATCATCGCCAACCTCAACACCAACCTCAGCACGGTGATCGTGCCGGGCATCATGCGGCAGATCCCCGACATCCGCATGGGCGTCGGGAGCTTCGACTCGATGCCCGTCCCCGACCAGGGCTTCCCCGGCTCGCCGGGCGACTACACCCTGTGGATCCGTCAGGCGATCACGCCCGACATCACGGCGTCGCAGCGGGCCTTCGGGGTGATGCGCACCATCGCGCGCGACACGGGCAACATGTTCTTCGGCGGCGACTCGCCCGAGTGTCACACGGAGGCCATCTTCGAGGTGATCGACGGGGCGGGCTCGCGGGGCCACGAGAGCGACCCGGCGGCGCTCATCGCGGTGCGCAACGCCCTCGACCCGCGGGGCAACGGCTGGGTGCCGCGCCACGACCCGGTGCGCGACTGCGGCTCGCGCCCGGAGGCGGTGCGCTACGGGTGGGGGTGCTTCGGCGAGGGCCGCGTGCCGATCATCGTGCTGGCCTCCGACGCGGGCTGGTACGACGGCTGCGCGCCGGGCTCGCCGCGCACGCCGGGCAACCCGGGGCACAACTGCACCGAGCTGGTGGCCGCGCTCAACCGCCGCGGCGGCTTCTTCATCGGCGTCGACGTCGGCCTCGGCGTCGGGGGCGAGACGTTCACCAACTCCCGCATCCTCGCCCAGATGACCAACACCCTCGACGCGATGAACAACCCCATCGTGTTCGGGCCGGGCGCCGCGGGCATCTCGGGCGCGGCGGCGGGCATCGTCGACGCCGTCACGCGCGTCGCGGGTCAGTCGCGGCAGGACATCACCACGCGGGTGGTTCCCGAGATGGGCGCGCTCAACCTCCCGCCGATGCGCACGACGGCGGACTTCATCAAGTCGGTGACCCCGCTGCGCGGCGTGCCCGACATGCCCGACGGGTACATGCGCCGCGACATGACGACCTTCTACGGGGTGTCGCCGTCGACGCGGGTGGTGTTCGGCGTGGACTTCTACAACGACTTCGCCGAAGGGGCGATGACCGCGCGGCTGTACCGGGCGACCATCGAGGTGCTCGGGCGCGGCGGCACGGTGGTGGACACGCGGCCGGTGTTCATCGTGGTGCCGGCGCAGGGCGGCGGGCCCGTCGCGCCGCAGTGACTACGGCACGAACGCGACGCCGTACGGCGGCAGCCCCGTCGCGAGCGGCGCCGTCGTGAGCTGCGTCCCGTCGGGCCGGAACACCCGCGCCCCCGGCGTCGCCATCGTGCGGTCGAGCACCCAGACGTTGCCCGTCGGGTCCTTCGCCATCCCGCCGATGTCGCCCGTCGTGAAGATCGTCGCCCCCGCCATCCCGGTGCTCAGGTCGAAGGCCACCACGCGCGCCTCCCGCCCGCCGCCCATCACAAAGCGGAACGTGAGCGCCCAGCCGCGGTTCTCGTCGAGCATCACGAGCCCCTGGAGGTCGCCGCCGAGGGCCATCTCCGTCACGCGCATCCCCACCGGGCGGAGCGTCGCGGCGTCGATCGCCTCGATGGCGCCGTCGAGCACGTTGGGCGGCATGAAGGGCTGCGTCCCCGCACCCGCCAGCACGATGCGGCCGCCCGCCGTCGCCACCGCGCCGACGGGGTTGCGCTGCGTGAGCACGACGGGCTGCGTCCCCGCGGTCATCGGGTCGGCGTCGATGAGCGTGCCCGCGGCGGCGTCGATGACGGCGAGCGAGCCCGGCGCGACCGGCGCGAAGGCGGCGAGGTTCTGCATGACGGCGAAGACGCGGTCGCCGACGCGGAGGAGCTCGGCGGCCTCCGGTGCGCCCGACGCGTCGGTGTCGGCCATCGCGCGCACCGGGGCGAGGTCGATGCTGCCGGTGACCGCGGCGGCGCCGTCGCGTGACGGGTCGACGATGGCGATGCGCGAGAGCGCGTACTGCGTGACGTACGCGCGCGTGGGCGAGACCACCTCGACGTCGTAGGGGTTGGCGCCGTACATCCCGCCGTCCACGCCGCTCGGGCGGAGGGGGACGCGCCGCAGGATGGCGGGGAGGTTGGAGGGGTCGAGCACCGCGAGCGTGTCGTCGCCGCGCAGGAGCGTGAAGACGAGGCAGCCCGACTCGACCGGGAGGTGATCTTGATCGGGCGAGGCCGCCATCGGGACCATGAGCGACGGCGGGGCGAAGGGGCCGATCGCGTAGCCGCCGCGCGTGAAGTTGCTCGTGGTGATGAGCGCGCGGGTGCGGTTGCACGCCGGGGCGGGCGCGTCGGGCGAGACGTCTGCGGCGGCGTCGCGCGGTGCGTCGGGGACGACGTCCGGCGCGACGTCGGGCGCAGGGGTGTCCGCCGCAGGGGTGTCGACCGCGACGTCGAGCGGCGCGACGTCAGCGGGCGTGTCGGCGGCAGCGTCGGCGGCGACGGGCGCCGGGTCGCTGGAGCAGCCGAAGAGGGTGAAGGGAACGATCGAGGCGACGACGAAAAACGACGACAGACGAGAGGCCATGGACCACCGTGGTGCGCCCCGCGCGCACCCGCGCGAAGCGTTGAAGTTTCGCGCGTGCCTCACGAGGTGGCCGGTGGACGCACGAGGGCGCACCGAGTCGTCGGATGGACTCACGTCGCCCGGTCACCCCGCGGGCACGCACGTTGCGGAAGACGGTCGGTCTCCTGACTCCCGGATCGTCCGCGTCGCACCGTTGCCCTTCCACAGACCACCCCCGGCTCCGTGTGTGAAGGAGTCGGTGGTGGTCCACGTGGGCGTTCGTTCCGCGTTGTGAGCGCGGTCGTGCGTCGCGTCCCCGGTTACAGTGGCGGGGGCCGCGTCGGTCTTGCACCGAACTTCCCAAATCACCGTCGCCGCAGAGCAGATTGTCAGTGCGCCCCGCCCGCGTCTCCGCGAGCGGCTTGCGGCGCCACATATAGGGGACGCGGCGCGCGCCCGTCAAGCGCGGGTGATAGCCTCCTCGCCGGAGGGTCTCCGCCCGTGAGCACATCGCCGCTGTCATTCCACTTCGACTACCTGTCGCCCTACGCGTACCTCGCGTGGACGCAGATCCACGCGCTCGCCGAGCGTCACGGCCGTGCGGTGGAGCCCGTCCCGACGCTCTTCGCGGCGCTGCTCGACGCGTGGGGCACCAAGGGGCCCGCGGAGGTCGCGCCGAAGCGCGTCTACGTCTTCAAGGACGCCGTCCGCAGCGCGCGTCGCCTGGGTGTCCCCCTCGCGCCGCCGCCGTCGCACCCCTTCAACCCGCTGCTCGCGCTCCGGGCGTCGTCGCTGCCGATGGAGCCCGCCCGGCGCGTCGCCTTCATCAGCGCCCTCTTTCGTGAGACCTGGGGCGGCGGTCGTGGGGTCACCGAATCATCCGTCGTCGCCGCGTGCGCATCGGAAGCAGGGCTCGATGGCGATGCGATCGTGCGACGCGCGAACGAACCCGCCGCCAAGGACGCCCTCCGCACCCAGACGGCCCGCGCGATCGAGGCCGGCGTCTTCGGCGTGCCGACGGTGATCGTCGACGGCGAGTGCTTCTGGGGGCTCGACGCGCTCCCCAACCTCGACGCGCACCTCCGCGGCGACGACCCGGTCGACGACGCGCTCCTCCAGCGCTGGAACCACATCGCCCCCTCGGCCGTGCGCCCCGCCGTCGCACCGAAGACCGCCGCACCGTCTGCGCCGCTCGACCCCGCCGTCGTGCGCGCCGGTGCCATCGCCTGGATCGACGCGTGGAACCGCCGCGACCTCGACGCGATCCTCACGCATTACGCCGACGACATCGCGCTCTGCTCGCCGCGCGTGGTCGAGCGCACGGGCGCCGCCGACGGGTGGCTCCGCGGCAAGGAGGCGCTGCGGGCGTACTTCGCGCGCGGGCTCGCGGCGCCGGGGCTGCGCTTCGAACTGGTGGACGTGACGGTGGGCGTCGGCGCGATGACGGTGGTGTACCGACGGGAGACGGGCGCGCTCGTCACCGACACCAGCGAGCTCGATCGCGAGGGGCGCATCGTGCGGATGGTGGCGTGCTACGGACGGCCTGCTCCGTAGGTCGCGTGGTCCGCGCCTCTTCAACGCCTCTTCAACGTCCCAGGGTTCGCAGGAGCTCACCCTGGGCTCGCGTCAATGCCGGTCAGTTAGCGCGCGTCCAGCGTTCCCAGGGTTCGCAGGAGCTCACGCCTGGGCTCCAATCGGATCGCCCGCAGAGCCGGGCTCAGGGAGA
>JBILLV010000606.1:0-3324 GCA_044375895.1 Polyangiales bacterium | reverse complement strand
GAACCCCGTCGCGCAGCCCTCGGAGAGGATCACCCCCGCGTGGCGCGCCACGCGATCCGCGGGGAGCGCGCGGTCGAAGAGGGCGACCTCGTCGATCGCGCCGATGAACGCGAAGGTGGACCCGCCAGCGCCGTCGGTTCCCGCGCCGATCCGAAGCGGGCGGGTGTTGTTGGGGCTGTAGGGGGTGTCGGTGCGAGACACCTGTGCGCCGTCGACGTAGAGAGTCACCGCCGCGCCGTCGTAGCTCGCCGCGAGGTGCCGCACGACACCCGCCGCTGCACCGCCCGAGGGGCCGAAGGTCTCGCGCCAGCCCCCCGGGCCGAAGCTGACGCTGCCGGAGTAGACGTTCCATCGGTTGAGGTTGTCCGCGTAGAAGGCGATGCCGAGCGGCGGCGTGGTGTCGCTCCCTGCGCGCGTCGTGAAGGGCGAGCGCACGGTGCCCGCGCCGCCGTCCACACGCGCCCACAGCTCGATGGTGAACTGTTGGCTGTTCAGCGCGCCCGCGAACGGTACTTCGATAGACTCCGCGCCGCGGAAGGTCGCGCTCGCGCCGACGTCGCGCAGGAGGGGAGGGGTCCCCATCATAAGGCCGCCCACGACGCGTCCGTCCCGGCTCCCGACGATGTCCCGTGCGACCGTCCCTTCGACCTCATCGAGAGGCCAGTACGCCACGGGCCGCTCCGTGAGGACCACGGCCCGGTACCGCGGAAACACGCACGCGCCCGCGTCGGGCATGGCGTCGGGCGTGGCGTCGGGCGTGGCGTCCGGTGCAGTGTCCGGCACGACGTCTGCTGCGGTGTCGAGTACGACGTCTGGGGCGCTGTCCGGCGCGACGTCGGCGACCGTTGCGTCGAGCGGGGAGTCCACCGCTGGGCCATCGTCCTGCGCGGGGGCGGCGTCTTCGATGTCGAGCGGGGCCACAGCATCGAGGGCGCTGTCTCCGCTCTGGCCGCTCTCGGAGGCGCCATCGTGCTGCTCCTGTACGTCCGCCTCGCGCGTATCGGTGGGGGTGGCATCCTCCCCGCCGCTCGTCCCTCCACCGTCACCACACGATGTGGTGAGGCCCATCCCGACCACCATCATCCACTTGAACCGCATGCTCCGTGCTCCTTCGGCGCGTGCGCGGACCCTCCGGTCGGCGGCGCCTGTCGGCCGCTTGTCGCCAAAGAGGACGCCCCGTCACGAATTCGACGCTCCACGCATCAGCGTCTCAGGGCGGTCTCGATCGACGGTCGGAACAAGCTCCGCGGCCAGCGCCGCAGGAAGGAGTCTGCGCGGGCCCTCGCCTCCTCCGCTCGTTGCGTCCCTACGAGAGAACGGATGAATAGAGCCTCCCGCTCCTCCACCAGTGCGCCGTGGGGGAAGCGCCGCCCGTGCTCACGCGCCGCGTCGAGAGCGGCAGCGGGATCGTTGCGTTGCAGCGCGCTGCGAGCCCGCTCGATGAGCGCACGCTCGGCGCGGGACGGATCGTCGGGCGGTGTGGCGCGTCGCTCGGCGGCGCGTGGCTGCGCCGAGTCGGCGGCGGCGTCGTCGCGTATCAACGGCTGCGGCGGGGATGCATCAGCGGTCGGGGGCCGGGGGTTTGCGTCGAGCGGGAGAACTACCCGCGGCGCCGGCACAGTTCGCGTCGGCCGTGCGTTGAACCAGGTCGCCCCCGCGGCGCCGAGCGCAACGCCAGCGGCGAGCCAGACAACCCGATGCCACACCCGCGTGGCACGCGGAGGGGGGAGAGACTCCTG
Source organism: Polyangiales bacterium (assembly GCA_044375895.1). GTDB lineage: Bacteria > Myxococcota_A > Polyangia > Polyangiales > CAISKJ01. The sequence continues at coordinate 1,585 of JBILLV010000606.1, read as the reverse complement.
CGCGAGGGAGCGCTCTGCTCCGCGACGAATATGAGCGATCCGCTCCGGGCCGATGGCGGGCGCTTCGCGGGCTGCGCGCAGCACCTCGCGGACATCGTCCGGGAGCTCGGGCGGCGACGCGTGCTCGCTCATCGCTCCCCCCGACGGGCTCGAATGCGGCGCACGGCTGCTGTGAACTCGGCGCGCCCGAGCCGGAGACGCGAGTACACCGTGTTGAGCGGGATCCCCAGGGTGCGCGCGTCGGGCGCGCTCAGCTCCTCGAGGTCGACCAGGACGACGGCGGTGCGCTGGTCATCGTCGAGCGCCGAGAGGGCCTCGTGGACCACCGCGTGCGCGTCGCGCGCGATGACCCGAGCGTCAGGTTGTTCTCCGGTGTCTGGCACGGTGTCACCCACGTCATTCGTCGCGCCGAGCTGCTCGCGCCGCCGCAACATCCAACGGCGATGATTGGCCGCCGCGCGCACTAAAAAGGCCATGAGCCACGGCCGGAGTGGGCGCGCTCGATCGTACTCCGTCCAACGCCCGTGCACCTGCACGAGCACATGCTGCGTCACGTCGTCGAGGTCCCGTTCGGGCACACCGAAGCGCCGCAGCAGGGCGTGCGCCCACGGAATCTCTGGCTCGACATGCTCCCAGAACGGGTCGCTCGTGCTCACCGCGCGGACCTTGCGCCTGTCATGGGCTCCTCGTGGCTCTCTGGGCGTCGCTTGTCACCCACCACGGCGACCCGTCACGGAAAGTGACCGACGACCTTGAGGCCACCCATTCCGCCCACCGCGGCCTCCTCCCAGAGGACGCCGCCGTCGAGCCTCACGACGGCGCGGCGTACGGGCACCATCACGTCCACATGGGCCCGGAGCTCGACGTGTCGGCCGAGCGCGAAGCCCGCGAACAGCCTGCCCCCGACGGCGAACAGCCAGGCGTCGTCCTCGCGCGGGATCAAAACGTTCTCGCCTCGGCCCGCGAGCCACGCGAAAGCTGCGACCGCACACCCCCCCAGCCGAATCTGTGAAGCTCCGAGCGGGGCGACCCCGCAGGGCATCACCGAGAGCCCGGTGCGCGAGGTGTTCGCGCGTCCCTCGCCCGTCGTGGCGGTGGTGGTCGGCGCGTCGAGGCGCCCCTCCACCGCCAGTGCAAGCATCCTCCATCGCAGCCCCAGCTCCAAAGTCCCTCCGAGGCCCGGGTCTGGCTGCGTGCCAAACGTGAGCACCGTGCCGAGGCCGACCCATCCCTCGAAGCGCGTTGGTGAAGGGAGCGCCTCGGCCGCGGGCGCGCGTGCGATAGGGACGATCTGTGCCGCGCCCGATTGGGGCCGCATGGGCGTCAGCGGCGCGATCGGCTCGCTCTGCAAAGCGACTGGCGCGGGGAGTGCGGGCGCCTCGCGGGGCAAGGTGTCGACGACGATGCTGATGTCGAGCGCGGCCGCCTCGACGAGCTCGACACACCGCGCCGCGGGCATCTCGTGGTCACGCTCGCCGAGGGTGCGCTCCTCCCCGTCGAGCCAGGACACCCTCGCGCGCAGCCCGCGCGCCGACCGCTCGATGCGCAGATCGATCCGGTGGGTCGCCCGATCGTCGAAGGGGAC
>JBILLV010000008.1:0-79275 GCA_044375895.1 Polyangiales bacterium | reverse complement strand
GGAGCAGCGTCGGGAGCGCGACGGCGTTCTCGTCGGTGCCGCGGAGGAGCACCGCGAGGAGGTGCTCGATCATGCGGCGGTTGCGCTCGGCGTCGCTCGCTGGCCCCGTCGCGGGCGGAGGCGTCACCGGCCGCGCGACGGGCGCGGGGCGGGCGGGCTGCGGGCGTGTCGGGCGGGCGGGCTGCGGGCGCGTCGGGCGAACGGGGCGGGCCGGGCGCGTCGGGCGCGTGGGCGGCGCGTCCCAGTCCTGCGCGGAGGCCGCGGGGGCGATGAGCGTCAGGGCGACGAGGGTGAGCGCGGGGAGCAGCGGGCGGCGGGTCATCGTGCGCGGCGGAGGATAGCCCACGGCGGAGCTCGGCGGGGCGGAGAGCCTCCTACCTTCCCTGCGCCGCGCGCACCGCGGCCCGGTACTCCCGCACCGCGGCCGACTGGTCGGTTCGTGTGACGAAGCGCGCGAGGAGCGCGAGGTCGATCCCCGGCAGCACCTCGCTCCGCGGCGCATCGACGTAGGCCTCGCCGCGCAACACATGAACGGAGATGCGTCCCTCCTCCCAGAACCACACCTCCCGCACGCGGAGCGGCGCGTACAGGTCGAGCTTGTCGAGCCCCCCCGACGTCCAGATCACCTCGATGGCGAGGTCGGGCCGGTCGGCCTCCGGGTCGCTGACGATGTAGCACTCGTCCGCCTCGACCCCGCGGGCGACCGTCTCATCTTTGAGCGTCCAGGAGCCGTAGCCGTCGAGCGGGATGTCGGACTCGTCGGCATAGGCCTCCACGAGGCGCCCGAACAGCGTGTGAATGCGCTCGTGGCTCCGACCCGGGCTCATCAGCTCCAACCTCCCCGACGCGTACTGGAGGCGAGGGACGCGCTTCTCCCCGCGCGCCGCGAGGATGGCCTCGTAGAGCGCCCACGGCGTGTCGCGCAGGATGACGACGTCGTCGCGGTCGTCGCGCGAGACGCTCTGTGGGGTGGTGGGGGCGGCGGCCGCTTCCATGGCGTTGGAGACTATCACAACACCATGCATCACCCTCCCTGACACGGTGCCAGTGCGTGCCAGCCCCCGGCCACGCGCGTGCCTGCCTCACGCCGCCGCAACTCCGCGGAATGCCGCGCCGCCGTGCCCTGGTACGCGCGTTGCGATGAGGGAGATCGTGGCGCGCAGCCACTCCGAAAGAGAGCGACACCATGAAGATCAAGAGCAACGTCAAGGCCGGCTTCAACCCGCAGCCCGATCCCCCCGGCCGCCGCTGAAGCGCCGCCCCTGATCGCACCCGACGCCGCGACGCGGAGACGACACCCGTCCCCGCGCCGCGGCGTCTCCGTTCAGCGCCGCCCGGCGACTTGAACGCCAGCACGATCCGATCGCGCGGCCCCCGTCGCCTCGACGAGGTCGGGCGCGACGCCGGTCTCAGCCCAACACCACCAGGAGGTAGCGATCGCGTTCACGATCGAAGACCGTTTCGACACGGAGGGTCGACTGCGGCCCTGGGGTGCAGCTACGACGCGAGCAGCATCTTCTTCAGAGCGTCTCGATACGTCTCTACGGGATCCATCGGATGATGAGAGTCTTCTCCCATCGCCGACACATGTTTGTCCTCCCTACCGTCCCCACGTGCGGCGCTGAATGGAGACGCCGCGGCGCAGAGACGGTGAGCGTCTCCGCGCCGCGGCGTCGGGTGCGATCAGGGGCGGCGCTTCAGCGGCGGCCGGGGGGATCGGGCTGCGGCTGGAAGCCGGGGGGGTCGGGCTGCGGGTTGAAGCCGGCCTTGACGTTGCTCTTGATCTTCATGGTGTCGCTCTCTTTCGGGGTGGCTGCGTGCCACGATCTCCCTCATAGCAACGCGCGTACCAGGGCGCCGCGGCGCGGCATCCCGCGCAATTGCGGCGGCGTGAGGGAGGCAAGCACATGGCCGGGGCTGGCACGGTGCCACCGCCACCCCGGCGCGGTGCCAGCGTTCGTGCCCGAGCGCGTCGCGCCTTGCTCCCTGTGATCGGCCTTGTTTTCTCGCTTCTCTCGCCGTGGCACTCGTCGCGACAGTGGATCGGCGCGCGTGGCATGGCGCTCGCTATACCAACGAATCGCCGCGACCCACCGATCTCCGGTGACGCGTCGATCGAGGCCCACCATGCGCACCGCCCGCTCCGTTCATCCCGCTCTGTCCGCCGCGCCTTCTCGTTTCAGCTCGCCGGTCGACGCTCGCTCCGTGCTCACGAGCATCGCCACCTCGCAGATCCTCCCGCCGGCGTTCGTGCGCACGGGTCGGTCGCAGGCGATCGCCGCGATCGTGGCGCACGCCGGGGCTGGGCTGCCGATGCCGGTGCTCTCCCTCATCGCCGACGCCGGTCTGGTGCTCTTCGCCGTCGACGACCTGCTCGACGGCTCGGACGTGACCGTGGAAGAAGGGTCGCTGCGCATCGCGCAGTACGCTGCCATCGCGCGCGGTGAGGACTGCGCGGAGGTCGCCTTCGACCCCATCGCCAACGCCATCGCCGACCTGCGGCGCCGCCTCGCCGCGACCGATCGGGTCGGTCGCCTCATCGACGCGTGGGCCGACGCGATGGGGCGCATGCTCGCGGGGATGGGTGACGAGCTCCGCAGCGGCGACGGCCCGGCCGCGACGAACCTGCAGGGCTACCTGGAGAGCGGCCGCGACAGCATCGGCGTCGAGATGATCGCCCTCACCGCCTGGATCGCGATGGACGCCGACGCGACGCGCTGGATGCTCCCCGCCCTCCTTCGCGCCGAGCGCCGCTTCTCGACGGCCGTTCGCCTCGCCAACGACCTGCGCACCTACGAGCGCGAGTGCGCGGAGGGCCGCGTCAACGCGGTCACGATCGTCGGGGCGGAGGGCCGCCCGCTGCTCCACAACCTCTGCGACCGGGCGCTCGCCAACGGCCGGATCACCCTCACCCGGGCGGGCCTCGCCCGGACGCCGCAGGGGCAGTTTCTCGAGCGCTTCGCCGCCGCGATCGTGACGATGTACGTGACCCGCGACTTCGATCAGGCCGCCTGACCGTGACCGCCGTCGCCGCACGCCAGCCGCGGTTCCGTGTCCCCTCCGACAAGGCGGAGCGCTTCAAGGAACTCGCGCGCGTCCCCACCCTCGCCGCCCCCACGCTGGCCGCTCTCGTGATCGCCGCCCTTGGCCTCCCGAGCGTCGCGGTCGCGTGTGTCCGCGGCGCGCTCCCGGGCTGGGCCGCTTGTGTGTGCGACACCGCCCTCATGTACGGCCTCTTCACCGTCGTCCACGACGCGCTCCACGGCTCCTTCGCGCGCAGCCGCCGCCTCAACGACGCGCTCGGATCCCTCGGCCTCCTGCTCTTCGCGCCGCACGCCAGCCTCGGCCTCTTCCGCTGGGCCCACATGCAGCACCACCGCCACACCAACGCCGCGCCCGACCCCGATCGCTGGTCGCACGAGGGCGGCCTCTCGCTGCCGCTCCGCTGGGCCACCATCGACATCGCCTACGTCGTCCACGTGCTGCGCCACGGCGACGCCACGGCCCGTCGCCACCTCCTCGGCGCGCTTCCCCACCTCGGCGTCACGCTCGCGGTCATCGGGCTCCTCGTCCACGCCGGCTACGCCCGCGAGGTCGTACTCCTGTGGCTCATCCCGTCGCGCCTCACGTTCGTGATCGCGGGCTGCCTCTTCTTCTGGCTCCCCCACGTCGGCGCGGAGACCACCGCGGAGGAAGACGTGCTGCGCTCGACGACGATCCGCCTCGGGCACGAGTGGCTGCTGCGCCCGTTGCTCCAGTTTCACAACTACCACCTCGTGCACCACCTCTTCCCCGCGCTGCCGTCGCGTCGCCACGCCGACGCCTACCGCCTCCTCGAAGACGAGTTGCACGCGCGCCCGCTGCTCATCCAACGCGGCTTCGCCCTCCGCCCCGCCCCTTCCGGCGCCGCGCGCTGAGCGGTCGGTGTAAGCCCCGACGCGCTCACGACGTTGCTGCTTCACCCATGAAGCTCCTCCGCCTCGTCGCTCCCCTCGCCCTCGCCCTCTTCACCACCGCCGCGCGCGCCCAGACCGTCGCCGTCGACCCCTCGCACCCACTACCCCCCGTGCGGCTGTCACCCGCGAGGCCCGCGTCGCGTGGGCTGCAGCCCATGTTCTCCCTGCGCGTGTCGTTCGGCGGGGGCATCTCGGCCACCCCGCAGGCGGGAGGCGCCTACACGCTGCGCGGCACCATCGGCTCGCGCGTCTTCTTCCCCACGCACGACCAACGCGGGTGGATCGTCGGCCCCGACGTCGGCATCGACCGCACCTGGGGCACGGGCGACCGCGACGCCACGCTGCTCTCCCTCGGCGCAACGCCAGGCCACCTCTGGGGGCTCACGGGCGTGGCGTGGGCGCCGCGCGTGCTCTACGGCTGGCGCGACGGCGGCGACACGGTCTGGGGCCTGCGCAACGGCATCCGCGTACTCATCGTCGGAGGTGTGTTCGCCGTCGAGGTGGCGCACCAGTACGTCACGGGCGCGCTCGGTGATGAGCATCAGGTGCACTTCACCGTGGGCATGGACGTCGGGCTCCTCGGCCACGCGATCTCGCAGATCGGAGCGCCGACGCGGCGTTGAGCCCTTGCGCCGCGCCGCCCGCGTGGTGATGCTCGCGGGCTCCAATGACCACCAGCGCACCCCACGTCGTCGACGGGACCCCGAGCCGCGAGCAGCTCCTCTACCTCCTCCACGAGGCCGCGGAGATCGAGCACAACCTCATGTGCTGCTACCTCTACGCGGCCTTCAGCCTGAAGGTGGCCGACGCGCGGTGGACGCCGCGCCAGGCCGCCGCCGTGGCGGGCTTCCGCCGCACGATCACGGGGGTGGCGCTGGAGGAGATGACGCACCTCTGCCTCGCGGGCAACCTCATGAGCGCCCTCGGCGCGCAGCCCTTCTTCAACCGCCCCAACTTCCCCATCGACGCGGGGCCGTACCCCGACGGGTTCGTGATGCGGCTGCAGGGCTTCTCGCTGGCGACGGTGGAGCACTTCGAGTTCGTCGAGCGCCCCCACGGTGCAGACGTGCACGACGCCGCGGACTTCGCGCCGACGCGACGCTACCAGCGTTCCCGCGCCATCACGGGCCGGCTCAGCCCCCTGTCGCGCGACTACGAGACCGTCGGAGAGCTCTACGCGGCGCTGCGCGCGGGCCTCGACGCCTTCGCCGCAGAGCACGGGGAGGCGGCCCTCTTCCTCGGCGACCCGCGCCTCCAGGTGGACGTCTCCCAGGCGCCGCTCCCGGGCGTGTGTCGTGTGGTCGACCTCCACAGCGCGCACCGGGCCATCGACACGATCGTAACGCAGGGCGAAGGGGCCGGCGCCGAGACGCCCGACTCCCACTTCAACCGCTTCGTCCGCCTGCGTGAGGAGCTCGTCGCCCTCCTCGCCGAAGATCCCACCTTCGAGCCCGCCTGGCCCGCGGCCACCAACCCCGTCATGAACGCGCCCGTCCTCGCGTCGCAGCGGGTTCACATCGACCACCCCGACATCGCGCCCTGGCTCGACATCGGCAACGCCCTCTACACCACGTCGCTCCGCTGCCTCGCGCAGGGCTTCGGCGCCACCGACCCCGCGGCCAAGTCGCGCTGGCTCGCCACGAGCGCGGCCCTCATGCGGGCGCTCACCCCCGTGGGCCAGGGGCTCGCGGCGCGCCCTGCCCACGCCGAGGGAGGCGCACCCCACGCGGGGCTTACCTTCACCGCGCTGCGCACGCTGGCGCCGCTGCCCGACGGCACCGCGGCGCGCTTCGTCGCGGAGCGCCTCGGCGAGCTCATCGCGCGCGCCCGTGCGCTGCGGGTGGTCCCCGTGGCGGGAGAGACACCGTCGACGTGGGGGCGCGTCATCGATGCGCTCGTCACCGAGCAGGCCCACCTCGTCGCCCTCGACGCGCGCAGTTCGCAGCGCGCCCCCGCGGTGGTCGCGCCCGCCGCGCCGCCGCCCGCCGCGTCGTCACCCGCCGCGTCGTCGCCCGTCGCGCCGTCGCCCGCGGTGGAGGTCGTGCGGGGCAAGCAGCTCACGGTGCTGTTCGAGGGAAAGCGCTGCGTCCACTCGCGTCACTGCGTGCTCGACGCGCCGACGGTGTTCAAGGCCAACACGCCGGGCGAGTGGATCTTCCCCGACACCGTGTCCGCCGAGGCGCTGGTCGAGGTGGCGCACAAGTGCCCCTCGGGCGCGATCCGTTACGAGCGCAGCGACGGCGGCCCGGCCGAGCGTCCCCCCGCGGTGAACACCCTCTTCGTGCGCGAGAACGGCCCCTACGCCGTGCGCGCCGCGCTCGACGTGGCGGGCGACGCGAGCCGCTTCCGCGCGACCCTGTGCCGCTGCGGCCAGTCGAAGAACAAGCCCTACTGCGACGGCTCCCACGTGGCGGCGGCGTTTCGCGCGAGCGGCGAGCCCGAGACCACCGCGCCCGACCCCCTCGCGGTACGCGACGGCGCGCTGGTCGTGACGCCGCTGCGCGACGGACCGCTGCGCGTCGAGGGCAACCTGGAGATCTGTGCGGGGACGGGGCGCACGGTGGCGCGGGTGACGCAGGCGAGGCTCTGTCGCTGCGGGCAGTCGAAGACCAAGCCCTTCTGCGACCTCTCGCACCTCGCCGCCAACTTCGAAGCCGACGGGAGCTGAGGGGCGGAGCGTTCTACTCCTTCTCGTCCTCGTCGTCGTCGGGGGCGCCGTTGAGGGCGACGGCCATCTCGGTGGAGGCCTTGAAGGCCACCTTCTTGCGCTCGGGGATGTCCATCTCGACGCCGGTGAGGGGGTTCTTCAGCCGACGGGCCTTCGTGGTCTTGATGCGAAACGTCCCCACCCCCTCCACCGGAACCTTCCCATCCCCCTCCTTCAGCGCCCGCGCGAGCGTGCTGAACACCCCATCGAGCGCCTTCGCCGCCTGGTCGCGCGACACGTTCATGGTCTGCATCGCGAGCTCTACGAGTTCCTTCTGTCGCATCACTGACTCCTGTCTGTCTTGCCGAGCACGATGACGTGCTCGCGCTTCGGTCGCTTCGAAAACGCACGGACGCTGTCCGTGTCGAACACCTTGCGGTCCTGGGAGGCCCGCGCCACCACCGTGAGCCCGACCCCCTCGGCCGCCTCGCGGAGCATCTTGTCCGCCCGCAGCGCCTCCTCGCCTGCGGCCCCGTCGGCGATCACCACCGCGGCCTTGCCCCCCGGCGCCAGCGCCCGCGCGAAGCCCGTGCACATCGCCCCGAGCTCGCGCCGAAACCGCAGCGCCCCCGCCTCCGGCACGTCGAACCACCGCGCCGCGCCCATCTCCCCCGCGATCATCCGGTCGGCGTCGAGGGCGAGCCAGGCGTAGCGCCGCGCGTGGTGGGCGGCGTAGTCGTAGGTGTTGGCGTAGGGCGGCGACGTCACGATCGCGCGCACCGTCCCCTCGGCGACGCTCGTCAGCGAGGTCGCGTCGTCGACCGCCACGTCCACCGAGGCCCCGCGCGGCGCCGCCTCCGCGAGCCCCGCGAGGCACCGGTCGAGCTCGCGGACCTTGTACGCGAACAGCCGCAGCGCCTCCCACGGCGCCACCTGCTTGCGCACCAGCCGCGTGTCGCTGTCCGACGCCTGCAGGCTCACCTTCACCAGCACCGACGAGAGCAGCATCCGCAGCGCGTGGCGCACGAGGCCCCGCCCGTCACGAATCACCGCCGCGAGCGCCGCCACCTCGCGCAGCGTGTGGGGCGCGAACCACCGCGCCTCGCCCGGCGGCACCGGGAGCTTCCCCCGCTCGTAGCAGAGCGCCTCGGCCCGCGCCGCGGCGGCCTTGGTGGCGGCGACGATGGCGCGGCGCTCGTCGGCGGTGGTGAGGGCCGTCTTGATCGACGCGAGCTCCACCGCGAGGGGCGAGAGGTCGCGGCCGATGGCGCGGTGGCCCGCCACGAGGGCCTCCACGAGCACGGTGCCCGAGCCGCAGAAGGGGTCAAGCACCACCGAGCCAGGGTCGGGCGCGAGGGCCGCCACGAGCGAGCGGGTCACCTCGGGGTGGAGCCGCGCGGGGTAGGCGTGAAAGGGGTGCGTGAGGGTCGCGTCGCGCTCGCCGGGGCGCAGCGTCAGGGCCGCAGCGAGGCGGCGCGCGAGCTCGGGGTCACCGACCGTCTCGACGGCGCCGCCGACGTTGACGAGCGCGCGCTTCGCGCCCTTGCGCTGCAAGAGCGGGCGGTGCGCGGTGGGCTTCTCGCGGGGGGCGACCATCGGGGCGGGGGCACCGATAGCGCGATCCCGACCGCGTGCAAAGCGGGATTCGCGCCGCGCGGCTCCCCCCTTGGCGACGCATGAGCGGCTGTGAGACCGTCCCGCCACCGATGCGTACGCCCCTCTGGTCCCTGGTCTTGCTGCTGGCAGCGTGCTCGGAGGCCGCTCCCGCGGGGATGCTCCAGCCCTCCCCCGATGCGGCTGGAGATGTTGCCGCGGAGCCCTCCTCGGACGCCACCCCCGCGCGCGATCAGCCGCCGCCGCTCGACGATGTCGCGGCGGATGCGAGCCCGCCGGACGTAAGCGCACCCGATGTGAGCGCACCCGACGCATCGATCGACGTCGCCGCACCGGACGCGGCGCCCGATGTCGCAGTGCCCGACGCGGCCCCCGACGCGCCTCCGCCCGACGCGGCGCCCGTCGCGTGTCCGCCGCCGCCCGCGTGCGCCGTCGCGCCTCCTGCCTTCGGCGCGACCGTCTCGTGGCGCAACCTCACGACGCGCGTCACCGTCGCGCTCGGCGCCGCGCGGCACCGCGGGCGCGACCTCCTGCTGCGCGAGGGCGACCCCCAGTGGGCCATCGCGAAGTTCGCCTACGGCTTCAACGACGACGACCTCAACGGCGAGGACGTCGACGTGTGGCTCCTCCGCGACTGCGCGCGCTGGGAGCGCCTCGGCACCTTCACCACCAGCCTCGACGCCTCGCCCCACGCGACGGTGGAGGGCGTGAGCGACAACGGGGGCCGGGTGTACGCGCAGATCCCGACGGCGCAGCGGCTCGCGGTGGGCTGGCACAAGGTGCTCTTCGTGGTGCGCGGCGACCACACGACCGCCGAGCAGTGGATCCGCGTCGCCCCCGCGGGCGCCCGGGTGGCCGTGACGGACGTCGACGGGACGCTCACCGAGAGCGAGAACGCCGCCTTCACCGCGCTCCTGGCGGGCCCTCCGCCCGCGGCCAACCCGGGCGGCCCGGAGGTGATCCGCGCCCTCGTCGACCGCGGCTACGAGGTGATGTACCTCACCGCGCGCCCCGAGTGGCTGGAGCCCGGCACGCACGCGTGGCTCAGGCTCCGCGGCTTCCCCAACGGGATCGTCCACACCACCCTCGGGCTCACGGGGGCCCTCGGCGCCGCGGCGGAGACCTTCAAGACCGACGAGCTCCGCGCGCTCCGCACGCGCTTCGGGATGGCGCCCGACGTCGGCATCGGCAACACCGACTCGGACGTCGCGGCGTACACCGGCACGATGGTGCCCGCGCGGTACTACTACCGGTTCACGGGCGACGTGCGCGGCGGCTCGCGCATCGACGACTACAACGCGCTGGCGGCGCGGCTGCGGGCGCTCGCGCCGGTGTGCCGTTAGGGAGAGGGCGCCCCCGCCTGCACCCAGCGCTCCACCGCCGCGAGCTCCTCCGCGGTGAGCGTCACCCCCTGCATCGGCATCCGCGGCCCCATCGTGTCGCCCCGTAGCCGCGCCAGCAGCACGCCCGCGTCGAGGCGCCCCGGCACCACGTAGGGCCCGTACACCGCCGAGCGCCCGCGGGCGAGCGACTCCCACGTCGCCCGCCAGTCGCACTGGCGCAGAAGCAGCGAGCCCGCGGAGGCCACGTGGCACGACACACACTTCGCGTCGATCACCGTGCGCTGCATCACCGCCAGCGGGTCGGTGCGGCGCGCGAGCTCGGCGCACCGTCGCTCGATCACCGCGGGGTCTTCCGGCGGTGGAACCACCACGGGCGGCGGCGGCGCATGGAGCGCGCTCGCGCCGTAGCGGAGCTCGTAGATCGTCCCCGCGCCGTCGTCGCTCACGAGCAGCGAGCCCTCGCGCGTCACGAGGAGCCCGGTGAGGTGCCCGTGCGGTCGACCGGGGCGCTCCTCCCAGCCGGAGATGAAGTCCTCGGGGGGCCCCGACGGCGCGCCGTCCGCACCGAAGGGGATCACCACCACCCGATGCCCCTCCGCGCGATACCCGTGGTACGTCACCAGCGCCGCGCCCCGGTACGCCGCGGGGAACATCGCGCCGTCATAGAACGTGATCGCGAGCGGCGCCGTGTGCGGGGGGAGCGCGATGGCGGGTGGCGTTCGGGTGCGGCAGCGCGCGGCGTTGGCGCGGTACTCGGGGGCGGGGACGTTGTCGTCGTAGCAGTAGGGCCAGCCGTGGTCGCTGCCGCGCGTGAGCTCGTTGAGCTCGTCGTGCGGGAGCGCCGCGTCGGAGAGCGACGGGTCGGCGCGGTCGATGTAGTCGCGGGAGTTCTCGACGCCCCAGAGGCGGCCGCTCGGGAGGTGCCACGCGAGGCCCGTGTTGTTGCGCAGGCCGTGGCTGTACACCGCGGCCGCGCGACGTCGCGGGTCCCAGCGCATCACGACGCCGCGCTCCACGGCGGGGGCCACGGGCGAGCGCTCGAGGCAGGGGTCGTCGGCCTCCCGCGACCCGTCGCGCTGGCAGTTGTCCGTCGCCGAACCCACCGAGAAGAAGAGGGCTCCGTCGGGCGCAAAACCCAGCGTCTTGTGGATGTGCCGACCCGTGCTCGGGAGCGCGCCGAGCACCGTCTCCAGCGCGAGCTCTCCGCCGACCGGGTAGCGAAAGCGCGCGATGCGACCCGCCTCCGCGACCCACACGTGGCCCTCGTGCACGGCGATTCCGTGCGGGCGGTCGAGCGCGGTGGCGAGCGGGGTGACGGTGTACGTCCCGTCGGCCGCGCGCGTGAGCGACGAGACCCGACCGCGGTTGTGACGCCAGCCCGGTCCCGACTCCGCGACGAGGACGCTCCCGTCGGGGGCGAGCGCCATCTGCCGCGGTCGGAGCATCCCCGTCGCCACCGGACGCAGACAGAAGCCCGGGCGGAGTCGCACCGCCATCGGGTTGCCGATGCCCGTGCACGCGTCGGGCGGGAGCGGTGCCGGTGCGGGCGGTGACGGACGCGCGGGGACGACAGGGCGCGCGTCGGGCGGTGCGTTCGCGCGGGGGCGGCAGGCGAGGAGAACGAGTGCGAGCGAGAGGCGACGCATGGGCGGAATCAGCGACGAGCGCGGGGCTTCTTCGAAGCGACGACGCGCTTCTTCGGAGCGACGGCGCGCTTCTTCGGGGCGACCGCGACGGGTGCCTCCTCGCCGAGGGCCGCGGGGCGGTCGGGGTCGCGGGCCCAGTCGCTCCAGCTCCCTTCGTAGAGCTTCACGCGGATGGCGGAGATGCGCGCGAGGGTGATCGCGAGGATGTCGTGGCACGCCGTCACGCCCGAGCCGCAGTAGCAGACGACGGTGATGCCCGGCACCACGCCGAGCTTGCGGTAGCGCGCGCGGAGGGTCTTCCCGTCGGCGAAGCGGCCGTCGACGAGGTTGTCGCTCCAGGGGGCGTTGCGCGCGCCGGGGATGTGGCCGGGGCGCGCGTCGATGGGCTCCACCTCGCCGCGGTACCGCTCGGCCACGCGCGCGTCGAGGAGCACCCAACTGTTGCGCTGACGGATGGACTCCACGTGGTGCCGATCGACCACCGGCGGCTGCACGCTCACCGTCACGGCGAAGTTGCCCGCGGCGACCACGGGGACCTCCGTGGTGGTGATCCCCTTCGCGGCGAGCCACGCGGGGAGGCCCCCGTCGAGCACGTGGACGCGCGTGTGGCCGTGCACCGAGAGGAGCCACCAGAGGCGCGCGGCGACGCTCCCGCCCGCGTCGTCGTAGACCACCACGCGGGTGTCGTTGGAGACGCCCGCGGCGCGCATCGCCCGCTCCAACTGGGCGGGAGACGGGATGGGGTGACGTCCCGGGCCGACGGGGCCGGTGAGGTCGTGGTGGAGGTCGAGGAAGACGGCGCCGGGGATGTGTCCCTGCGCGTACTCCGCCGCGCCCGATTTGCCCGCGAGGTACCAGCGCAGGTCGATGATGCGAACCTTCGGGTCGTGGAGGTGCGCGCCGAGCCAGGCGACGTCGACGAGGGGGCTGCGCGGTGCGGGGGGTTGGGCCATGGCGCTGCGGAGTACAACACGGACGCCGCCCTCGGGAGAACTGCGGTATCGTGCGCCCACCCCGCGTGCGCCCTCCCACCGCCACCACCTCGACGCGTTACGCCGCCCTCTTCGCGGCCTCGCTCCTCGCGTGCAGCGAGGCGCCGCCCAACCCCAACGCCCCGTGCAACTCGCCGGGCGAGCGACGTGTCGTGGTGCTCACCACCTTCGGCTTCGCCCGCGCCAACGCGATGCGCGGCGACGTGGTGGAGGGCTTCGACCTCGACAGCCACGTGAGCGCCGCGGGCGATCGGGTGGGCTGCCGACAGGGTGACTTCACCAGCCCCGAGGGGGCGCGCGGCGTCGACAACCAGATCGCGCGGCTCCTCCCCATCGTCGACAGCATGACGGGCGGCGCCTTCGACGGGCTCATCCAGTCGTCGGTGAACAACGGGCAGCTCCTGGTCGCGGTGCAGCTCGACGGCGTCGACGACCTGCGCGAGGACGCGTGCGTCACGCTCACCTTCTACCGCGTCGTGGGGATGCCCTTCGTCGGCGGCGACATGCGCATCGACCCCGACCAGACCTTCGACGTCGACCGCGCCCACCCGCCGGCCCGCGTCCCCGCCCGCATCCGCGCGGGGGTGCTGGAGACCGACTCCTTCGAACTTCCCTTCCCGGTGGCCGCGCTCGACGCGCGCTTCACGCTCGACCTCCACGGCGCGCGGGTGCGCGCAAGAGTCCATGCCGACGGGTCGCTCACGGGTGTGGTGGGCGGCGGCATCGTGGTGCAGACCTTCGGTGAGACGATCCAGCGCTTCGGCATCGGCGCCGAGCTGCAGCGCATCTTCCTCACCACGCTGCGGCTCATGGCCGACCTCGCGCCCGACAGCGCGGGGACGTGCCAGCAGATCTCCGTGGGGCTGCGCTTCGAATCGCGCCCGGCCTTCATCAACCCGTAGGCCCTACGCCTCGGGCAGCGCGCGCTCGACGAAGCCCTTCGACGCCGCGTCGTAGACCCGCGCCGACGCGCGCTCCAGGCCCGCCGCAGACACCTCGTAGACGTTGTACCCCGACATCGCGCGCGGGTCGTCGGCGAGCAGCGAGGCGCTCGTCGCGCCGAGGCGGTGGATGGTCGCGCCACCCTCGGCCGCGATGCGCTCGTGGACGCGGTGGTGCAGGTGCCCGTGGAGCGCGAGGGTGTCGCGGCCCACGGAGAGCGCGCGGCGCAGCTCGCCCACCTCCGACCAGCCGCGCAGGGCCGTCCCCACCGCGCCGCGCGGGTTGGTGATGGGGTGGTGCGAGAGGATCACGGGCGTGCGGGAGCGCACCTCGGGGAGGTCGAGCACGCGCGCGAGGGCGGCGAGCTGCGAGGCCCCGGCGTGGCCCGACGAGACGATGGGGAGCCGCGCCACCGCCGTCGACAACCCCACAATCGCGACCTCCCCGCGCAGCCGCACGAAGGGGAACAGCCCCGACGCGTGGCCCGCCCCCTCCACCGCGACGTCGCTGGTGAAGTAGGGGGCGAAGTGCCGGGCGAAGCGCTGCGTGCGCTCGGCGCCGCGGGTGTACACGTCGTGGTTGCCCGGGATGACGCTGAGCTCGTCAGGCCCGTAGCCCATGCGCTCGAGCATCTCCCGCGCCCGCGCGAACTCGGGGTCGAGCGCGAGGTTGGTGAGGTCGCCCGTGACGACGACGTGGTCGACGCGGTGGGCGCGGAGGTCGTCCATCATCGCCTCGACGACCCAGGGCTTGTGGTGCGAACCCCGCTTGAGCTTCAGGTTGACCCAGCCGGTGAAGCGCTTGTTGAACACCAGCTTGTGCGTGGGGACGCCCGCGAGGTCGAGGATGTGAGGGTCGGACAGGTGGGCGATGCGCACGGTGCTCATAGGGGCCGTGCCGAACATAAGACCTCCCGCCGCCCCGCGCACCACCCTCTTCGCTGGACACGCGCGCCGTCCTGGGGCATCGAAGCGCCCCTTCATGCGCACGACCCGCCGACCGCTCGTGCTCGTGGCCATCCTGGCGTCGATGTTCATGTCGGCGATGGAGGCCACGGTGGTGGCCACGGTGATGCCCACGGTGATCGCCGAGCTGCGCGGCATCGAGCTGTACGGCTGGGTGAGCGCGGCCTACCTCCTCGCCACCGCGGCGAGCATCCCTCTGTGGGGCCGCGGCGCCGACCTCTTCGGCCGCAAGCCCATGCTCTTCGCCGGGATGGCCCTCTTCCTCGCGGCCTCCGTCGCGTGCGGGCTCGCCACGTCGCTCCCGCTCCTCATCGCGTTTCGCGCGGTGCAGGGCGCGGGGGCGGGGGCGCTCCAGCCCATCACGCTCACGCTCATCGGCGACCTGTACTCCCTCGAAGAGCGCTCGCGCATCCAGGGGCTCTTCGGGGGCGTGTGGGGCTTCGCCGCGATGGTGGGCCCCTTCGTCGGCGGCGCGATCACGCACGTCGCCTCGTGGCGCTGGGTCTTCTTCCTCAACGTCCCCTTCGGCGTGGCGGCGGCGGCGCTGCTGGTGTTCTTCCTCCACGAGCCGCCGCGCGACACGTCGCGTAAGGTGTCGCTCGACCTCGCGGGCGCGGGGCTCCTCGTCACCGCCGTCGTGTCGCTCCTCCTCGGCGTCGGGGGCACCCTCACCGCGCTGATGCTCCCGCTCTCGCTCGCGGCCACGGTGGCCTTCCTCGCGTGCGAGCGGCGCGCCGACGACCCCATCCTCCCGCTGTCGCTCTTCGAGAGCCCCGTCATCGCCGTCGCCTCGGTGGCGAGCACCCTCATGGGGGCCGTGATGATGACCTCCCTCACCTACCTCCCGCTCTACGCGCAGGCGCTGCTCCGCGCGTCGCCCACGGAGGCCGGCGCCATCGTCGCGCCGATGCTCGTGGGCTGGCCCGTCTCCAGCGTGGTGAGCGCGCGGCTGGTCGCCCGCATCGGCGCGCGGCCCCTCGTGCGCGGCGGCCTCGTGGTGGTGTTCGCCAGCACGCTGCTCCTGCGGGGCGCGCTCGCGTGGGGGGCGGCGCCCCTCGCCATGCGCGCGGCGATGTTCGTGATGGGCTTCGGCATGGGCACGTGCAACACGGCGCTCATCCTCGCCGTGCAGGACGGCGTCGCGTGGGAGCGGCGCGGCATCGCGACGGCGAGCACGGTGTTCTTCCGCACCATCGGCGGCACGGTGGCGGTGGGGGCCTTCGGGGCGCTGCTCTCCACGCGATTGGAGGGCCGCGTCCCCGAGGCGATCCTGCGCGCGCTGGTGGGCCCCGAGCACGGGCGCGGCCTCGCGGCGGCGGTGCTCGCGGGCGCGTCAAGCGACCTGCGCGCGGCCATCGCGACGGTGTTCACGGGCGTCGTCGCGATCGGCCTCGGGGTGGCGGCGTCGGGGGTGGGCTTCCCGCGACGCGAGGCGCCGCCTACAGCTCGCCCGTGAAGATGCGGACGTGCTGGAGGATGGCCTTCACCTTCGGCACCTGGGCCAGCGCCGACGGCACCACGACGCGCACCGCGAGCTCCTTCCCGACGACCTCGGGCAGCACGGGAACCAGCTCCTCGGGCATCACCCCGGGGTCGGGGAACATCGCGTCGGGCATGAAGCCGATGCCCATCCCCGCGATCACGCACTGGCGGAGCATGTGGATGTCGGCGGTGACGAGCGCGGGCTCGACGGCGAACACCCCGCCCGCGGCGAGGGGCCAGCGCGTGGCGTCTTCGCCGGGGGCCTCCCAGGCGAAGAGCTCGTGGCGCGTGAGGTCATCGAGCGACGCGGGCGTGCCGCGGCGGGCGAGGTAGTCCCGGTGGGCGAGGAGCCGCTCGCGGACGCGCAAGATCTCGTACGAGGTCCACGGCCCTGGGGGTGAGCGCGCGCCGAAGTGCATCGCGACGTCGACGTCGTCGAGGAGCCCCGCCACCGGGTCGTCGCTCAGCCGCACGCGCACCGCGAGCTTCGGGTACGCCTGCCGGATGGCGCCGAAGAGCGGCGTGAGCGCGTGCGGCGGCAGGCCCGGCGGCAAGAGCACCCGCAGCACCCCGCTGGGCTCGCGACCGAGCTCCCGGATCGACGCCACCAGGGCCGTCGCCTCCTGCACCATGAGCTTGCCGCGCGCCACCAGCACCGACCCCGCCTCCGTGGTGCTCACCCCGTCGCGCGTGCGGTTGAGCAGCGCCACGCCCGCCCGCGACTCCAGCGAGTCGACCCGCCGACGCAGCGTCGCCCGCGGCGTCCCCAGCCGCTGCTCCGCCGCCAGAAACGAACCCACTTCCGCGACCGCGAGAAATGCCCGCAGCTCTTCCAGATCCATGCAGCTCCGCCTCTGGGGGCGACCCTAGCACCGCGGGGGTGCGTTGTGCGCGGTCTCGGTGGCCAGATCTGGCCATGGGTGGGCCATCGAAGCGCCATGGTCACGCCTGCGCGACCCGTCTATCGTGCGCACGGACTTGGAGGACGCGCGCATGGAGCTCGATTGTGATGTCGTGGTCATCGGTTGTGGGCCGACGGGCCTGGTGCTCGCTTCGCTGCTTGGAGGGCTCGGCGTGCGGGTCGCCGTGCTGGAGCGCGACGCGGACGTGTACCCGACGCCCCGCGCGACGCACATCGACGAGGAGACGCTCCGCAACTTCCAGGCGACGGGCGCGATGGCCGCGCTGGAGGTGCACACCGCGCCCTTCGGCCGCGTCGATGTGGTCGACGAGGACGGCGAGTCGCTCCTCTCCGACGAGGTGGGCGACCCCGCCGCGCCGCACGGCTACCTCGGCTCGCGCTTCTTCGACCAGGCGGCCTTCGAACGGGCGCTCCGCGCGGCGCTCGGGCGCTACCCCCACGTGGCGCTCCACACGGGCGTCGAGGCCGTGGGCGTAGACGACAACGGCGAGTCGGTGACGGTGCGGGCGCGCGCCGTCGACACGGGCGCGACGCGGCACCTCCGGGCGCAGTGGGTGGTGGGCTGCGACGGCGGGCGGAGCTTCACCCGCGAGGCCCTCGGCGTGGAGATGGAGCTGCTCGCCCCCAAGCGCCACTGGCTCATCGTCGACACGCTGCTGCGCGACCCCGCCGACGCCGAGCGCCTCCCGGGCAACTTCCGCTACGTGCTCGACCCCGAGCGTCTCACCATCTACGCCCACGGCTTCGGGCGCAACCGACGCTGGGAGTTTCAGCTCGGCGAGGACGAGCCCACGCCCGACGAGACCACCCTCCGCGCGTGGATCGCCCGCTTCATCGATCCGGCCCGCGTGGAGGTGGTGCGCGTGGCTCCCTACGCGCACCGCTCGCTCGTGGCGCGCCGCTGGCGGGTGGGGCGCGCGCTCCTCGCGGGCGACGCCGCCCACATGATGCCCCCGTCGGCGGGCCAGGGCATGTGCTCGGGCGTGCGCGACGCCGTCAACCTCGCGTGGAAGCTCCACCGCGTCCTCGCGCACGGAGCCCCGGCATCCCTGCTCGACACCTACGAGCGCGAGCGCGACCGGCACGTGCGGGAGATCCTCGCGGGCACCCTCGCCATCGGCAACCGCCTGGAGGCGCAGGGGGCCTTCCAGCGCTGGCGTCGGCGCAACGAGCTGCGGCTCATCGCCAACCTCCCGGCGGCGCTCCAGAGCTTCGTGCGGCAGCACATGCTCCGCCGCCCGCACCTCACCGACGGGCTTCTCGACGCGGCCTCCTCGCTGCGCGGGCAGCACCTCCCGCAGGTGGACGTGTGGCGCGACGGGCTGCGCTGTGCGAGCGACGACGCGCTGGGCTACCGCTTCGCGCTGGTGTGCGGCGCCCCCCTCGCGGCGCGCGACGTCGAGCGGGCGCGGCGGCTCGACGTGACGCCGTGGCGGCTGGGCGCCGAGCTCGCAGAGGTGGACGGCGCGCTCGCCCGGTGGATGCGCGAGCGCGAGGTGGAGTGGGCGCTGGTGCGGCCCGACCGGGTGATCTTCTCCGCGGGGCGCGTCGGCGAGCTCCACCGCGCGCTGGAGGCGCTGGCGCGGTCGATGGGCGCGGGCGACCGGGTGACGCCGCTGCCCGACGACGACGCTCAGCGCCGGGCGTCGTCCTCGTAGCGACGGAGCTTGCGGTAGAGCGTGGCGGTGCCGATGCCGAGCTGCGCCGCGGTGCGGGCCTGGTTGCCGCCGTTGAGGTCGAGGGCCGCGAGGATGTACTCCCGCTCCACCTGCTCGATGGGCCGCACGTCGCCGACGGGAGCGGGGGCGGGCATCCGCACCGCGCGCACCTCCTCGGGCAGATCGCGCAGCGCCACGCGGTCGCCGTCGGCGAGGACGAGGGCGCGCTCGATGACGTTCTCGAGCTCGCGGACGTTGCCGGGCCACGGGTAGCGCAGGAGCTGGTCGGCGGCCTCGGGCGAGAGGCCCCGCACGGCGCTCTTGAAGCGCGCCGCGGTGCGCTGGAGAAAGGCCCGCGCGATGGGGAGAACGTCCGCCCGGCGCTCGCGCAGCGGGGGGATCGCGACCTCCACCACGCGGAGGCGGTAGTAGAGGTCTTGACGGAAGCGCCCCGCGGCCACCTCGTCGGCGAGGTTGCGGTGCGTCGCCGCGATCACGCGCACGTCGACCCGCCGCGCCTTCGCCTCGCCCACGCGCCGCACCTCGCGCTCTTGCAGCACGCGCAGCAGCCGAACCTGCGTCGCGGGCGTGAGCTCACCCACCTCGTCGAGCAGCAGCGTCCCCCCGTTGGCCGCTTCGAAGAGCCCCGCCCGGTCGCTCGTCGCGCCGGTGAACGCCCCCTTCGCGTGCCCGAAGAGCTCGCTCTCCAACAGCGTCTCGGTGAGGGCCCCGCAGTTGACCGCCACGAAGGGGTGAGCCGCCCGCGGTGACTCCTCGTGGACGAGCCGGGCGACGCGCTCCTTGCCCACGCCGCTCTCGCCCGTGATGAGAACCGTCGCGTCGACGGGGGCCACCCGGCGGGCGAGGTCGACCACCCGGCGCATCGCCTCGGAGCGCGCCACCAGCCCCGGCACGGCCTCCTCCTCGGGACGCGTCTCCGCGAGCTCGCGGCGCCGCGCGTGGAGCTCGCGCTCGGTGTGGCGGAGCGCCTCGGTGACGTGGGCGAGGTGGGCGTTGAGGCACTCATCGCGGAAGAAGGTCAGCGCGTCGCCCGCGGCGTCGCCCCACTCCTCGACGGGCCTCCCCTCCAGGCGACAATGCGCGTCGCCGCGCCCCACGCACTCGCGCTCGACGCAGTAGATCGTGCGCCCGTTGCAGTACGACAGGTACCCGCTGGCGAAGGCCGTCACCGCCCAGCACACGGGCGCGTCGCCGCGGCCAAACAGGAGCAGGTGCTGCTGCGCCTCGTAGCTCTCGCGCCACACGGCCTCCGCGAAGGCGCCGCCCTCCGAGTGGACGCCGTCCACCTGCACGGGCTCGTACACCACCTGCCCCTGGAGCATGTGGATGCGCCCGCCGGCGATGCGCCAGTCGCGGGCGTCGTCCCAGGGGAGCGCGTCGCGCATCGCCTCCGCGGTGCGCCACCCGTGGGCAAAACCGAAGCGGGTGAGCACCGCGCGGGTGGCGGTCTCGCCGAGGCTCTGCATGAGCTCACGACGGAGGAGCCCCATCGCCACGGCGTCCATCAGCAGCACGCGCTGACCGGCGAAGCGGATCACCCCGCCGGTGGGCGGGAGGTCGAGGATCTCGCGGAGGTCGAGGTCACTGGGGCGCATCGGGGGCTCGTCGGGTGGGCGATCAAAACGATCGGGCGCTTCTATCACTTCGATCGCGTGGGGGCGATTCGTGCGGGTGAAACGCCCGTGTTCCGGTTCGGCCCGCTTGTTGCGCTGGGGGGAATCACGCCGCGGGGTTTCGCGGCGCTGACCGCTCAAGGAGTCTCTGATGAAGCTCAACGTCCGCACCTTCGCCCTCTCGACCCTCGCCGCGCTGGCCCTCGCCTCCGGCGTCGCCTCCTCGCAGACCCGCACGCCCGCCGCCCCGCCGGCCGCGCGCCCCGCCGCCGCTCCTGCCGCGGCGATCACGGGCGTGCAGCGCTTCGAAGTCCGCCCGGGTGGCATCTCGCGCGTCAACGTCACCTCCGACGCGCCACTGGAGACCATCGACGGCGTCAGCACCAACGTCAGCGGGAATTTCACCGTCGACCTCGCCAACCCCACGCGCCAGCTCACCGGCCGCGTCGCCGTGCTCACTACCTCGATTCGCACGGGCAGCGACATGCGCGACGAGCACCTGCGCAGCCCCAACTGGCTCGACGCCGCGCGCAACCCCGACATCACCCTGGAGCTGGTGAGCACCACGCTCAACCGCCCCATCACGGCCAACGCCCCGGCGCGCGGCAACGTGCGTGGGCGCTTCACGCTGCACGGGCAGACGCACGACGTGACGGTTCCCGTGACGGTGCGGCTCATCCCGCTGAGCGCCACCGAGCACGCGGGGATGGACCAGTTTGGCATCAACGCCGACATGCTGCGCGTGCAGGGGGAGTTTCGCGTCAACCTGTCGGACTACGGCGTGTCGATCATGGCCCCGCTGCGGCTGAAGGTGTCCAACGAGATCCGCGTGCGGGTCGACCTCACGACCTTCCGCATGCCCGCGGCCTGAGCGCGCTGGCCGCAAGCCGACCTCGCCCTCGCTCTCCGAGCGCCACGGCACCCTGACCCTGCGTGACGGCCTCGTCACCATGACCTTCCACCAGAGCCGCAACGGCACCTTCCTACAACTCCGGCGCAGCGCTGTCCGCTGTTCGGGGCGCGAGGACTGCGGTAGTCTCTCCCCGCGATGACGATCTCGACGCCACCCCTGAGCGAGGAGCCCGACGCCCGCCCGCGCGCGCCGACGCAGACGGAGTGGGACGCGATGAGCCCCGCTGAGCGCGTGCGCGCGGCGGCGGCGCTTCCGACGTACATCCCGAACGAGGAGCTGGGGACGATGGACGGGCAGAGGCACCAGGAGGCGCGCGACGGCTTCGAGGGCGCGCTGCGGGAGCACTGCGAGTCGACGGGGCGTCGGATGTTCGTCGGGGGCCTGCTGGCGGTGTACTTCCCCGGCGAGCGGCGCATCCAGCCCGACGTGTTCGTCGTGACGGGGATGGACCAGGTCGCGCGCAGGAGCTGGGTGGTGACGCTGGAGGAGCGGGCGCCGGAGTTCGTGCTGGAGGTCTTGGACGAGGGTCACCGCGAGAAGGACCTGAAGAACAACGTCACCCGCTACGCGCAG
The DNA here is from genome assembly GCA_044375895.1 of Polyangiales bacterium. Taxonomy (GTDB): domain Bacteria; phylum Myxococcota_A; class Polyangia; order Polyangiales; genus CAISKJ01. Next base: position 57,988 of record JBILLV010000008.1, on the reverse strand, counting down.
CTCGGCATCCGCGAGTATTTCCTCGCCGACCTGCGGCACCGTCGGCTCTACGGCTGGCGCCTGGGCGACCCGGCCATCCGCCTCTACAGCGCGCTCGTCCCGCAGCTCGGGCGCATCCGCTCGGAGGTGCTCGGGCTCGATGTGAAGCTCGAGGGCGACCGCGTCCGCCTCTACCTCGGCAGCTCGCCCCTGCTCGACCGAGAAGAGATTGCCGAGCGCCTCCGCGACGAGCTCAACGACGAGCAGATGCAACGGCAGGATGCGCAGGAACGAGCGGCGGTCGAGGCGAAGGCCCGCGCGGAGGCCGAGGCCGCGAAGGACGCCGCCGAAGCCGCGAAGGACGCCGCCGAGGCTGCGAAGGACGCCGCCGAGGCGCGCGCGAACGCCGCCGAGGCCGAGCTCGCCCGGCTGCGCGCGCTGCTCGCGGGGACGAAGCCCACCGCGGGCTGAGACTCTCGCGGCGAGGGGCGGGTGCGACGCACCGCCTCCCGTCTCACTCAAGGGACAAACGCGAACGCTTCCAGCGCGTCGAGGAAGCCCTCGTCGAAGCCCGCCCGACGGCGCGCGGCGCGGTCGAGCGACGGGCCCTTCATCAGCCACGGGCTCAGCGGCGGCGGCAGGTGCGCGGCCCACGCATCGAAGTCCGCTCCCCCCGTGAAGCGGCGAAACCAGTGGAGCCCGAAGCGGACGTGCGGGAGCTCCTCTTCGCCCACCTGCTCGACGCGCCTCGCCGCTTCGTCGTCCCCCGCGGCGCGGAGGCGCGACGCGAAGCGCACGCAGTGATCGAGGTTGGCCCCTTCGAAGCCCATCCCCATCGCCGCGACGAAGTGGGCCGCCGTCGGCGCCGCAGGAACCCTCTGCCAGAACCAGTCGCGCACCGGCCAGGCACCCACGGCGTGCCCGAGCGCCTCCATGTGCTCGGCGTAGAGCGCCATGTGCCGAACCTCGTCTTCGAACACCGTCACCAGCCCACGCCGAAACGCGGGCGGCGCGTCGGGGAACGCGAGGATCGCCCACGCCATCAGCTCCGCCGCCTGCAGCTCGTGGTGGATGAACGTATGAAACAGCCGCGCGCGCTCGGACGTGTTGCGCAGCCCGCCCGCCGACGGTGAGCGCTCAGCGCGCGTCGCCACCGTGAGCCCCGGGCGTGACGGCGCGACCACCCGACGCGCCGTCGCTTCGGCTTCCGTCGCGGTGGGCGCGGGCGGCGGCGCGAGCTTGTGGGCGAGCGCGTCGGCGTGGAGGTAGTCCCAGGCCCAGCGCTCGAGGGTGCCCTCGGGTGGCGGTGTCACGGCGGGGCGCCGGCGCAGCGGCCGTTGACGCAGGTCTCACCCGCGGGGCAGTTGCGGTCCATCGTGCAGTCCATGCGACGGACGGCCTCCACCCACTGGGCGATGTGGTTGGAGTCTTCGAGGTTCTGGAAGGGGAGCCAGAAGGCCGGGGAGCTCGGGTCGAGGGCGGCGCCGCGGGGGCGGAAGGCCGCCATCCAGAGCTGCGTGCGGCGCATCGAGCCCTGACGCAGACGGAGCCCGTAGTCGCGCGTCGAGGAGAAGGTGATCCAGAGGAGCGGCTCGTCGAGCTCGCCGACGTAGCGCTCGACGAAGGGGGTCCACTTGGGCCACGAGTTGCCCCAGGTGGCGTCGCGCCCGTTGGCGTTGGTGAGCGCGATGGGCATGCCCGACCCGTCCGCGCGCACGGCCCAGAGCGACGCGTCGGGCGCGTTGTTGGAGTTGGAGCGCGCGCGGTTGAAGAGCACCCACTGCCCGTCCGGCGCGTAGCTCGGGTAGTAGTTGTTCTCGCCCTGCGACTCGACGAGGACGCGCGAGGGGCCGAAGGTGCTGACGTTCCAGTTCATCACCATGAGGTCGGAGGGGCCGTCGTGGCCGGGCGTCCCGATGGGGAAGGGAACCGTCGCGCGCGAGCGGGAGTACACCGCCGTGAGGCCGTTGGGAGACCAGTCGGGGTGCGAGCCCGCCGAGCCCGCCGGCACGCCCCCGATGGCCGCCCCCGTGTCGCCGTCGTAGAGCGCGAGGCGCATCCCGTCTGACGCGAGGAAGCGCCGGTTGTCGGGCGAGAACGACCCGAAGTTGAGCGCCATCGGCATCCCCGGCCGCTCGCGCGTCGCCACGTCGACGATGCGCGCCCGCGCGGGCCCCGGGATGAGCGAGCCGGCCACCATGCGCCGCCCGTCGCGCGAGAGCGCGTGGCACCCGACGCACAGCGGCAGGTCGGCGTCGGGGCGGAGAAACACCTCGGGCCGCGCGTCCGTCCGGCCGAACTCGTAGCGCACGATCGTGCTGCTCCCCGCCGCCCAGTAGTACACGCCGCCGCGGAGGTCGGTCTGCGTGAAGCCGAGGAAGCGCTCCGCCGAACGCGCCACCGGTCCGCCCATGGTGGCGCGCGACGTCCCGCGGATCACCATGCGCACGCCGCCCCCCGAGCGCCCCGCGCTGGCGATGAGGTCGAAGGTCTCCTGCGGGAGCGGGAGCGCGCAGCCGCCCCCCACGACCGTGCACGTCGCGTAGACCTTCACGATCACCGCGTCGCCCGTGAACGACACTTCGAACAGGTCGTTGCCTTCACCCGGCACGTAGTGGAGCTCGAAGCCCGAGAGGTTGGGCGGGACGATGGTGCGATCCTCGGGGTAGACCCAGGTCGGCGCGCGCGTGGTGCTCTCCGCTCCCCCGAAGCGCATCGGCGCGTCGGCGGGCGCACCCATCGCGACGACCGTGCGCACCGTACGAACGGGCTCGGGCCGATCGGGCGTGGGCTTCGCGTCGGCGCCCCGGTCGAGCACCACCGCGTCGCGCGAGGCGTCCACCACGAGGCTGTCGACGCCCGGCGCGTCGTCGTCCACCACCCGCGTCGGGCTGTTCGAGCAGCCGAACGCCGCCACCACACCAAGCGAAGCCATCCACGTCGCGCGCGTCATCACCACTGGGTCGTTCCTTCCGTCGGACGGCGCGGATTCTCGCCCCACCGGCCCCCTCGTGGCCACTCCCGCGACGTGGTTGACACCTTGGGAAGCTCCGCGCTATAGCTTGCGCCCGTTCGTTTCCAGCGAACGTGTCTGGTGCGGTAGCCAAGAGGCGAGGCCACGGTTTGCAAAACCGTTATACGTGGGTTCAAATCCCATCCGCACCTCCCCCCCTCGTCCCTCGCTGTCAAAAAGGTGTCTTCGACGCCCGCAGCGGGGGATAAGACGTTCGACCCCTCCCCGTGACCACGCGTGATGTGCTCGCTCGCTCCCTCGTCGTTGGAGCCCTCGCCGCCGTCGCCGCGGCCCTCGCCGACGTAGCGAGCACCGTCCTCTGGCTCGCGCCCGGCCCCGACCAGCCCCGCCTCGTCGCGGTCTTCCTCGCCGTCGGCCTCGCCACGGGGGCGCTCGTCAGCCTCGTCGCCGCGTCCCTCGACCGCCTCCTCGCCCGCTGGGAGCGCCGCCCCACCGTCCGCCACGCGGCCCTCGTGGCGCTCCCCCTCGCCGCCGTCGCCTTCAAGCTCTTCGAAGGCGGCCGCATGCGTCGGCTCCCGGCGGTGGGCCTGCTCCAGCCCCTCGTCGCCGTCGCGCTGGTCACCCTCGTCGCCCTCACCCTCACGCGCCTCCGCGCGACCGCCGCCGCCCTCGCGTCGCGCCCCCCGTGGCACCGCCGCGCCGTCGGGGTCGCCGCCGTCCTCGCGGGCCTCGCGCTCCACGCCCTCGACCACCGCGCGCTCCCGCGGCTCTATGAGTACCTCCACGCCGCGCTCGGGGTGATGACGGCGCTCGCCTTCGGGCTCGGCCTCGTCGCGCTCACCCCCATCGCCCGCGCGCGCCACGCCACGGTGCGACGTCTCGCGTTCGCGCTCGGGCTCCTCGCGTGCGTGGCGGCGCCCTGGTCGTGGGCCGCGCTCGACCGCTGGCCCAACGTCCGCGCGGAGGCCTTCGGGCCGCACGCCCCCTTCGTGCGACACGCCGCGCTCGCGGTCGCGGTGACCGTCGGGGCCCCCGAGGCCGTTCCCCTCGACGCCGTCGCGCTGCGCCGCGCCCGCCTCGCGCTCCAACGCGGCAACGCCCCCGTCGACCTCGCCGCGGGGCCGTCGCTCCCCGGCGCGCACGTGATTCTCATCACCGTCGACGCGATGCGCGGCGACCGACTCGGGCGCGCGGTGCGGCGACAATCGATCACCCCGACGCTCGACGCCCTCGCGGCGCAGGGCGTGGTGTTCGCCAACGCGTACGCGCAGGCGCCGCACTCCAGCTACTCGCTCTCGTCGCTGCACACCGGGGAGTACCTCCACGAGACGCTCCCACTCGGGCAGCGGCAGCCGCTCCCGACGCTGGCGCGCACGCTCCGGGCGGCGGGGCGGCACACGGCGGCCCTCTACACCCAGGGCATCTTCTTCACCGAGTCCGAGCGGCTGACGGGCTACCGCGACGACGACTTCGGCTTCGCGCGCGCCGTCCACACCGACCGCGACGCCGACGCGCAGGCGACCGCCGCGATGGCCGAGATCGACGACCTCGCGCGCCGCGGCGAGCCGCCGGGGCTCCTGTGGGTTCACTTCTTCGACGCGCACGCGCCCTACCAGGGCCGCGGGGCGACGCCGGCCGCGCAGTACGACCACGCGGTGTCGCGCATCGACGCGGCCATCGGGCGGATGCTCGCCCACGCCCGCGCCACCCTCGCGCGCGACCTCGTCATCGCCGTCACCGCCGACCACGGCGAGGAGTTTGGTGAGCACGGCGGCGTCTACCACGGCTCGTCGCTCTACGATGAGCAGGTGCGCGTGCCGTTGGTGGTGGTGGTGCCGGGCGTGGCGCCGCTGCGGGTGCTCGCGCCCGTCGAGCTCGTCGACGTCGCCCCCACGCTCGCGGGCCTCGCCGGCGTCGCGCGCCCTCCCTCCATGCGCGGCCGCGACCTCCGCCCGTGGATGCTCCACCCGCCCGCGCTCGGGAGCGACACGCCGCCGGTGTTCGCCGCGGTCAACACCCGCAAGATGGTGCGCCACGGGCAGTGGAAGCTCATCTCCGACCTCGCGTACGGCGTCGACGAGCTCTACGACCTCACCGCCGACCCGCTCGAGCGTCGCAACCTCGCGGCCTCCTGGCCCGACCGCCGCGCCGCCCTCCACGCCGACCTCGCCGCCTGGCTGGAGGCCCTCGCCGACCGCGGCAGCGCGCGCGGCCCCCTCGCCCGCGGGCGCATCGGCGACCGCTCCGCCGCCCCCGACCTCGCGGCCATCGCCAACGACCCGCGCGCCCCGGAGGCCGAGCGCGTCGAGGCCGTGGAGCTGCTCGCGGGCTTCGGCGACGCGGCCCTGGTGGCGCCGCTCCAGTCGCTCCTCGACGACCGCGCGTGGGCGGTGCGCGCCGCGGTCGCCATCGCCCTCGGCCGCGCGGGGGACTCCAGCGCGGCGCCGCTCCTCCGCGACCTCGCCACAATGGACCCGCCGTCGCTCCGCCGTCAGGCCGCGATGGCCCTCGCGCGGCTCGCCGAAGACGACGCCGTGACGCCCCTCGTCGAGGCCCTCTGGTCGCGCGACGAGAACGAGCAGCTCGACGCCATCCGCGCGCTCGGGGCCCTCGGCGACGGGGCCGCGATCGAGCCGCTGCTGGCGGTGTTTCCCGACGACCACGTGCGGTACCGGGTGGTGCTGGCGCTCGGGCAGATGCGCGACCCGCGGCTCTACGACCTCCTCGCGCGGACGGCGCTCACCGACGCGACCGACGACGCGCGGGCCAACGCCATCGCCGCGCTGGGGCTCCTCGGCGACCCGCGCGCGGTGCCGCTCATCGCGTCGCGCATCCGGCTGCGCACGGCGGAGCGCTACGCCGCGGAGGCGCTCGGTGCGCTGGGCGTGGTGGGCCCCGACCTCGACGGCTTCGACGCGCGGCTGGCCGAGGTGACGCCGCAGGGCTTCGACGCGTGCGGGCCGCACGAGGACACGCTCGGCTGGCGCTACCTCGGCGCGCGGAGCTGCGAGGCGAAGCCCAGTGGGGGGCGGGTGACGTTGCAGTTGTACATCCGCCAGCCGGGCCCGCGGCTGCTGGTGGTGCGCGCGCGGCGCGACGACGGGGCGCCGGTGCGCACGCTCGTGCGGCTCAACGGGCGCCACGTGGGGACGATGACGCTCACCGCGCGGTGGGACGAGGCGCGCTTCGTGGCGGAGGTGCCCGCGGGCGACGTCGCCTTCGCGCTCGACGTGAGCGCCGCCGGGCAGAACGCGCCGCGGGTGTACATCGACCACGTGGTGTCGCTGCCGGCGCGGTGAGAGGGAGCGGCGTCAGCCGAAGAGCGACTCCCAGTGGTCGTTCAGGCGGGCCTCGACGAGATCGCGCACCATCCCCGCGAACTCCGCTCGTGTGTCGCCAAGCGCGGCGAGCCTCGCCGACTCGCGGGCCATTGCGCCACCGTGACCGCCCGCGAGTGCGGCCCTGAAGTCACCAATCGCGGAGAGCACGTCGGGCACCTTCTTCAGGCGCGCCGACACCAGCAGCTTGCGGTTGAGGCCGCAGGTGATGATCGTCGCGCGGCCGACGTCCGTCTTACCAAACATGTATCCCGCGGCGTCCCAGCGGAAATGGTCTCGCGTCTGGAAGTCGCTCGATGGATCGAGAAGCAGCAGTACCTCGCTGGCCTCGACCCCCTCATCGTGAGGCAGATGCGGGCCGACGCGGGGCAGGAGACTCCTCTTCCACTCGGAGTTGCAGCCGTAGCAGGCGAGGTTCCAGTTGTTCCAGGTGTGTGCGAGCCACCAGTAGCCGTCGCCGACGGGCTCCTCGTCGGGAGGGACGTCCGCGATCTCGCTCGGGGTCCCACGCCAGGTCGTCATACGCGCCTTGGGGCGGAAGTGATCGACGTGCAGCTCCCCCTTCCACGCGCGCAGCTGCTCACACCAGACGCACTTCGCCTCCGCGTCCAGGTGGCTCGTCCCCACCAGCGCTCTCTTGTAGAGCCCCGCCGCTCGTTCGCCCCAACCATCGTCCCACCCGAGCGCCCTCGGCTTGTAGTCGAGCGTCCACATCTCTCGCCGGTCGAAGCTCGCCGTCTTCTGCGACGCAACCTCTGCGCGGATCGCTTCACGGAGAGCACGAGCGACCGTGTCGTGGCTCGCGTGGGGATTCGGTCGCTTCACCGAGATCACGGAGTCACCCCTGCGAAGATGTGCCGCGGCGTTGCTTGAAGCGCTCCAGGTTGGCTCGCTGCACTTCGGAGAGCGGCGCGCCACCCCGTTCTGCGACTACCGCATCCCCAAAGGAGCCGAGCCGCTTGGCCAGCTCCCGCTCCAGTTCGCGGCGCCGCGCGTCCTCGGGGGAGTGCCCGCCACCATCAAGCGGCGGTGCTCGCGCAGCCACTCGCGAGTCTCGCGGTCGAAGGTGTGCTCGATGCCAAACTGCTCCAGCAGCACCCGGTCGATGTCGTGCCCCGGCTGGATGTCCCGCTGCAGGAGCGTGATGCGCCCGCCGTCACCGCGCGACATGACGAAGACCTCGCCCGGCCGCGCGCCCTGGAGCGTCAACGGGTTGTGCGTCGTCACGACGAACGTCAGCCGCGGGAAGATGCGGCGCAGGTCGTCGATGACGCGCATCTGCCAGCGGGGGTGGAGGTGGAGGTCAACCTCATCGACCAGCACGAGGCCGGTCATCTGCCCGAGGATGTCGCCGACGAGGAGATCACCCTCCGCCTCGCGTTGGCGCACCCAACGGGCGATGAGGTCGACGATCCAACCGGCCGTGCTGAGGTACCCGTCGCTGAGCGACTCCAGTCGGACGCGCCCGAAGTCCCCGTGCTCGATGTACACGACGTCGTCGTCGCCCGCCGTGATGTCCGTGACCTCCAACGCGCGCTTCAGCGCGTTGACCACCGCGTTCCAGAGGTCGCTCGCGGGGGTGTTGGGCGCCGCTGCGCCGCCCTGTGCCTGCGCCCGCTCACGCTGGACGCGACGATCCAGCTTCAGGAGCCAGTCCTGCGCGACCACGAGGGCGGGCTGGCGTTCGAAGAGGGTGTGGAGGTTGCCCTCCAGCGCCCAGTCGACGATGCGCCCCTCCTCGCCGAGCGCACCGCCCCGACGAACGCCGTAGCCCACCACCCATGGGCGCTCCGACGGCGGATCGCCAACGAGGTTCACGGTCTCCGTCGAGCCGCCATCCACGCGGCTCACCTCCGCCCGATACAGGCCCGATGAGAGCGTGAGCGCGATGCTCGCGGGGCCACCGTTGCGCACGAGTGGGAGCCGCGAGTGCAACTGCTTCGCGGCGACCTCAGGCGACACGAGCGCGAGCGCCAGCGCGCGGAGGAGCGTGGTCTTGCCGACTCCGTTCTCGCCGATCAGGACGATCCACTGGCCGCGGTCGGGGGCGGGCGTCGGGAAGGGCGCACCGACGATCGGGGTGTCGCGAAAGAGGCGCACGTTGGTCAGCGCGTCGATGGAGAGGAGCCGAGGGGGCGAGGGAGTTGGTGGCTGCATCGCGGTGTGCGGGGGGGCGAAATGGTAGTCGTCTTCCCACGCGTGCGCATCGGTGAACGCGAGGGGAGCCGTGCGCCGGAGGGGGTCTGCACCGTCGTTGAGCGCCTCGCACACCTCGACCAGCACCGACGCCGCCCCCCACGACATCGCGTCCACCGCCACGACGGCTGCGCCGCTCGCGAGGAGCGCGACCACGTTGGCCCAGTGCGGCGCGACGACCACCGCGTCGAGGCGCTTGCGTAGCGTCGCGGCGTCGAGCGTCCACAGCGCCCGCGCGGCGAAGAACTCCTGCAGCGGACGGATCCCAAACGCGTAGCCCCCCTCGACGACCCGCAGCAGGAGCACAAGGCGCTCGGAGGCGAAGCGGAGCAACTGCCCGGCCTTCTCCTCGGCATGCTCCTCGTCGGGGTCCTCCTCCTGGTAGAACACCACCATCATCGCGCGCAGCTCGCGCACCGACAGCGTGGCGGCGGGCTGCGCCTGCGCGCGGACGTGGAGCGCGAGGCCCGCGCGCGCGTGGAGCTCGAGGATCCTCGCGCGCTGCTCACTCTTGACGCCCGCCGCGCTCAGCTTCCGGAGTTCTCGGTCGAAGAGAACGTTGAAATACCGCTCGAAGAGCACCCAACGGGACCGCGGCAGCTCGTCCTGACGCTCGATGAAGCTCGCGACGATGGCGGCGTGCAGGGGCGACCGCGCCAGCGCCTGCACCTCGGGACGGTTGAACTCCCGCGTCAGGGTCTCGCGCAGCTCTCGCTCCTCGACGGGGCGCCCGGTGGCCTTGACGAGGCGCTCGCAGAAGTCCATCGCCGCGAGCCACTCGAGCGCGTCGAGCTCCATCGTCGGGAAGTCGTCGAACTCGCCGCCGTACCCCTGCGGCCGCGTCGTGACCACCGCGCGATCGCCCGGGCGCCGCACCGCGATCACCTCGTGGAGCGCACGCGACACCGCCGCCCGCAGGTCGCCCGTGGGCACCTCGTCGAGCCCGTCGAAGAGCCAGATCACCCGCCCTGCGGCACGCAGCATCGCGCGCATCTCCGCCGCGCGGCACTCCGCGTCGTGACCCACCGCGCGCAGGTCGGCGCTCATCGTCGCTGCGAGGTGCTCGAAGAGCGCGTCACCCGCCTCCGCCCCGCGCGAATCGGCCAGCCGACGCGCAAAGGCCGGGAGGTTGACCCGCACCGGCAGCGCGCCCTCCGCCGCGAGCGCCACCCGGCTCGCCGCCGCCGAGCGTAGCCCATCGATCACAGCGCCCACGCGCTCCTGCAGCGTCTTCGGCACGGCCTCGGGCCGCGCGCTCACGCAGAGGGCCCGCTGGATCTGGGCGGCCATCGCGGTGACCGTGCTCTTGCCCGCGCCCGGGCCTCCCAAGAGGAGCCACATGGGTCGCACGGCCTCAGCGCTACCGTCTCCGATGCCCACGAGTTCGAGCAGCGCAGAGCCCTTCGTCGGGAGCCGCCCCACACACCGCGTCGCGCTCAGGTCGACGAACACCTTCGCCAGGGGCACGCGCGCGTCGCTGTCCGCCCCGCTCTCGATGAGGCGGGCGTGCTCGTCGACGAGCAACAGCGCCGCCATCCACGCGACGAGGCGCGCGTCGAGGGGGGCGTCGGGTGTGGCGTCGCCGCTCATCGCGGCGATCAATGCACGCGGCGCGCGGCGGGGTCAACTGGCGTTCAGGACGAGGGGGTGCGGGCGGGGCGGGCGACGGGGCGCTTCAGGCGGGCTGCGGCGGATCCTTTGGCTTCGGCGCGCGGGGCTTCTTCTCCGCGAGCCCGAGCGCGATGAGGTCGACCTTGCGCTTGAGCAGCTTGCGCGCGACGAGCGCCCACTCGCCGACCCACTCGTGGAGCGCGACGAGCGCGTCCTCGTCGTCCGTCGTCACCTCCGTCGGGGCGACGGGCGCCGCGCCGCGCTGCGCGACCTCCAGCCACCCGCGGACGGTCTCCTGCTCGGCCTCGCCGACGCCGCGCGTCTCCATCAGCGTGAGCGCGCGCTGGGCCTGCGAGGCGTCGAAGGGGGCGGGCTCGTCGCGCTGGTTCTCGGCCACGGCGCGGACGGTGTCGACACGGTCGATGAAGGTGGTGACGACGCGCACCGACTCGATCCCGTCGGCCGGCGCCAGCCCGTTGGCGAACAGAAACCCGTGCACCTCCGGCTCGCGGCGGCGCAGCGCGGCGTCGACGATCGGGAGGTTGACGTTGTCCCAGCCGTCGAGGTTGGCGACCGCGTCGCGCACGGCCGGGTCGGCGTCGCTCGCACCCCCGTCGTTGGCCGCCATGGAGGGGTCGACCGCGCGCAGGAGCTGCCACCCCCGCGCGTGCTCGCCGTCGGTGTAGCCGCGCGTCGCGAGCAGGCCGCGGAGCCGCGGGGAGCGCCCCGCGCCGAGGAGGAAGGTGAGGGCGCGGCCAGGCGCGCGGTCGAGGGTGTTACGGCCGGGCTTCAGCTCTTCTGCGAGTGCGCTCATGCTTCACCAACGCCGCGGGGGGTGCGGTCGGGCCAACAGAGCCCGCGCGAGGTCCGCGACGTGGAGTCACCCTACCGGAAGGCGATCCCAGCGGCGCAAACGGCCTTTGCAGAAGGCGGATCGCGTGTTCATCGGTCGTACATGCCTGCCCGGCGGCGGGTAGGTCTGCCCAGCGGGAGCGGACGCTTGCCCAGCGGGTGGAGCGCTTGCCCATCGGGCCGAACGCTTGCCCATCCGTGGAGGTCGCGCGGGAGGGCTTGTTTCACGGGGGTTGCGCGGGTGGTGGGGCGGAGGGGGCGACGCGCTCGCCGGGCGGGGCGCGCGTAGTGGCGGATTTCCGGGGGAGTTGAGGCCGCACGGCCGATGGGCAAGCGCGGCGGCCGGTGGGCAAGCGGGGAGAGACGATGGAACGGCCGACTACATCCGGCAGAAGCCCCACGTACAGTTGAGTCCCACGCCGCACCGACCGGTGAGACAGCAGGTCTGGTCCCGACCGCCGCAAGCGCAGTTGCCGTTGGCGCACGCACCGCTGACCGCGCAGGGTCGTCCACACGCACCGCAGTTTGTGTCGTCACTGCTCGTGTTCAGGCAGCGCCCGCCGCAGGCGGTCTGTCCCGCGGGGCAAGCACAACGGCCCGCAGCACAGGACGCACCCGTGGGGCAGACGTTGCCGCAGGCGCCGCAGTTGCGCGGGTCGGTCGTGAGGTTGGTGCAGGCCGCGCCGCACACCGACTGCCCTGTCGGGCATCGGCATGTCCCCGCGACGCAGGTCTGGCCCATCCCACAGACCCGCCCACACCCGCCACAGTTGCGAGCATCCGTCTGCTGGTCGACGCACACACCGCCGCAGTCGAGCCGCGGGGACAGGCAGCCGGCTGCCGTCGAGCAAGTGCCCGCGACGCAGGCTCTCCCGGACATGCACGCGTTGTTGCAACGGCCGCAGTGAGCAGAGTTGGTGGCGAGCGCGACCTCGCAGCCGTTGGCCTCCATCGCGTCGCAGTCCCCAAAGCCGGCCGTACACGAGAAGCCGCAGTCGCCCATCGCGCAGGAGGCTGTGGTGTTGGGACGCGTCTGACAGACCAGCCCACAGCCGCCGCAGTGGCCGACGTCGGTGGTGATGTTCACCTCGCAGCCGTTGGCCTCCGCCGCGTCGCAGTTGGCGTAGACGGTCGTGCATGTCGGTCTGCACGTTCCAGCGGCGCAGGCGGGGGTGCTGTTGGGGCGCGCCGCGCACGCCGTCCGGCACGCGCCGCAGTGCATGACAGAGGTGGTGACGTCGACCTCGCATCCGTTGCTGGCCACGCCGTCGCAGTCCACTGCGCCCGTCTGGCACACGCAGCGGCCGAAGGTGCAGGTCTGGCCAGCCGCGCACATCCGCCCGCAACCACCGCAGTGCTGGAGTTCGACCTGCGTGTCGGCACAGACCCCTCCGCAGCGCGTGCGCCCAGTCGGGCACACGAGGTCGTCCTGCGTGTCACCCGCCGCGTCGCCAGCCTCCGCCGCGTCGCCAGCCTCCGCCGCGTCGCCAGCCTCGGCCGCGTCGCCAGCCTCCGCCGCGTCGCCAGCCTCCGCGACATCCCCTTCGTCCTTCGCGTCGCCCACCTCGCTCACGTCCGCGTCGCCTGCCTCGCTCACCAGCGCGGCGTCGTCGCGCGCGGGCAGCGCGGGCCAGCGCAGCATGCACCCCATCGTCAGCACCACCAGCACCGCCGCGCGCCGCATCAGAACCGCCCTCCCACCACGGCGCCGCTCAGCCCGCGCTCCACCCACGGCGCCACCGCGACGCGAGCCGTCGCCGCCCGCGGCGCCACCGCGAGCACCACCGCCCCGACGCCAGCGAGCACCGCGCCGCCGACCCCCAGCGCGAAGCCCAGCGTCCGCGCCGTCCCGCTCGCCTCGCAGAGCGTGGCGGCGCCGCGCGCGTCCGCGTCCGTCGCGGCCTCACCGTCCGCGCGGACGCACACCTCGGTGATCGAGTAGCGCCGCGCGCCGCGCTCGTCGGCCGGGTTGACCCGCGTCGCGTAGCGCGCCCACGCCTCGCCCGAGGCCCCCGTCCCGTGCTCGGCGTCATCGGCGAGGGAACGGCTCACGCCCCACTGCCACACCCCGAGGGCGACGCCGACCGCGCCGACGCCCACCAGCGACCACCCCACCACGCGCGGCCAGACGGGCGACGCCGCGGGCGGGCGATCGGCCAGCGCGCCAGGCGCGGACGTCAGCGCGACGGGCGAGAAGCGCACCGTCACCGTCGCGCTCCCTTCGGCCGCGAGCCGCACCGTCTGCCGAAACACCCGGCCGTCCGGCGACCGCGCCTCCACGACGCTCTCCCCCGGCAGCACCTCGATGGGGGTGTTCCACTCGGCGTCGGTGAGCCTGCGCTCGTCGAGGCGCACCTCCGTGCCCGCGGGCGGCGTCGCGGCCACCACCACCCGCACCCGCGCGATGCGCGCGTTGAGCCGCTGGAGGAGCACGGTGCAGCGCGCGAGGATGCGGTCGCGGTTGTTGAGCGTCGGCTGCGCGTTGGCGTCGCGCACACACGCCTGCGCCATCGCCGCCGCGTCGAGCAGGTGCCGGCCGCGCACCCCGCCCTCCGCCAGCGCCTCGTGCTCCTCCGCGAGGAACATCCGCACCGACGGCGTCATCTGCATGCGCCCGGCGGCCTCCGCCAGCGCGAGCGCGTCCGCGTGCTGGCCCTCACGGCTCGCCGCCTCCGCGCGCACCAGCAGATCGCGGCGCGACGGCGCCTCCTGCGCCCGCGACCACGCCGGGGTCAGGAGCAGCGCGAGGGCCGTCACGAAGGTCGCGTCGCGCACGTCCGATCACTCCAGCGGCGGGCGCTCGTCCGCCGCCTGCACCGATGGGGTCAAACGACGCGGGCGCGTCGTGCGGGGCCGCCCCACCTCCACCCGCACCGCCGACACGCGTGGGCGCACCGCGACGGGCGGCGCCGCGACCGTCACGACCGCATCGACGACCGCGACCGCAGCGTCGTCGGTCGAAGCGACGCGCGGCGACTCCACCACGACGGGCGCCGCCACCACCGGCTGCACCGCCCCCTCGACGCGCGGCGGTCGGGCGCGGGCGCGCCCCACCGAGTACGTCGCCACGCCCACCAGGGCGGCCACGACCGCGATCCCCACGAGGCGCGCCGTCTTCGCCCGAGGCGCGGGCGGCGCGGGCGGGGTCTGCGACACCACCGCGGAGATCGTCCCGGCCCCAACGGGCGCCACCGCGGGCGGCGGCGCGGCGGGGACGGTGCGCGTGAGCGTCGGCTCGTCGAGGGGCTGCGGCATCGCGGCGCGCGCCCGCTGCGCCCCCGCGACGGCGGCTTCGAGGGCGCTCAGGAGCTCGCCCGCGTCGGCGTAGCGATCGTTCGGGTGGAGGGCGAGGGCGCGGGCCAGCACGGGCTCCCACGGCCCCACGTCGACGCCGAAGCGGGCGGGCGTCGGGCGCGTCGACGACATCACCTGCGCGGTGAGCCGGAGCTTGTCGCCGCTCTCGTACGGCGCCGCGTCGAGGAGCACCTCCGTGAGCAGGAGCGCGACGGCGTGCACGTCCGTCCACGGCCCCGTCTTCATCCGGCTCACCTGCTCGGGCGAGGCGTACTTCGGAGAAAACGCCGGGAGCGTGGAGTGGGTCTGCGTCTGCCCGCTCGTCGTGCCCTCGTCGCCCTCCATCACCTTGGCGATGCCGAAATCCAGCAGCCGCGTCTCGCCTGCGCCCGCCCTCCCCCCGCGCCGTCCGCGCGCGCTCGGGGCGCTCGGGATCATCACGTTGCCGGGCTTGATGTCGCGGTGCACGACGCCCGCCTCGTGGGCCTCGGCCAGCGCTTCGAGCACGGGCGTGAGGAGCGCGAGGGCCTCCTCGGGGGTGCGACCGCCCCGGCCGCGGCGGGCGTCGAGGTCCTCCGCGAGGGTGACGCCGTCGATCCAGTCGAGCGCCATCCACGGGGCGACGCGGCCCTCGGCGTACTCCACCGCGCCGAAGTCGATGGCGCGCACCACCGCGGGGTGCTTGAGGCTCGCGACGATCCGCGCCTCGTTCAAGAACATCTGGACGAAGGCCTGACGCACGTCGTCGCGCATGTCAGGCGGCACCTTCAGCACCTTGAGGGCGATGGTGTTGCCGAGCACCTGGTGGCGACCGCGATACACCACGCCGAACCCGCCGGCCGCGACCACCGACTCGACGGCGTACTTGCCTTCGACCGCGGCGCCCAGGAGTCCAAACTCATCAACGGGTGGTGTCCCTCCCATCGGGTGCATCTCACCGCAGCCCCCCCCAGCGCCGTCAAGACCGCGCTTCTTGTGACCCCGCCGGCAATCGCGTACAACGTGTGGCCCGCGTCGCGTGGACGGGAGCGGCCGCGCGCTCGCAGTCTCCCCACGGCGATCCCCTTTGCCCACCACCTCACAGCCCCTTGACGCACCGGACGAACCCGCGGGAGCCCTCCCGCGCGCCGCGGGGATCGCCGCGCTCGCAGGGGCGCTGTGCTTCCTGGCGGTCTGGTTCGTCGGCTCCCCGGGCGCGGTGCAATGGGTGGCGCCCCGCATGAAGACCAACACCGCGGTGTGCCTCGCGCTCGTCGCGCTCGGGCTCACGCTGCGGGCGAGCGCCACACGCGGCGCTCGGCTCGACCGGGTGGGGTGCGGGCTCGCCGCGGCGGCCACCGCCCTCGCCGCCGCCACCCTCGCGGAGTACGCCTTCGCGATCGATCTCGGCATCGACCAGGGCCTCGCCCGCGACGTCATCCTCCCGGAGAGCGCGCGCTTCCCCAACCGCATGGCCCCCAACGCGGCCCTCGGACTCGTCGGCGCCGGCCTGGCGCTCCTGCTCGCGCGACGGCCGCAGCGGTCGTGGGTGGTCGCGTCGCAGGCGGCGAGCGGCGCGGTGCTGGTCGTCGGCTTCGCCGCGCTGCTCGGGTACCTGTACGGCGCGACGATGCTCTACCAGCCCACGCAGCACATCCGCATGTCGCCCTTCACCGCCGTCGGGCTCGCGCTGGTGAGCGTCGGGTCGCTGCTGCTGCGCCGCGAGGTAGGCATCGTGCGGCTCCTCCGCAGCGCGGAGGCGGCGGGCTACCTCGTCCGACGGCTCCTCGTGCTGAGCGTCGTCGCCCCCGTGGCGCTCGGCTGGCTCTGGCTCGGCGCGCAGCGGCGCGCGCTCTACACCCCCGCCGAGGGCACCGCGCTCCTCGTCATCGCCGTGATCGGAACCTTCGGCGGTGTGGTGATCCTCCTCGCGCGCACCGTCGACCAGATGGACGCGCGGCGCCGGCGCTTCGAAGACGACCTCCGGCTCGCCAGCGAGCTCGCCTCGGTGCTCGCCGAGGCCGCCACGGTGCAAGAGGTGGTCGCGTCCGCGCTGCGCCTCGCGCTCCCCGCGCTCGGCACCTCGTTCGGCAGCCTGCTCCTCGAAAGAGACGGTCAGCTCGTGCTCTCGGAGACCGCCGGGTACACGGCCGAGGAGGTGCGCGCCTTCCCGGGGCTCCTGGTCGACTCCGACTACCCCGCCGCGGTCGCGCAGCGCACCGCGGAGCCCGTCTTCATCGAGACGCGGGCCGAGCTGCTCCGGCGCTTCCCCCTCATGGCGACCGTCCCCCTCGGCCAGCGCGAGGCGTGGGCCGCGCTGCCGCTCGTGGGGCGCGAGGTGACGCGGGGGGTGCTCTGGCTGGGCTTCCGCACGGCGCACTTCGACGACGCCGCGCGCACCCGGATGATGCGCCTCGCGTGGTCGCTCGGGCTCGCGCTCGACCGCTCGCTCCTCCACGAGTCGGAGAAGGCCGCGCGGGCCCACGCCGAGGCGGCGAGCCGGACGAAGGACGAATTTCTCGCGCTGCTGGGTCACGAGCTGCGCAACCCGCTGTCGCCCATCGTCACGTCGCTCCAGCTCATGAAGCTCCGCGCCCCCGAGGTGTTCGAGCGCGAGCGCGCCGTCATCGAGCGCCAGGTGGAGCACATGGCCCGCCTCGTGGGCGACCTCCTCGACGTGGCCCGCATCACCCGCGGCAAGGTGGAGCTCAAGCTGCAGCGCGTCGAGCTCGGCGACGTCTTCGTCAGCGCGGTGGAGACGGCCTCGCCGCTCCTGGAGGAGAAGCGCCATCGCTTCACGGTCACCGTCCCCGCGCGCGGCCTGCCGTTGATGGCCGACGCCCACCGGCTCGCGCAGGTGATCTCCAACCTGCTCACCAACGCGGCGAAGTACACCGACCCCGGCGGGCTCATCGAGGCCACCGCCACACACGACGGCGCAGACGTCGTGCTGCGCGTGAAGGACAACGGCATGGGCATCTCCGCGGCGCTCCTCCCCCGGGTGTTCGAGCAGTTTGTGCAGGGCGAACGGACGCTCGATCGCGCCCGCGGGGGCCTCGGGCTCGGGCTCTCCATCGTGCGCTCGCTGGTCGAGCAGCACGGCGGCACCGTCACCGCGCAGAGCGAGGGGGCGCGCCGGGGGAGCGAGTTCGTCGTCCGCCTGCCCCTCGACCGCTCGCGCCCCATCACGGACGTGCAGCGCGCGTCGACCGCGCCGCCCCCTCGCGCCGACCGCCCGCTGGCGCGCGTGCTCGTCGTCGACGACAACCTCGACGCCGCCGACCTCTTCACCGAGGGCCTCCGCGCCGCGGGCCACGAGGCGCGGTCCGCGTACGACGGCCTGAGCGGTCTCCGCATCGCGGAGGAGCTCACGCCGGACGTCGCCTTCATCGACATCGGCCTCCCCGCGATGGACGGCTACGAGGTGGCGCAGCGGCTGCGGGAGGCGGCGCCCGGGCGGCGCATCCTCCTCGTGGCGGTGACGGGCTACGGCCAGGAGTCCGACCGCGAACGGAGCCGGGCCGCGGGCTTCGACCTGCACCTCGTCAAGCCCGTCGACCTCGACCACATCCTCGCCATCGCCGCGGGCCACGAGCGCAGCGATTTGTGACGCGCGCTGGTAGTCTCCCCGTCATGCGACGGGCGTTTCTGGTCTTCCTCTTCCTCTTCGTGGCGCTCCCGGCCGGCGCGGTCGACGTGTGGACGACGCCCTTCCCCGGCGTCCGCCTGCTGCGCCGCACCACGCCGCAGCCCGTGGTGCTCTGGGCGGCGGTGATCGACAGCTGCGCGCCCGGCATCCGCTTCCGCGTGACGGCCCCGTCGGAGGGGCGACGCACCACGTCGTCGTTCGGGCGGCTCGTGGGCGCGCAGCTCGCGATCAACGGCGATTTCTTCGACCACGATTTCGGCCTCAACGTCGGCAACGGCCAGGTGTGGAGCGCCCCCGACACCGACCACAGCGGCAACTTCTCCGTCGGCGCCAACCGCCTCGAGATGACCCCCGACTACGTGGTGCTCCCCCGGCCGTACCCCTGGGTGACCGAGCAGCTCGGCGGCCGCTGGACGCTGCTCCACGACGGCGTCCCGCAGCTCGGCATCGACGACAACGGCCCCGCGGCGGGCGGCTTCGTCTGCGCGCCGGGCCTCCGTCACCCGCGCACCGCCATCGGCCTCTCGCGCGACCGTCGCACCGTCATCCTCCTCGTCGCCGACGGCCGCTCGAGCGCCAGCATCGGCATGACCTGCGACGAGATGATCGCCGTCTTCCGCGAGCTCGGCGCCCACGACGCGATGGGCCTCGACGGCGGCGGCTCCTCGACGCTCTGGACGAGCGCGGGCCTCGTCAACCGCCCCTCCGACGCGAGCGGCGAGCGCGTGGTCGGCGACCACCTCGCCGTCTTCGCCAGCGGCTCGGGGGCGGCGCCTCACTGCGGACTGCGCGAGACGGTGGTGGAGCCCCCGACGGCGCGCGCGGTGACCGACGCCGCGCTGCCCGGCGTGACGCCCCTCACGGCGCCCTCCCGCTTCCGCCCGATGGCGCCCGCTCGCCTCTTCGACACGCGCGGCCCCGAGACGAGCGCCCGCCTCGTGCGCGGCGACGGCAGCAACGCGGGGCCCCTCGCGCTCACGAGCAGCGGCGCCTTCCGCGACTGGGCCGCGTCGGGCGTCCCCGCGGACGCGACCGCGGTGTGGCTCAACGTCACCGCCGTCGGCCTCCAGGTGCCGGGCTACGTCACGGTGTTTCCGCACGGCCGCCCGCGCCCCGAGACCTCCAACGTCAACTACGAGCCCACCCGCGCGGTGGCCAACGCCGTCCCCGTCGCCCTCGGCGCGATGAACCAGGTGGCCTTCGAAGCCCACACCGCGGTGGAGCTCATCGCCGACCTCGCGGGGTCGTTCGCGCCGACGGGCGCGGGGCTGGCAACGATCCCGCCGACGCGGGTGCTCGACACGCGCACCCCCGCGGCGCCGCTGCGGGCGGGCGTCACGCGCGCGGTCGACGTGCGGGCGCCCGCAGGAGCCGTGGGCGTGGTGGCGAGCGTCGCGGTGATCGCCGGTGCGACGGCGGGCTATCTCACTGCGTCGCCGTGCGGCATGCCCGTTCCGCTCGCGTCGAACCTCAACTACGCGCCCGGCGACGTCGTGGCCAACGCGGTGGTGTCGGGCCTCGGCTCGGGGCAGCTCTGCCTCACGTCGTCCGCGGACGTCGACGTGGTGGTCGACGTGACGGGCCACCTCAGCCCGACGGCGCCGCTGTCGTACGTCCCCCTCTTCCCGCAGCGCGTGCTCGACACCCGGCGCACGACGACGCCCTACGCGGGGCGCGTGGGGGCGGGGCAGGTGCTGACGCTGCCCATCCAACGACTGGCGGGGATGCCCGCGGCGGTGGGCGCGGTGGTGGCCAACGTCACGGTCACCGACGCCGCCGCGCCGGGCTACGTCACCACCTTCCCGTGCGGCACGTCCGCGCCGGCGACCTCGACGCTCAACTTCCCAGCCGACCGCGCGGTGGGCGGGCTCACCAGCACTGCGGTGGGCGACGGCGCGCTGTGCCTCTTCAGCAGCGTGCGGGCGCATGTGATCGTCGACCTGCTGGGCGTGTGGGTCGCGGCCCCGCCGCCGATGCCCGACGCCGGGGTGACGCCGCCCGACGCGAGCGTGCGCCCCGACGCGAGCGCGATGATGGACGTAGTGAACGACGTCGCGGCCGACGTGGCGACGGCGCGCGATGCCGTGAGCGCACCCGACGTGACGGAGGCGCGCGATGTGGAGCCGGCGGAGGACGCGGACGTCGCGGCGACGGACGAGGGCACGCGGGAGGCGCTCACGGGGTCGTGCGGGTGCCGCACGCAGACCGAGCCGCGGAGCCGTGGGTGGTGGTGGGCGCTGGTGGCGCTGGTGGCGCTACGGCGGCGCAGGCTTCCCGCGCTACTCCGTGCGCTCGACGACGGCGCGCGCGCCCAGAGCCGGTAGTTCCACGGACTTGAAGCGCTCGTACACCGCGCGGTTGGAGCCCCAGTCGGTCCCGCTGCCGTGGAAGGCGGCCTCGAACTGCCATGACCCGTCCTCGACGTAGGTGTCCCCGCGCATCCCATAGAACAGGTACGTGACGTACCTGCCCTTCGGGCGCAGCGCGACCGTCGGGACGTCGACCCCCTCCGCGGGACCATCGGGGGGAAACCTCTTGTCCACCGAGCGCGTGACCGTGAAGCGCGAACTGAAGTGTGCGGCGATCGCTTCGAGCGAGGCCGGGCCTTCGAACTGACACCACAACACCGACCGGACCCAGCGCGGCGCGTCGGGCGGGAGGAAGGCCGCGAGCTCGGCGTCCGTGAGCCCCAGGTCGTCCAGGACGCGCGGCCCCGCCGACCCTTTGAGCGGCAGCCCGTTCGGCGTGAGCGCCTTCGTCTTCCCAGCAGGCTTCTTCGAGGCGACCATGGCAGCCCTCCTCACACCCATCCAACCGGCCGCTACGGCGCCGACAGCTCGCCGCGCAGCACGTGGCGCGCGCGGACGAGCGCGAAGCCCAGGAGGTTTGAGCCCCGCCAGCGGGTCGGGTCGCTCGCCGCGGGGTTCGACGCGCCCAGCCCGACGCCCCAGATGGTGTCGCGCGGCGCCGCCTCGACGAGGATGGTCTCGCCCGTGTCGAGCAGGTACCGCTTCAGCTCGGGCGTCGACGAGAACTTCGCCACGTTGCCCTTCGTCACGAGGTCGAAGCGGTGGCGCTTCCAGGTGGACTCGTCGAAGCCGCGCACCGCCCGACCGAGCTTCTTCGCGGCCGCGGGCGACGGCGCGACGAGGATCTTCGCGTGCATCTCCGCGTCGCCGAAGAGGGTGGCCTTGGAGGCCATCATCCAGTGCTCGGCGGTGTCGTAGGTGACCCCGTCGACGTCGAAGGGAGCGTCCCACCACTGGCTGAAGCACGCGTCGGTGAGCTCGCCGTCGTCCGAGGGGCGGTGCCCGTAGAAGCACAGGTAGTCGAAGGACACGCCCGCCCGCACGGCGCGGACGAGGGACTCGCGGTCGAGGGGGAGCGTCATGAGCGTCGTCTCACACCGGGGTGACCATGTGGTGCTTCGCGGGCCGCGACTCGTGCTTCGACATCAGCCGCGCGAGGCGCCGCGACAGCTCCTGCCGCAGCCCCTCGAAGGGTACCACCGCGTCGACCACCAGCTCGCTGGCGAGCTTGTAGAGGTCGATGTCTTCCCGGTACTCCGCGCGGAGCTTCGCCACGAAGGCGTCCCGCACCTCCCCCTCGGGCTGCTCCTGGATCTTGTTGTAGAACACCGCGTTGACCGCCGCGTTGGGGCCCATCACCGCGATGCTCGCCGTCGGGAGCGCGAGGCACACGTCGGGCTCGAAGGCCGGGCCGCACATCGCGTAGAGCCCCGCGCCGTAGGCCTTCCGCACCACCACGCTCACCTTCGGCACGCGCGCGTCGCTCATCGCGGCGATCATCTTCGCCCCCGCGCGGATGATGCCCTGCTGCTCCACCTTCGTGCCGATCATGAAGCCGGGCACGTCGGCGAGGTAGAGGAGCGGGAGGTTGAAGGCGTCGCAGAGGGTGATGAAGCGGGCGGCCTTGTCGGCCGAGTCGACGAAGAGCACGCCGCCCTTGTAGTAGGGGTTGTTGGCGATGATGCCGACGGCCTGGCCCTCGATGCGCGCGAAGGCCGTGATGATCTCCTGGGCGAAGAGCTTCTTCACCTCCAGGTAGCTGTCGCGGTCGATGAGCTCGCGGATGAAGAGCTCCATCTTGAAGGGCTTGTTCTCGTCGACGGGGACGATCTCTTCGAGGCGCTTGCCCGAGGCCGCGGGCTCGACGGACTCGATGCGGGCGGTGCGCTCGCGCCAGTTCTGCGGCATGTACGCGAGGTAGCGCTTCGCCCAGGCGATGGCCTCGTCCTCGGATTTCACCAGCACGTCGCCGCAGCCCGAGACGGAGCAGTGCATGCGCGCGCCGCCCATCTCCTCCAGCGTCACCTTCTCGCCGATGACCATCTCGGCCATGCGGGGCGAGCCGAGGTACATGCTCGCGTTGCCCTCCACCATGATGACGACGTCGCAGAAGGCGGGGATGTACGCGCCGCCCGCCGCGCTCGGCCCGAAGAGCAGGCACACCTGCGGGATCTGCCCGGACATCTGCACCTGGTTGTAGAAGATCCTCCCCGCGCCGCGGCGCCCCGGGAACATCTCCACCTGGTCGGTGATGCGCGCGCCGGCCGAGTCGACGAGGTAGAAGAGCGGGCACTGGAGGTCGCGGGCCACCTCCTGGATGCGCAGGATCTTCTCCACCGTGCGCCATCCCCACGAGCCGGCCTTGATGGTGGAGTCGTTGGCCATGATGGCCACGGTGCGCCCGCCGACGGTGGCCGTCCCCGTCACCACGCCGTCGGCGGGGAGGTCGGGGTCGCGGTTGTTGGCGAGGGCGGCCTCTTCGATGAAGCTCCCCGGGTCGATGAGCCGGGCGATGCGCTCGCGGGCGAAGAGCTTCCCCTCCTTGGCGTTCTTCTGGTGGTACTTCTCGGCCCCGCCGCGCTCGACCCGATCGAGCGTCTCCCTGAGCTTCGCGTCTGACATAGGTGCGAAGACGGGTAATCGAAGGCGTCGCCTCGCGCAATGGGTTCATCGCGGTGGTAGCCTCGCGGGGATGAAGCGGGTCGCGGTTCTGTCTCTTGTGCTGGGGTGCGCGAACACCATCGCCGGGTCGCGCGGTGACGCGGGCGACGCGGGGGACGTGGTCTTGGAGGCGACCGTCCCACCGACCACGCTGGACATCACGGTGGTTCTCTGGCCGCGAACGCCAGGTGTCCCCGCGGTCGGCGCCTTTGGCCGCGCGGAGGCCGAGGACGGCGGCTTCGTCGAGGGCACGGTGGGCGCCGACGGGCACCTCCGCCTGACACTCGTCCCCGGCCAGCGCTACGACGTGACCCTCGCGCAGGCGGACTACGTGGCGCTGTCGCTCCTCGGGGTGCGTCCTCCCTTCCAGACCACCGTGCGCATGCAGCCGCAGGACGCGAGCCTGCGCCCCGCCGACGCCGCCGTGCGGACGCGCGTGGTGCGGTACACGGGTCGTCGCGATCCCGCCAACCGCGTCGTGGTCGAAGGCGGCTTCGGCGACACCATGCACCAGCCCGATCGGAGCGAGCTCGTGGTGGAGTCGTGGCCCGGCGCGCCGCCGCTCGCGCTCACGGCGATCGAGTTCGACGGCGCACTCGGGACGCGCCCCCTCAACGCGTGGCGGGCCTCCGACGTGTCGCGCGACCTCGACGCCGACCTCATGGTGGCCTTCCCCGCGCGTCCACAGTCGCCCATGACGTGGGCGAGCCTGCTGGAGTTTCCGAGCGTCGGCCTCGTCACGGGAGCGATGCCCATCGCGGTGACGCGCACGCTGGTGATGCAGCGCAAGTACACGGCCTCGGGCGATCGACCGGCGCGCGTGGGAGCGATGCAACTGGAGACGCCCACCAACCGGCTCCCGGCGCGGATGATCGTGACGGCCTTCGACGGCGCGCTCCGCCCCGAGCGCGTCATCGGGGTGCTCCGGGTGGGGCCGCCGATCGTGGGGCAGAGCACCTATGAGGTGACGGTCGCGACGCGGCCTCCCTTCGCCGGGCTCGCGATCGCGGTGCCACCCGTGCAAGACCTCACGACGCGGCTCAGCGCCGCCGGGCCGACCGACACCCGCGGGACGCGTATGACGGCGGACACGAGCGGCTGGCACCGGGCGGCCTTCGCGTTGTCCAGCGGCCCCGACCGTGGAGCCGCGCTCCGTTGGGAGGGCTTCGCGGTCGACGCCACGCCCTGGCGCAACCGGGCGCTCCCCAACCTGCCTTCCGGCGTCGCGATCCGGAGCGTGTTGCCCACGGGGACGTGGGAGTTCCGACACACGACGCAGACCTGCCTCCTCCGCGACGACCCGGCGGCGATGGAGCCCCCGTGGTCGCAGGCACCGGTCTTCGAGACGGAGGCGGACACGTCGCTCGGTCGCTCCCTCCTGCGCGTGTGCCACGTCACGACCCCCTGACGGTTGACGCCCACCGCGGGCCGGGCGCACCCTCCGCACCGCCATGAAGCGCATCCCACTCCTCGCCGTGCTCCTCGCCGCGTGCGCGCCCAACACCGTAGGCCCCGGTGGCAGCTCCGTGGTCGACGGCGCGACGCCCGACGGCCCCGCCGCCGACCGCGCGCTCCCCGACGCGGGGACGCCCGACGGGCTCACCTTCGACGTGCCCGGCGCCGACGCATCAACCACCGTGGATGCGACGACCGTCCCCGACGCGACCACCACCGTGGACCTCCCGATGACGACTGATGCGCCGGTCACACCCCCCGACGCGGCCAGCTCGCTCCTCGGGACGTGGCGCGCCGTGCGCTACGAGTTCATGGGCGATGACGGGCGGATGTTCACCCTCACCGACCGCGACACGCCCGTCCCCGACCCGGGCACGGGGATGGCCACGCCCTTTCGCATCAACGGGCTGATGTTCCTCGGGGCGACGCACCTCGCGCTCTCCTTCGGGTTGCTCGGGGGCGGGTATTTCTACACCTACGCGCCCACCTCCGTGACGGACCAGGGCTACACCGCCAACGGCTACGGCGTGCCCGGCGTGCTCGACGACGCGCGCGGCGAGTTCCAGATCCCTGGGGCGCCGACGCCCACACGCTTCGTCCGCAACGCCGACGGCACGGTGACCTTCGTCGACGCGATGTCGGGCGCGCGCACCACCTACGCGCGGACGAGCGGCCCGGGCCCGGCGCTGCCGTCCATCAACGCGCCGGGGCTCGCCATCGTGGGCGAGGGCGTCGCTGTTGCCGCCACACGCCCCCGCGTCGCGCTGCTCTGGGACCTCCGCGGCGACAACCGCTGGTTCGAGAGCAACGGCACCGCGGTGCGCTTCGTGGGTCGCTTCGCCACCTTCCCGCTCACCCTCACGGCGCCGCCGACGGAGGCCGTGGTCGCGTGGATGGGCAGCCAGGTGGCCGTCG
Organism: Polyangiales bacterium; assembly: GCA_044375895.1. GTDB lineage: Bacteria > Myxococcota_A > Polyangia > Polyangiales > CAISKJ01. The sequence goes on along the minus strand of JBILLV010000008.1, from coordinate 32,776 downwards.
CGCGGATCGTGCTCTACGACGACAACAACAACGACCTCGACTACGACTTCAACGCCGACCGCCTCGTGGGCCTGTCGCCCGTGGTGGTCACGTGGCGGGCCGCCGCGGCCTTCACGGGCGCAGGCGCGGGGCACTTCCCGCTCCGCCACGTGCCCGACGGGCTGCGCTACGGCCACGCCCACACCGACTTCGCCCTCGGCCGCGAGGACGTCACCCCGTGGGATCACACCGTCCCCGTGGCGCCCGGCGTCCCTGTCCAGAGACCAGTCGTCGCGGCCATCCCCGAGATCCTCTGAGCCCGCACGTCGGCGCGTGCTAGCGTCGGCGCTCCTCTCCCTCCCGCAGGTACCGTCATGTCCGTCGCAAAGCCCGACGAGGGCATCAAGCTCATCTCCGAGAACCGCCGCGCCGTCATGCGCTACCACATCGACGAGCGCATCGAGGTGGGCGTGGTGCTCATGGGCTCGGAGGTGAAGAGCCTCCGCGACGGCAAGATGGAGCTCGGCGACGCCTACGCCATCGTGCAGGCGGGGCAGCTCTCCCTGCTCAACGCGTACGTCCCGCCGTACCCCTTCGCGACGATGGTGAAGCACGAGGAGAAGCGTTCGCGCCGCCTCCTCGCGCACCGCACCGAGATCGACCGGCTCGACGGCAAGATCTCCCAGCGCGGCTACACCCTCGTCGCGCTGAGCGCGTACTTCAAGGGCGGCAAGGTGAAGGTGGAGCTCGGCCTCGCGCGCGGCAAGGAGAGCGCCGACCGCCGTCAGGAGATCAAGAAGCGCGAGCAGGACAAGGAGGCCCGCGCGGCGATGGTGCGCGGGCGCAAGGGGTAGCGGTCAGAAGCCGAAGCGCAGCCCGAGGCCCGCGGTGAAGAGCCCTCCGCGCAGCGGCACGTCGCCCACGACCACGTTGTAACCGCTCACCTCGGGGACGAGCCACCAGCGCTCGCCGAGGCGGGCCTCGACGTTGACGAAGGCCCCGAGCCACATCCCTCCGGCGCGCCCGCCCGCCTCGGGGAGGTACACGCCGCCGCCGAGCGAGGGCCCCGCGGAGAAGGCCCACGTGCGCGACAGGCGGTACGTCACCGGGACGGTCGCGGCGGCGAAGAGGTGGAAGGCATTGGTGGTGGTCGTCGTGGTCGGCGTGCGCGCGACGGAGAGCTCGGGGGCGACGGCCACCGACCACCGCCCGCGATGCACGAAGCGAAGGGTCGCGAGCGCGCTCAGCCCCACGGTGTAGAGCCGCACCCCGACGTCGACGTCGTCGGTGAGCCCGCGCTGCAACCCGAGGGCGCCGTAGCCCGTGGGCGAGCGCGCCCCGGTCTCGCGGTCGGCGAGCGCCCCCGCGCCGGCGAGGAGCGACGCCTGCCATCGGCCCGCGGGGACGGGCTCGGCGCTGCGGTACATCGACGTCGAGGGGCACCCGAGGGCGCACGCCGCGAGCGCGCTAACGGCGAGGGTTCGCATCGAAGAACCTCACGATCTCCTCGCTGGCGTTGAAGTCGCGCGACACCCGACCGACCGTGTCGACGTCGAGGTACTGGTGGCCGCCGGGCCAGGTGTGCCCGCCCCCCTCGACGCGCAGATGAACCACCAGCGCCGCGCAGCCCGCCCACGTACGGCGGAGCGCGCGGGTGCCGTCGGGTCGCGCGTCGGGGAGCAGCTCGTCGCTCGCCATGGCGCCGCAGCCGTTGCGGGTTCGCCACGCGGCGAGGGTGTCGTCGACGCCCACCTTGCGGCCCTCTTCGAGGAAGGCGCACGCGGACGAGCGCGTCTCGTAGCCCCAGCACGGGTCGTCGACGCCGTGGATCTGCATCACCGGGACGCGCGCGTCGCAGCGGCCGCCCGCGATGGCGTGCTGGTTGGCGCCCCCGACGGCGGCGACAGCGGCGACGACGTCGGGGCGCTCGCACGCGAGGCGGTGCGAAAGGGCCCCGCCGTTGGAGAGCCCGGTGACGAACACCCGCCGTCGGTCGATCGGCACCGCGCGCTCGACGGCGGCGAGGAGGCGGTCGAAGTAGTCGAGGTCGTCGACGCCGGACTGACACGCGCCGCGGCTCACGCACTGCCAGCCGTCGCGGCCGCCGCCCGCGTTCCATGAGCGGACGTTGCGGAGGGGGCGGAGGCCGGTGCCATCAGGGAGCACGAGGACGTAGCCCGCGGCGGCAGCGACGGTGGAGAGGCACCCGGGCTCGCCCGCGGTGCCGGTAGGACACGTCACGCTCTCCGCCGAGCGACGGTTGCCACCACCACCATGGAACGCGACGATCACCGGGAGCGGCGCAGCGCCGTCCCAACGCGCGGGGACGCGCAGCGAGAAGGCGCGGTCGAACACGCCCTCGACGGGGCACTCCAGCGAGGCGCCGGGCGCGGCGCGGCCACACGGGTCGAGCGTGGTGAGGCAGCCCGCGTCCGCCAGAAGAAGCGCGAGGGGAACCAGGGCGCCGCGCATGGAGCGACGATACCGCGGAGTGAAATCCGGGTGGTGGGGATCAGTACGAGATGACGACGCGGCCTGAGCCGCTCTGCACGCCGGCGGTGTTCGTCTGGGCGGTGCCCGCGTTGTACGAGCCGCCGCCGCCGCCGTAGGTCGAGTGGCTCGACCAGTTGGCCGCCGTGGCGCCGCCCGAGTACCCGCCGCCGCCGCCGGGGCCGCCGAGGTTGCCGCCGCCGCCGCCGCCGTACCCGCCCCAGTTGTTGGTGTTGTAGCAGCTGTTGCCCGCGCCCCCGGTGCCGCCGTTCTGGTAGCTCAGGCCGCCGAACGCGAGCGAGCAGTGCATCGTGCCATTGGCGCCGTTGCCGATGAAGCCGCCCCCCGCGCCGCCCTGGTAGGCGCCAGTCGCGCTGCCGCCCGCACCGCTCGACCCGCCGATGGCGGAGGTGGAGCAGTTCACGTTCGCGCCCGCGGTGCCCGCCTGGCCGTCTGCGCTCGCCGGCGCGCGCGGGCAACTGAGGCCGTACGTCATCGACGGGCCACCGCCGCCCCCGCCCGCGATCGCGAGCGGGACGACCCCGGCGCGCTGCACGACGAAGGTGCCGCCGCCGCCGCCGTTCTCGTTGCCGTGCGGGCCGCCGCTGGCGCCGCCCGCGTGGCCGACGAGGATGTCGAGCACCGCGCCGGGCGTGACGCTGAAGACCCCGCGGACGTACGCGCCTCGGCCCCCCGCGAGGCTGCAACCGCAGCCGTACACGGTGCCGCTGCCGCCCTGCGCGCCCCACGCCTCGATCGTGATGCTCGTCACACCCGCGGGGACGGTCCAGTTCTGCAAGGTGCCCGTGGGGCCGGTGCCCGTCGGGTTGAAGGTGACCACGACGGGCATCGTGGAGCAGATGCCCGACCGGCAGCTCCGCCCCGCGGGGCAGGCGTTGCCGCAGGCGCCGCAGTGGCTGACGTTGGTGGAGAGGTCGACCTCGCAGCCGTCCGCGGCCATCCCGTTGCAGTTGCCGTACACCGACGCGCAGGCCCCGAGGCCGCACGCGCCGGCGACGCAGGCCGCGGTCGCTTGGGCGAGCGCAGGGCACGCGTTGCCGCAGGCGCCGCAGTTGCTGACGCTGGTGGAGAGGTCGACCTCGCAGCCGTCGCCCGTCGTGCGGTTGCAGTCGCCGAAGCCGGCCGTGCAGGCCGCGAGGCCGCAGGTGGACGCGAGGCAGTACGCGGTCGCGCGGGCGAAGCTGCACGCCATCCCGCAGCCGCCGCAGTGGGACGGGTCGGTGGCGGTGTTGGTGCAGCCGCCCGCGCACGCAGTGAGCCCCGTCCCGCAGGAGGTCGAGCACGCGCCGCCCACGCAGATCTGACCCGCGGGGCAGGCCATCCCGCACGCGCCGCAGTGGAGGCGATCGTTCATGAGGTCGCGGCACGTGCCCGAACAGTTGGTGGTGCCCGCGACGCAGGTCACCGTGCAGGCGCCGCCCGCGCACACCTGACCCGCCGGGCAGGCCATCCCACACATGCCGCAGTTGGCGTTGTCGGTCATCAGCGCGCGGCACACGCCGCCGCAGTTGGTGGTGCCGGCGCCGCACGAGACGCGGCACATCCCGCCCGAGCACACCTGACCGGCGGGGCACTCGGTGCCACACGCGCCGCAGTGGTTGTTGTCGGTCATGAGGTCACGGCACACGCCCGAGCAGCTCATCAGCCCGCTGCCGCACGACACCTGACACGCGCCGCGCGAGCACACCTGACCCGCCGCGCACATGATCCCGCAGGCGCCGCAGTTGGCGAGGTCGTTGGAGAGGTCGCGGCACGAACCGCCGCACAGGGTCTGATCGGTCGCGCAGGTCAGCGCGCAGCGGCCGTCCGTGCAGATGTTGCCGTCGGGGCAGCGGGCCCCGCAGGCGCCGCAGTTCAGCCGGTCGGTGCGCGTGTCGGCGCAGTACGACGTCGCCCCGCCGTCCGGGCCGCCGTCGGCGCCGCCGGCGCAGGTGGTGAGCGAGCGGTCGCACGAGATGCCGCAGCGCCCGAGGCTGCACATCTGGCCCGCGGGGCACGCGGTGCCGCAGGCGCCACAGTTCGCGGGGTCGGTCTGGAGGCTCACGCACTGGCCGCCGCACGCCATCTGCGTGGCGGGGCAGCCGAGCTGACAGGCCCCCGCGACGCACACCATGGCGGCGCCGCACGCGCGGCCGCAGGCGCCACAGTGCGCCGGGTCGGTCTGGAGGTTGGCGCACCGCCCGCCGCAGAGCGTCTCGGGCGCGGTGCAGGTGAGGGGCGTGTCCATGGCGACATCCGGCGCGGCGTCGCGGCCGACGATGGGCTGCGGGTCACCACACCCCGCAGCCAGCGCGCCGACCAGCAGCACGAACGCACTTGGGAGAGGAAGTAACTTCATCGAGTGTTCCCTTGGTCGGCGAGCGTCGCACGATCGCACGCGGCGCCCAAGCGGCGTCCGGTGGAGGCGCCGAAGAATTCTCGCTCGCGCGCCGCGGCGCGGAGGTCGCGAGCGGAGGAGGAGGCACAGCCGCCCGTCGCGGTGGTAGCGTCGTCGTCGCCATGACACGCATCACCTGGGACGACGGCGGCGAGGCCACCCTCGGCCCCGTCCGCGATCTCGCCGTCACGCTGCTCGCCTCGACCCGCGCGTACCCGCCGGGCGCCCCCGTTCGTGGGACGCTCCACGGGGAGAGCGCGCTCGCCTTCACGCTCAAGGTCGCGGGCTCGAAGCGCGAGGGCGAGGGCTTCACCGTGCGCGGCAAGCTCGTGAGCGCCACCGCCGCGGTGCGCGACGCCTTTCAAGCGCTCGGCTCTGCGGGCTGACCACGCGAGCGCGGGCGTCGCCCCGCCGGGTTGCGCGACGCGTCGTCGCGCGGGTAGCAGCGTCCGGCGGGGCCTTCGTTCATCGTGAGCGACGCCGCGATCGCGTCGCAGGGGAGCGCTTCGAGGCAGTCGGCGTAGCGGCGCGCGCCAAGGGCGGTCATCTCCGCGTGGCAGTCCTGGCGGCACGCCGCGTCGTGGCGCGCGGGCAACGCGGGGTAGCAGGTGACGTAGCGCTGGCAGGCACGCTCGCAGTCGTTCGCCGGCGCGGGGGGCGCGGGCACCGTCGGCGCAGGCGACGTGGCGTGCGCGCAGGCGAGGGTGGCGGCCAGGAGCATCGCGAGGGGTGGGAGCGCGGGTCTCATCGCGGTCGGTGCGACGGACGGCGGCGCGGGAAGTTCTCGACCGCTCCCACTGCCGGCGTGTGGCGCTGGTGGGCGCGCTGGTGCCGGCGGTGCGTGCTGCCGCAGGCGCAGGGGCGGTTTGCGTGCGGGGCCTGCGCGAAGGGGCAGTGAGCCCGCGCGCCATTGCGCGACCTGGGACGGTGCGATTCAGAGCGGCGCCATGATCACGGAGAAGCGCTCGCACTTCGGGATGGCGGGGCACTTCGCGGCGATGTCGGAGCTTCTGCTGCGCGGGTACAACGTCGCCGTCCCGTCGGTCGATGTGGGGGACGACGTGCTCGTCCTCGACGATCAGCGCGGCTCGCTGCGGCGCGTCCAGGTGAAGACCGCCGACGTCGGGGAGGAGCTGCGCGACGAACACGCACGGCTCACCCGCAAGGTGGTCAGGGACACGCTCTCTCGCCAACAGCTACGGGAGCAGAAGGCCAGCGACCTGTTCTTCATGCTGATGGTTCGTTGGAACCGACGGTGGCGCTTCCTGTTCGTGCCCCGCCAGAAGCTCGCTGACGTACGCGACGACTTCGTCGCGCGCGACCGCACGAACACACCCGGCCCGAAGCCAAAGCCTGACGAGCTCGCGGTGGGAGACACGTTGTTGCTGGAGGTCACCTGGACCGAAGACGACGCGGTGGGGTGGGCGGTCTCGCTCCGCGACTACCTGGAGACCTGGACCGATCTGCCCGAGCTGCCGTGGGGTCCCGGCGCGGTCAGTCCAGCCTCTGCTCCGTGACCGGGTCGACAAACTCGACCGGGCCGATGCTCTCCAGGCGGTCCTTCGAGAGTCCCGTCAGCATCTGCACCACGAGGCCGCGGACGGTGCCGTGCACGCGCTCGTAATCCGTGCCGCTCTCCTGCGCGATGAACACCCTGGGAGGCAGCGCGGCGAACTGTGCAAACGCCCGTACGCGCTCACGTGTACGCCGCTCCAGCGCGTAGGTCGCGCCGGTCCCGTCCAGGCTCCGGTACACCACCAGGGCCTCACGGCCCTTTGTTGCCTCGGTTGAGTCGGGCTGCGCCTGGGTCATGGCCGCAATATGCCGACGCGGGACGGCGCAGGCAACGGAGGGCCGCGCGCTACTGCTTCCCCCCACGCACGCCCCTCGCAGCGACGGCGCCTCCCGCCCTATCCTCCGCACGCCATGACCGTCCGCGAAGACGCCCCCACGCTCCGCCGCGACCCCCTCCACGCCTCCGCCTCACCCAGCGCCGCGCGGGTCAACCTGGAGGCCACCACCCTCGACGACGCGGGCCACGCCACCCGCTACCGCGTCGGCGACCTCCTCGGCGAGGGCGGCATGGGCGAGGTGCGCACCTGCCGCGACCGCCGCGTCGGCCGCGAGCTCGCGATGAAGGTCGTCCGCCCCGTCCACGGCGGCGACGAGGCGATGCGCGAGCGCTTTCTCCGCGAGGCGCGCATCCAGGGGCAGCTCGAGCACCCGTGCATCGTCCCCGTGTACGACATCGGCCTCGGCGCCGACGGGGCCACCTACTTCACCATGAAGCGCGTCCGCGGCCACACGCTCGAGTCCATCCTCGAGGCCCTCCGCGCGGGCGACGACGAGGCCCGCAAGCGCTGGACGCGCCGCCGCATCCTCGCCGACCTCAGCACCGTCTGCGGCGCCGTCGCCTACGCCCACGCGCGCGGCGTCGTCCACCGCGACCTCAAGCCCGCCAACGTCATGCTCGGCGATTTCGGCGAGGTGTACGTGCTCGACTGGGGCATCGCCCGCCTCGTCGACGACCCCGCCGCCGACCCATCCGAGCGCGTCCAGGCGCCCGTCTCTGCGGCCCGCCAGACCGCCCAGGGCGCCATCGTCGGGACGCCCGGCTACATGGCCCCCGAGCAGCTCATGGCCGTCACCGACCTCGACGGACGCGCGGACGTCTACGCCCTCGGCGCGATCCTCTACGAAGTGCTCACGCTGCGACCGCTGCACGCGGGCGACACCGTCGAGGCCCTCATGGCCTCCACCCTCACGGGCGACGCGCCCCGGCCCTCAGAGGCGGCGCCCGCGCAGGACGTCGCCCCCGAGCTCGACGCCCTCTGCCGCGACGCCCTCACGCGCGACCGCACGAAGCGCCTCGCGAGCGCCCAGGCGATGCGCGAGGCGCTGGAGCACTACCTCGACGGCGACCGCGACGTCGCCCGCCGCCGCGCGCTCGCCTCCGAGCTCGCCGCGTCGGCTTCGAAGGCCACCGAGCGCGTCCTCGCAGGCGACGAGCCGCAGCGCGTCGAGGCCCTGCGCGACGTCGGCCGCGCCCTCGCCCTCGACGCCGAGAACCACGACGCGCTCCGCACCTTCGTCCGCCTGCTGCTCGCGCCGCCCCGAGACGTCCCCGCGGAGGTGAAGGCCCGCCTCGCCGCCGAGGAGGACGCGCAGCTCCGCTCGGGCGCCCGCGGCGGCATCCGCGCGTACGTCACCTGGCTCCTCTTCGTGCCGAGCGCCTTCCTGCTCGGCGTGCGCGACTGGGTGCCGCTCGCGCTCGCGGCCCTCTTCATCGCCGCCGCGGGGGCGCTGAGCTGGTGGTTCTCGCGGGGCGGGCGCTTCCGCTTCGGCGGCCAGTACACGCTCATGGCGCTCACCGTCCTCGGCATCGTGTCGTCGTCGCGGCTGTTCGGCCCCTTCATGCTCGTCCCCGCGGCGATCGTGGCCTGCGCGGCCCCCTTCGCGATGATGCCCGACCGCAAGCGGCGCATCGTCTTCCTCGCCATCGGCGCCGCGGGGATGCTCGCGCCCGCGCTCGCGGACGTCTCGGGCCTCATCGCCCCGTCGTACATCTTCCGCGACAACACCGTCGTGCTCACGCCGCAGATGACCGACCTCCCGCCCACCCTCACCTTCGTCGGCATCCTCGCGATCCACCTCGCCACGCTGATCACCTCCACGCGCCTCTTCTGGCGCATCCGCGACGCCTTCGCCGACGCCTCGCTGCGCCTCCACGTCTTCGCCTGGCAGCTCCGCCAGATCGTCCCCGACGGCCCGCGCTGACCGCCGCCACCCGCCACCCGCCGCCACTGGCGGCCGCCACCGCCGCCACCCCGCCGCCACCCCGCGTTTGCCTTCATTTCCCGCACGGCACGCTCCATGAGTGGGCACCCTCCGTGAACGGACCGCTCCCCCTTGTCGCCCTCTCCTTCCTCCTGGGCCTCGCGCTCCCGTCGTCTCCCGACGTGGTGACCGCCGCCTCGCTCGCCGTCGCCCTCGCGCTCGCCGGGCCGCTCGTCGCCCGACGCCATCGCGCGCTCGGCGCGGTGCTCCTACTGGCCGCGGCCCTCCTGGCGGGGGCCTCGCGCCGCGCCTCCCTCACGCTCCCCACGTGGACACGCGTCCCCGTGGCGGACGCCGAGCTCTTGCAGGGCAAGGTGGTGCAGGGCTGCGCGGGCGACGGCGACCACGACCGCTGCGTCGTCGACATGCCCGCGTGGGGCCTCGTCGCGGTGCGCCTCCCGCCCGGCCGCTGCCTCGCCACCCCCGGCGACCTCGTCGAAGCCGCGATGACCGTCCGGCCGCTCGTCCCCGTGCGCAATGCGCCGCGCGACCCGCCCGAGCGCACGCCCGTCCTCCGCGGCGTTCGCTGGACCGCCGACGCCTCATCCTGCGGCGTGGTGGGGCGTCACGCGGGCCCCCTCGACGCGCTCCGCACCCTCGCGCTGCGGGTGCGACAACGGACGGAGCGCGCCCTCGCCCGCTCGCTCCAGCCCGCCCACGCGTCGCGGGCGCGCGCGCTGCTCTTCGGCGACCGCTCGGGGATGCGCCGCGACGAGCAGGCCGCCTTCCGCGAGACGGGCATGGCCCACCTGCTCGCGGTGTCGGGCGCTCACGTCTCGCTCCTCCTCGGGCTGGTGGGCTTCGTGTTGCGCGCGCTCGCCCTGCGCGTCCGTCGTCTCGCGACGGAGGGGCTCGCCCCGCGGATCGCCGCCGCGCTCCCGCTCCCGCTGGTGGGGTTCTTCATCCTGGTGACGGGCGAGGCGCCGTCGTCGTTGCGCGCGCTGCTCACCGCCCTCGTGAGCACGGTCGCATCGCTCGCGGGCCGGCGAGCGCGGGGCGAGGCCGTCGTCGCGCTCGTCGCCCTCGCGATGGCCGCGGTCGATCCGGTGCTCGTCACCGACGTGGGCTGGGTGCTCTCCGTCGGCGCCGCGTGGGCCCTCGCCCGCGGCTCGCGCGACGAGCAACCACCCGCCGAAGGGCTCGGCCCGTACCTCCGCCACGAGCTCGCCGCCGCCCTCGCCGCGAGCTTCCGCGTGAGCGTCGCCGTCACCCCCGCGCTCGCGTGGCACTTCGGTCGCGCGCCCCTCTCCGCCATCGCGCTCAACGCCGTCGCTGCACCCGTGGGCGAGGCGCTCCTTCTGCCCGCCGTCCTCGTCGCGGCGCTCGCGGGCGCGGTGCTCCCGTCGTGGGCGCTCGGCCCGCCCGGCGCGCTCGTGGGCGCACTGCTGGAGTCGCTCTTCGCGCTCCCGTCGGCGGCCATGCGCCTGCCGCTCGCGTCGGTGACGCTCCCGACGCCGACGCCCGCCCAGTGGGTCGTGGCGACGGTGTTCGCCGTCGTCGCGTGCGGCAGACGAACCCGCACCCAGTCCCTCATCGCGCTGCTGTGCGCGGCGACGCTGGGGGCGCTGGAGCTGCACCACCGCCACGGGCTCCACCCCCGCGGCGTGCTGCGGGTGACGGCGCTCGACGTGGGCCAGGGCGACGCGATCTTCGTCGAGCTCCCCGACGGCGCCGCGATGCTGGTGGACGCGGGCGGCGCCATCACGGGCGGACCCGACCCGGGCGAGCACGTGGTGGCCCCGTGGCTGGCGCTGCAACGGCGCGCCGAGCTCGCGGCCGTGGTGTTGTCGCACCCGCACCCCGACCACGGGGGCGGCCTCCCCGCGGTGCTCGGCGCGGTGCGCGTCGGCGAGCTGTGGGACACGGGCCAGGGGACGGCGCTGGGCTACGCGGGCTTCTACGCCGACACCCTCGCGACCGCCCGTCGGCGCGGCGTGCGGGTGCGCGGTCCGTCGTCGCTCTGCGGGTCGCCCTGGCGGTTTCACGGCGTGACGATGGAGGTGCTGTCCCCGTGCCCCAGCGCGCGCGACGAGACGCCGCCCAACGACGCGTCGTTCGTGCTGCGGGTGACGTGGGGGCGCGCGAGCGTGCTCCTGCCGGGCGACCTGGAGCGCGACGGCGAGGCGGCGCTGCTGGCGTCGATGCGTCCCGTGAGCGTGCTGAAGGTGGGCCACCACGGGAGCCGCACGTCGACGACCGACGCGTGGCTCGACGCGCTCCGCCCGCGCGTGGCGCTCGTGAGCTGCGGGCACCCCTCCCCCTTCGGCCACCCGCACCCCGAGGTGCTCGAACGCCTCCGCGCGCGCGGCGTCGCCGTCCGGCGCACCGACCTCGCGGGCGCGGTCACCGTGACGCTCCACGCCGACGGGCGCGCGGAGTGACGTGTCGGAAAGTTGCCCCCGGCGCGCGCGATCCGCTACGGCCCCTCTCCATGATCCTCCGCCGCGCCCTCGGTGTGTTCGCGCTCCTCTGCGCCTGCGACGGTCAGAGCCCCGTGGAGCTCGGCCGCTTCCGCGTCGTCGCCACGCGCCAGAGCGCCACCTGCGGCCCGCAGTCCAACGCGTACCTGTCGCGCGCGGAGTTCGACGTGATCCTCCAGCTCACGGGCGAAGGCGGCTTCTCCTGGGGCCCCGTCGGGTCGTCGGCGACGCGGGGTTTGTGGAGCGGACCGTCGCGCTCGTTTCGGGTGCTCCTCGAAGAAGACATCGTCGCGTGGGCGCCCGACCGCCGCCGCGAGATCGTCGGCTGCATGCTCCGACGCAGCGACGTGATCGAGGGGACCGTCGAGCTGGAGTCCGACGGCGGCGCCAACGTCGACGCCAGCACCCCGGACGGCGGCGCGCCGCTGGCCCGTTCGTTCCGCGCGACGGAGACCATCGTGTACGGGGTGGCGGCGGGCGACTGTCGGGCCATCATCGGGGCGGCGAAGGGGCAGTATTCGCAGCTCCCCTGCGAGGTCACCTACAACTTCGACGCGCGGCGGATGTAGACTCCGCGGCGAGATGCCCTCGCTCCTCAGCCTCGCCGAGCACGCCGGCCGCGCCGTCCTCCGCCGCCGCGGCTTCGCCAGCCGAACGGTACGCACCGCCCACGCCGACCTCCACGTCTACGACGCCCCCGGCCACGGATCGCTCCCGCCGGTGGTGATGGTGCACGGCCTCGGCTCCGCGGCGACGCCCTTTGGCCCGGTGCTGGCGCGCGTCCGCCCGCACGTCCGCCGCGTGGTCGCCCCCGAGCTCCCCGGCCACGGGTTCAGCGACGCCCCCACCGTGCGGCTCACCCCCGAAGTGGTGTTCGACGCGATGCGCGAGGCGCTCGACCACGTCATCGACGAGCCCGCCATCCTCTGCGGCAACTCGCTCGGCGGCGCCATCGCGCTGCGTTACGCGCTCGACCGCCCCGCGAAGCTCCGCGGCCTCGTGCTGGTGTCGCCCGCCGGCGCGCGCTTCGCCGACGACGAGCTCGAAGACGTCCGCCGCACCTTCTCCCTCGACACGCGCGCCGACGCCGTCGCCTTCCTCGGGCGCCTCTACCACCGCCCGCCGTGGTTCATCCCGCTGCTCGCGGGCAGCATCCGCGAGCGCCTCCGGGGCCGCGCGGTGCAGGAGATCCTCGACGGAGCCCGCCCCGAACAGGCCCCGTCGCCCGAGGAGCTCGCCTCGCTCACCCCGCCGACCCTCTTCCTCTGGGGGCGCTCCGAGCGGCTGCTGCCGGCGTCAGGGCTGACGTGGTTCCGCACGCACCTCCCGGCCCACGCCGTGATCGAGGAGCCCGACGGCGTGGGTCACTGCCCGCACTTCGACGACCCCGCCGCCCTCGCCGCGCGCATCGTCCGCTTCGCCCGCGAGCTGCCGTAGCGCGCTACTCGCCCGCGACGTCCTCCCACGCGAAGAGGTGGTCGTGGGGCGACGACAGGAGCAGCGTGAGGAGGTCGAGCGAGCCCCTCCCCTCGCCGAGCGCCGCGAGCGCGGCCTTGAGCGCCGCCGGGGGGTCGGCGGGCGCGGGCGTGTGCCGCGGGGCAGAGATGACCACGGGGTCGACCGCGAAGCGACCGCCGTCGAGCGTCTGGGCGCGGGCGACGGCGACGTCGAGGCCGCCGAGCCGGTCGACGAGGCCCGCGGCGTGGGCGTCGATGCCGGCGTACACCCGCCCGCGGGCGAGGGACTCGACCTCCGCCGCGTCGCGTCCGCGGCCCCGCGCCACGATGCCCACGAAGTCGTTGTAGAAGCCGTCGATCTCGCGGTCGAAGGCGGCGCGGTCGCCCTGGTTGAGCTCGCGGTAGGGCGACATGAGGTCGGCGCGCTCGCCGCGGCGGATCACCTCGTGCGTCACGCCCACCTTCTCCAGCGCGCGCGCGGCCGTCAGGCGGAGCGCGATCACGCCGATGGAGCCCGTCACGGTGAGGGGCTGCGCGACGATCTCGCGGGCGAGCGCGCCGACGTAGTACCCGCCCGACGCGGCCACGTCGGCGAAGTACGCCACCACGGGCTTCTCCTCGCGGAGGCGCTCCACCTCGCGGGCGATGACGTCGCTCGCCAGCGCGCTCCCGCCGCGCGTGTCGACGTGGAGAACCACCGCCCCGACCCCGCGGCTCTCGCGGGCGACGCGGAGGGCGCCGACGATGCGACGCGCGTCGGCCACCGCGCCGAAGGCCATGCGGGCCTCGGAGACGATGGGGCCGCGCACCTCCACCACGCCCACCCGACGCGCGGGGCCGACGCCGCCGAAGCGCATCGCGCGCACGAGCCCGAGGTACGCGGGGGCCGGCACGCGCCTCTTCGCGTCGGCGCCGAGTCGCGCGCCGAGCTCGTCGTCGTAGGCCGTCCCGTCGAGCAGGCCCTCGCGCACGGCGTCGGGCGCGCGCCACGGACCCTCGTCGATGGCGTGGCGGGCCTTGTCCGCGTCCATCCCGCGCCCAATGGCGATGGCGTCGACGGTGGCGGCGTGAACGCGGTCGAGGAGCGCCTCGATCTGTCGGCGGTTGGCCTCGGAGTACGAGTCGCGGGTGAATGCCTCGGCGGCGCTCTTGTACTCGCGCCGGGCGAACACCTCCGCCTCGACGCCGCCGCGCGCGAGGAGCGAGCGGAAGAAGGTGGTCCCCGCGGCGACGCCGAGCGGGGCGATGGTGGCCTGCGGGGTGGCGTAGACCTTCTCCGCCGCGACGGCGATGACGTACTCGCGGGTGGAGGCGCCGTCGGGGAGCCACGCCACCACGCGCTTGCCCGCGGCGCGGAGCGCGGCGAAGGCCTCGCGCAGGCTCGTCGCGACGGCGTGCCCGCACTGCACCGAGCGGATCGTGAGGAGGAGGCCGGCGACCTCGTCGTCCTTCGCGATGGCCTCGCAGAGTTCGCGGACGGCGGCGACGGTGGTGGGGGGCTTCTGCGACGCGCCGCCGAGGAGGATGTCCCGCGGCGAGCGGAAGCGATGGGCCGGGCGCTCGATTTCGGTGACGGGCCCGTCGAGGGTGAGCTCGACCCACGCGCCCCGCGGCACCACCGCGCGACGACGGATGAGGAGGAGGGGGTAGAAGGCGGCGCGGACGGCGTTGGCCGTGAGGGTGACGAGCATGAGGGTGGCGGTGCTCTAGGACGGGCGTGGAGAGGCGGCAAGGACTTTGGTCGTCGAGGGATGTCGCACCAGAGTGCCTGGGAATGTCCACGGGTTGTCGCGGCCCCTTGCTCGGGTATCGCGGGGCCGCTACGTGAGCGCGTCATGCCCGGTCCTGCGCACGAGACCCTGGTGGAGGTCATCCGTTCGAACCCCGCGTGGTTCAGCGCGCTGTTGAGCGAGCTGGGTCACGGCCCGATGCCCGCGGGGCTGTCCGTCGGCGACAGCGCTGTGCGGTCCGTCGACCCGGTGGAGGTTCGCCCCGACGTGCTCTTGCAGAAGGGCAAGAAGCGCGGCCCGTGGCAGATGATCGAGCTCCAGCGCGACGACGACGATGGCAAGCAGCGGCGCTGGCTCCTCGGCGCCGCGGCCCTCTTCGACCAGCGTGGGGAGATGGGCGACGTGTTCGTCGTCACCCACGCCCGCGCGACCGCACGCTGGGCTCGGAGCGTCGCGACGGTGGTGGGCCCCCGCGGGACAGAGTTGTCCCTGAAGCCCGTGGTGATCCTCGTCACCCGCGAGGTCGCCGAACGGCTGCTGGCGACCGGGCGCCCCGAGCTCGCCGTGTTCGCATCGTGGGCGGTGCACCACCAACGGGGGCCGAAGGCCGTGGGGGTGGTTCAGCGCGCCTTCGCCACGGCCCAGACGGCGAAGGCCAAGGCGTTGCGCGACGCTGCGATCCGCGCGATCTTCAACATGCTCGACGGGCCACTCCGTGAGGCGGTGCACAAGATGATGATCGACTTCAGCAAGATCCCCGAGGGGCCGGTTCACAAGTACATCCGCGAGAAGTTCGAGGAGCTCGGAGAGAAGCGCGGGGAGGAGCGCGGGGAGAAGCGCGGGGAGAAGCGCGGGGAGGCGGAGGCGCTGCTGCGGGTGCTGGCCAGCCGCGGCGTCGCCGTCACCGCCGCGGCGCGCAAGCGCGTGCTCACCTGTGAGAGCAAGGCGACGCTCGACGGCTGGCTCGACCGCGCCGCCACCGCCACGACGCTCGCCGAGGTGTTCGGCAGCGCCGCTGCGCGCCCGAAGAAGAAGGCCGCCGCGCGGTCGAAGTAGTCGCCGCTTCAGGACGGGTCGCGCTGCCCGACCAGATCCGACGGTGTCCTCGGCAGCAGCTTCGGGTTGTAGAAGTACGTCACCACGCCCGTCACCCGGTCCCAGTGCGTCCCGCGGCGAGCCCCCGTGAGCGGCGTGAGCTGCGGGGCGAGGGAGAGCGTCCCGGTGAGCGTGAGCTCGCCGAAGCGCCCGTCGGGGTCGGTGCTCGCGGTGACGTCCTCCACGGTGACCAGCACGCCCATGAGCTCGCGGAAGTGCGCGTTGATGTCGTCGAGGGTGACGGGGATGGGCGCGTGCGGCGGCGCCACGCCCACGCGCCGCAGCGTCGCGAACGAAGCCTGCGGGAGGAAGTTGGCGTCAGGGAAGGCCGCCCCGCACGTCGCGCAGGTGAACTCCGCGTACCCGCCGCCCACGATGTCCACCAGGTCGCCGACGCCCGGTCGGTACCCCGACGGCGCGAACGACGGCGTGAACATCGACAGCGCGCACACGCGCCCGCTCTGGTCAGGGAGCATCGGGCAGGGAGCGAAGCGGTCGGTGCTCGCGCCGACGGGGGTGATCTCTTGCGCCCAGATCGTCCCGGTGCGGCCGGTGCGCGTCTCGTCGTAGGCGTCGATGGCCGTCACCGTCACCGCGCGCACGTCGAGGGGAGCGCCCTCCGCGAGCCGCGGCGTACGCTCCCGCACCTGGCGCAGCGTCATCGCGCCCACCGGCGCCGCGGGCTGATCACACCCGCCGAGCGGCTCGTCGCAGCGGGCAGTGAGCGACGGAGCGCACGCGACGAGTGCCAGCGTCAGTGGGAGGAGGCGGTACACGCGGCGGGACGGTACCACCATCAGCGCACCCGCGCGGACGACTCTTCCGCATACAGCACCCGATCGGCGCGCAGCACCCGCACCCCGTTGGCGCCGCGCTGCCCGGTGGCGAGGTGCAGGTAGGGCTCGCTCCAGCGCTCGATGCGGGCCACGAGGGTCGTCGGCTCGTGGCCGGGCGTGCGGACGAGGAGCGAGACGGCGCGTCGGCTCCCCTGCATGCGGGCGAAGAGCTGCGCGTAGGAGCCGCGCACGCGAACGGGGCCGTCCTGCCCCGCGCGCACCTCCCAGAGATCGCGCGCGGTCTCGGGGCGGAGCACCTTCGTGACGTGCGCGAAGAGCTCGCGGAGCGCGCGGACGTCCTCCCCCGCGCGGTGCCAGCGGCGGGCGCTGAGGGAGAGCCGCGTCGCGAGCGCCGAGAGCCCGTAGGTGCGCGTGTGGACGACCCGACGCGCGAGGAGGACGGTGTCGAGCACCGGGCCGAGCAGCGGGCGCCCCGCGAGCGGCTCGTACGCCTGGTTGAGAAACACCACGTCGAGGTCGGCGCCGTGCATCACGGGGATGGCGCCCGCGAGGAGGGCTGCGAGGCGCGGCGCGAGGGCTTCGAAGCGCGGCGCGTCGGCGACGGACTCGGGGGTGATCCCGTGCATCGCGAGGGCGTGCGGGTTCGACGGGGTCTCGGTGTGGACGAGGGACTCGAACGCGTCGACGACCGCCCCTCCCTCCACGCGCAGCACGGCCACCTCGAGGAGCGCGTCACGCGCGGCGTCGGGGCCCGTCATCTCGCAGTCGATGAGGGCGAAGGGGCACCGCGCGTAGGGCGCGTCCCAGGGATCACCAGGGGGTGGGTCGTCGGGGAGGATCACGCGGAGGACGCGCAGGGTAGCGCAACCCGCGAAGCGGTTGCACGCGCGGTGTGGGCCGCGGCGGTCGACGACGGGAGCATGCAGAAGGCTTGACGGGCGGGGCGAACGCGGGGCTCTATCGTGACCGCGGTCATGGACAACGAGACGCGTCAGGCGATCTACAACGCGTGTGACCCGACGGAGTCGCTGAAGCCCAACGACCCCCGCTACGTGGATCTCGACGCATACGGCGCGCCCAACGAGCCCGCGCGCGGGCTCCAGTGGGTCGACACGCTCTCGCGCGACTGCGAGTTTGGCGAGCGCCCGCGGACGACCTTCCTGTCGGGGCAGCGCGGCGCGGGCCTGACGACCGAGCTGCGACGGCTGCGCGTGCGGGTGCGGCACGACGCGGGGGCCTCGCTCGCCGTCGGGTGGTGCGACGCCGACAAGGCCTGGGACCTGCGCGAGGTGCCGCAGGCAGTCGAGCTCCTGCTTTTGATCGTGGCCACCGTGGCGCGGATCCCGAAGCTCGCGGACGACGACGCGCCGGGAGACGACCCGACGCTTCAGCTCCTGAAGGAGGCGGTGCCCGAGCTGTTCGCGGCCACCGAGCGTTTCGACCTCGCGGCCTTCGAGACGCTGCGCGCGCGGCCCGCGCTGCGCGAGGAGCTTCGCACGCTGATGGACGGGCGCCTGGGCGCGATCGTCGACCACGCGGTCGCGTCGCTCACGCGTACGGTGGAGCGCGCGCGGAAGGCCGGGCGCAAGGGGATCGGGGTGGTGGTGGACGGCTTCACGAAGCTCGACCCCACGGATGACAAGTGGATCGATGCGGCCGATGCAGCGTGGAAGACGCTGCGGGGGTGGTGCGGCGACCTGCCGATCTTCCTGTGGCAGACGATGCCGCCGGTGCTGACGGTCGTGCAGGAGTCGCTGATGTTCCCGATGGTGCAGGTGCGTGGCCAGGGTGGGTACGAGCGTCATCGCCTCTTGCGAACGCCTGGAATCACGGCTCTTGTGGAGGTTGTTCGCCGCCGTGTCACGTCCGAGCAACTTCAGGAGCAGCTAGGTCCAAACTGGGAGGAGCGCCTCGCCGCGGTCGCGCTTCGCTCGAGCGGGTGCCCAGCGGATTTTCTCGACCTCACCCGCACCCTCTTCACGACCGCCGAGGCGCCAATCGCTCCCGGCACGTTGCATCACCTGCTAGGACGGCGTGAGAGGGAACGAGACCTTCCCCACATCATGCTCGATACGGCCGACTACTGGCGTCCGAGTCGGAGCGATTTGTCGGTCGCGCACAGGCTCCTTCGTTCACGTCGGAATCTGGCCTATCGCTCGTTGGAACCTTGGATCGGTGCGGCAGCGACGGTGCTGTTCGATCTGAGCGTACTCGCACCCCCTGTCGCGATTCCCCTCACCAAACCGCGCAGAGCCGCCCGCTAGTCCGCCATGGCACTCTCCGATCAAGCCCGCGAGAAGTACTACAACCTCTGCAACCCCGACGAGGCGCTGCCCGCGGGGGACGCGCGCAACGTCGACCTCGACGACCTCGGCGACGCCCCCGGCGTCCGCGGTGACCGCTGGATCGACACGATCGCGACGGAGATCCGCCTGTCCCGCAAGCCCGTCTGCCGCTTCTTCACCGGGCTCCCAGGGTCGGGAAAGTCCACCGAGCTCCGTCGACTCCAGGGGCTCCTGGAGAAGCGCGACGGCCCCGATCGCCTCGTCGTCTACATCGAGGCCGAGGCCGTGCTCGACCTCAACGCGCCCATCGACGTGCCCGACATCTGGGTCGCGCTCCTCTACGAGACCGAGCGCTGCGTACTCCGAGCCGAGCGCCGCGACCCCGACGGCGCGCTCGGCGAGGGTCTCCTTGCGCGGCTGTGGCACTGGCTCGACACCACCGAGCTGGACATCGCCGCGCTGGAGGTGGCCCCCACGTCCACGGGCACCGCGCTCGACCTCGCGCCGGGCCTGAGCGCGACCGCGGGCCTCGGCGGGAAGCTGGTGCTCGCGCTGCGCGAGCAGCCCTCCTTCCGGCAGAAGGCGCGCAAGCGCATCGCCGACCATGTCACCACCTTCGTCCGCCTCGCGGGCGAGGAGATGAGCCGCCTCGACGCCCGCGCGAAGAAGGCGGGGCGCAAGGGTCTCGTCGTCCTCTTCGACTCGCTGGAGAAGCTCCGCGGTATCACGAGCAACTGGGTCGAGGTGCTCCAGAGCGCGGAACGGCTCTTCGCCGGTCCCGCCCCCTTCGTGCAGCTCCCGGTGCCGGTGGTCTACACCATCCCGCCCGCGCTGATCCTCCGGCAGAACGTCCGCGCCAGCTTCATGCCGATGATCAAGCTCTACGACCGCGAGGGCGCGCGCTACGACGCGGGCTTCCGCGCGGCGCGGGCGCTCGTCGAGAAGCGCATCCCCCCGGGCGTGCTGACTGAGCTGCTTGGCGCGACCTCCCTGGAGAGTCGCCTGGAGCGCCTCCTCGCGTGGTCGGGTGGCTATCCCAGGGAAATTGTTCGACTGCTCCAGCTCCTGCTCCGGCAGCGCACGGTGGACGATCGGGTGTTCGAACACGTGCTCGGCAGCGCGGGGGACGACTACCGGCGGACCATCCCCGCGACGGCCTATGAGCTGTTGGCGTCGATCGCGGTCGACCACGACCTCCACGCGGCGCTCGTGAGCCCGGAGTCGCGCGAGCTGGCCGACCAGCTCCTCTCCAACAACGTGGTGCTGTGCTTCCACAACGGCGAGGAGTGGTTCGACCTGCACCCAGCGATCCGCTCGGTGAAGGGCATCCAGATCGCGGTCGAGAAGCTCCGGGCGGCTCGGGAGGCGCCCGCGCCGTGAGCGAGACCTCGCCGCGCGCGGAGGCGCTCGACCCGCGACTCATGGAGCTCGCGGAAGGGCTCCGGCTCTCGCGGCGCTTCCACCTCTTTCTAGTGTTCGTGGACGAGGCATCAACGGCGGGCGCGCTGGCGGAGGCGGTCGAGCGGCACCTCCGAGCGTCGAGAGAAGAAGACGTCGCGCCTGACGTGCTGACCCCCTACGACTCGAGGTGGCGCGGGGATCCGCTTCGCCCCGAGGTGCTCGTCGAGTCGGTGCTCGAACCACTGGTCGAGGGGGACAGCGTCGGTGCGAGGCGTTGGCTGCTCGTCGACGCCACACCGTCGCCGACGCGCGACGACAGCGCCTGGGAGGCCCTCCTCCCGCGCTTGAACGAGCGCCGCAACCTCGTCGTCCGCGCCCACGCCCGCCCGCTGGTGCTCGCACTGCCGGCGCGCATGGAGCCGGCGCTGAAGCGCCTCGCTCCGGACCTCTGGTCGATCCGCTCGCAGACGACGCGGCTGGAGCGAGTGGGACCCATGAGCGACGGGGGACGGGCCTACCGATGGCTGACGGTTGCACTCGTCCCCATCGCGCCGGGGGTTACAGCTTGGCAGCAGGCGCCAGACGCCGTCCGTGCCCACGCAGACGAAGCCCAGCGACTCCTGCGGACAGGAGCCTTCACGCCTGCACTCGGTGAGGTTCGGCAGGCAATCAACGCGTGCGGCGCCGGGCAGGAGCCTCTGGGTGGCGCGTGGCAGTCGCGCGCTCTCGTCGAGCTCTTCCTACTGGAGTGTGAGGCGTGCATCGCGCTGGCGCGCCACGCGGAGGTGCGCCGGGCGCTCAACGAAGTCTCGCGCTGGCGAGACCGCGCCGCCCCTCCGATAGGCGACCCACAGCGAGGATGGTACCTGGCGTCGGTGGCCGAACGGGTGATTCCCCTCTCCCTGGCTGCAGAACATCGCGACGGGGTTTGGGGGCACGTGTTCGTCGATCTCGCCTTGTCAGATCGAGGAGAAGTCTTCTTCTTGTTGTGGGCGATACGCATCCGGTTGTTCTTCGGCACGAATGAAGCAGACGAAACACGGTATGTGGTGCGGGAGCGGGTGTCGTCGCTCCCGCGACGCGACCCTCGCCTGGAGGCCGCGCTCTGCGTCGATCTGGGGTGGCTGGCGCTGCGTACGGGGAGGCCGTGGGACGCACAGGACGAACTCACCCACGCCAGGGAACTGCTGTCGACGCAAGCCCGACCCGAGGACGCAGCGGTGTTGGACCACCTCGCGGGCGCCATCGCCGACGCCCTGCCCGCACGGGTCGCGGGCGCCGCCTGACCCGCTCGCGCGTGCATCACCCCACGCGATAGGCCGCCACGATCTCCCGCGCGAGGCGCTGCACCAGGGGCCCCGCGTCAGCGCGCACCATCAGCTCCAAACCCGGCACCAGCGCGGCGCGCTCCCAGCGCTCCATCACGCCATCCAGCGTCGGCGGCGCTGCGGGCGCGGGCGGCGGCGGATCGACCAGCGCCCGCACCGCGTCGAGCGGCATCGCCGGGAGCCGCGCCTTGATGCGCGCGAGGCTCACGCCCTCCATTCGCATCTTCCGCAGGGCGCGGAGGCGCAGGAGGTGCTCTTCGGTGTAGGTGGTCGCGGGCCCGCGGCGCTGCGGCGGCGGGAGGAGCCCCGCCTGGACGTAGTGATGGATCGTCGGGACGCGCAGGTGGACGGCCTTCGCGAGCGCGGCGATGGTGAACGTGGGCGCGGCGACGCCCGTGACCGTGGTCATCGTGACCTCTTGTCTCTCTTTGCACGGCGCTCCCACCTCCAAACTTGACCTGTCCGGTCAAGCTGGAGGCCCAACCCCCTTCCGATCGTGACTGCGCACGTGACAATCGGTCGGAGCGCTCGCTCGCTCGATCGTGGCGCCGTCGGCGAGTTTCGACGCCGTTGCCTCAGCGCGCGATGAGCGCGTTGATCGCGAGGTCGTGAAAGGCCACGCATTCGCCGCTGAGGACGCCCGGCAGCCGCACCCGGGGAGCGTCTCGATGCCGCGCGCGGAGGGCCGCGACCACCCCCTCGGCGCTCGCTCCGGCGCGGCGTGCGCAGGCCTGGGCGAGGAGGTCGGGGGAAGTCTCGTCCATCGCGAACACGCCTTCCCGCAGAGCCGTCTCGCAGCGTCGTGCGAGGTACCCGCGGGCCACCGCGTCGTCCTCCGTGAAGCGCCCGTCGGGGAGCGCGTGGGCGACGCGCTCGACGCCGAGCACCTCCCGCGGCCCGGGCCCGCAGGACTCGATCGTGTGCCACGGCGAGGGGAGGAGGAGGTCGGGCCGCCCGTCGTCATCGACATCGCGGACGCCTTGGATGGGGGCGAAGGCCGCCGCGGGCGCGTACGGGACCAGCGCACCATTTCTCGCACGCAGGATGCGGACCGCGCCGCCCCCGTCGGCCTCGTGCTGCCACTCGTTCTGGTGAACGACCGCCTCGACGGTGCCGTCGCCGTCCCAGTCGAAGACCGCGGACACCGACGTCCACCGATGCACGAACATCCGGTACGAGAAGGGGTCGATGCGCACCGTCGCGCGGGCGCCGTCGCGCTCGTAGGAGAGGGTCGCCGCCAGCGTGAGCGTCTCGTCACGGAGGCTGGGCTGCGCGACGCGGACGACCCACGCCTCGTTGCCGCGCGACGCGCACTGCTCGGCGCCGATGTACTGCGCGCTGAGGGAATAGGTCTCCCCTTGGGACGATGTGACGCGCGCGCCCAGCGCGTCGGCCTGGGCCACCACCCGGGCGTTGTCCGCGACGACGCGCCGACAGGCGGGCGCGAGCGGGGCCACGACGGGCTCGGTCGCCGGACGCGCCGCGGGCGGCTCGTATGGCGGAAACGTCGGCAGCGTCGCGGCCCGCAGCGGCTCCAGGGTGATGGGCGGAGCAAACTCCCGGAGCACCTGCGCGATCGCCTCGATCTGGTCGGTGCGCAGCACGTCGGCGCCGACGGTGTGCTGCAACGAGCGGAGGTTGGCGGTGAGCTCGGCGAGCTCGCGCCCCCACGCCTGCTGGCAGTACGCGTCGAGGAGGAGGGCGTTGAGCCGCTCGCCCTGGGCGGTCTCGTCCTCGTGCTCGACGCGGCGGTAGCTGAGCGTCGGGTCTTCGGGGCAGAGGGCGCGGAGCGCCGCGCGCGTGATGTCGTCGTCGAGGGCGAAGCGGCCGTCGGGGAGCGCGTGGGCCACAAGAACCACGGCTGGGAGCGTCGGGTCGGGGGTGTGGCGTGGGAGGAGGGCGATCTCGCGAACCCGATCGGGGTGGCCGTCGAGGTCGACGTCGATCTCGCGCCCCTCGTCGAAGAGCCGGGGGAGGGCGTCGGCCGCGACCGGTGGCACGGGGGCGCGCCGCGGGAGGTCAGCCGCCGCCAGGGCGGGCGACGAGGCTGCGAGGGGTGGCGGCGCGGCGGGGGCGTGCGGTGACGACAACGGCCGCGCGCAGGCGCCAGCGAGGAGCAGCGTGAGGGTGATGGGAGGAGCGCGCATCACCCCGGAGGGGAAGACCGCTTTCGTGCGCTGCGTCAACCCTGATGACGCTTGAAGGCGCTGGCGGGGAGTGTTACGCCGCGTGCGCACGACGATGAGACACACCCTCGCACACTCCCTCCGCGGCATCGCGCTCCTCGGCGCCCTGTCGCTCCCGACCGTGGCGCTCGGCGACGAGCTGCCGGTCCCGGTGACGGTCGAGCGGCTCGACAACGGGCTGCGCGTGGTGATGAGCCCCGACCACAGCGCGCCCACCGTGGCCGTCGCGGTGTACTACGACGTCGGCGCGCGGGTGGAGGAGCGCGGCCGTTCGGGCTTCGCCCACCTCTTCGAACACATGATGTTCGAGGGGAGCGCCAACGTGGGCAAGGGCGAGCACTTCCGGCTCATCTCGACCCGCGGCGGGAGCTTCAACGGCACCACGAGCGAAGACCGCACCAACTACTTCGAGACGCTCCCGTCGAGCGCGGTGGAGCTCGGGCTCTTCCTCGAGGCCGACCGGATGCGCTCGCTCAACATCTCCGCGGAGAACTTCGAAAACCAGCGCCAGACGGTGATGGAAGAGCGGCGCCAGTCGTACGAGAACCGCCCCTACATGCTGTCGTTTCTGCGGCGCGACGAGCTGGCCTACCAGGGGTACTTCCCCTACGAGCACAGCACCATCGGCGACGTGGCCGACCTGCGCGCGGCCACCCTCGCCGACGTGCGCGCCTTCCACGACCGGTACTACGCGCCCGACAACGCGGTGCTCTCGGTGGCCGGCGACTTCGAGCCAGCGCAGCTCATGGAGATGGTGCGGCGTCACTTCGCGATGATCGTCCCGCGCCGCGCGCCCCCCTGGCAGGACCCGGGCTTCACCGCGCAGACGGCCGAGCGCACCGACACCATGACCGACCCGCAGGCGCAGCTGCCGGCCTTCCACGCGGTGTGGCACATCCCCGCGCGGCGGACGCCCGACCACTACGCGCTGGAGGTGCTCGGCGCGGTGCTCGGCATGGGCGAGAGCTCGCGCCTCCACCAGGAGCTGGTGAAGACCCGCGAGATCGCCAGCGAGGTGAACGTCTACACCGAAGACCGCCGCGGCCCCGACATCTTCGGCGTGTGGTGCCTGGTGGCGCAGGGGCACACCGGCGCCGAGGTGCGCGAGGTGCTCTTCCAGCAGATCGACCGCGTCGGCACCGAAGGCGTCACCGACCGCGAGCTGGAGAAGGTGAAGAACCTCGTGCGGCGGCAGTTCGTCTTCGGGCTCCAGAGCAACCTGGCGCGCGCCCGGCAGCTCGCCGAGTACGAGCTCTACGACGGCAACGCGTCGCTGCTCCGCACCGAGCTCGACCGCTACCTCGCCGTCACCCGCGAGGACGTGCAGCGCGTCGCGCGGCAGTACTTCGCCGCCACCAACCGCACGGTGCTCGACGTGCTCCCGCCGTCACGTCCCGCAGCCCCCGCAGCCGCCCCCGCAGGAGCCCACTGATGAACCGCCCCGCCTCCCTCCTCGCCGCGCTCCTCTTCGCCGCGTCGTGCAAGAGTTCCAACACGCCGACGCCGCTGACGACGGCGCACAACGACGGCAACACCGCCAGCACCGCCCCCCCGGTGGTGGCGGACGAGACCCCGCGCACCCCGCCGGTGCACGCCGATCCGCCCGCCGCGGGTCCGGCGCGGGACGTTCATCTCCCGACGATCCGTCGGCGGCGCCTGCCGAACGGGCTCGAGCTCAACGCGGTGGAGTACCACACGCTGCCGGTGGTCCACATCCGCCTGGCGATCCGCGCGGGCTCGGCGCACGACCCGGCCAACCTCCCGGGCCTCGCGTCGCTCACGGGTGACATGCTCAAGGAGGGGACGCGCACGAAGACCAGCGCGCAGATCGCGGAGGCGATCGAGTTCGTGGGCGGGAGCCTCGACGTGGTGACGGGCTCCGACACCACCACCTTCTCCATCTCGGTGCTGAAAGACCATGCGGAGACGGCCCTCGCGCTGCTCGCCGAGGTGCTGACCCAGAGCATCTTCCCGCAGGTGGAGCTCGACAAGCTCAAGCGCCGCGAGCACGACCGCCTCGAGCGCAGCCAGAACGACCCGGGCTGGCTCTCGCAGCGCGCCTTCGCCCAGGCGGTGTACGGCCCGACGCACCCCTACGGCCGCTTCGACACCACCGACGCCGCCCTCACCGCCGTCACCCGCACCGCGGTGATGAACTTCCACCGCGCCCGCTACACCGCCGGCAACATGATGCTCGTCGTCGTGGGCGACCTCACGCCGGCGCAGCTCGACCCGATCGTCAACCGCGCGATGGGCGCCGTCCGCCCCGGCGCCTCGCCCGCGACGGCCTTCCCCGCGGCCCCGCAGCCCGCCGCGCGGCAGGTGGTGCTCGTGCACCGCCCCAACTCCGCGCAGAGCGTCATCCGCCTGGGCAACCCCTCGCTGCGCCGCCGCGACGACGACTACGTGCCCCTCACGGTGGCCAACCACATCCTCGGCGGCGGCGCCTCGGCCCGTCTCTTCATGGACCTCCGCGAGCTCCGCTCCCTCACCTACGGCGCCTACGCGCGGCTCTCCAGCAGCGTCGACGTGGGCACGTGGGCGGCCGCGGGCCAGGTGCGCACGCCCGTCACCGGCGACGCGATGCAGGCCCTCTTCACGCACGTGGGCTGCATCACCTCGACGCCGGCCCCCGACGCCGAGCTCACACAGACGCGCTCGTACCTCATCGACAGCTTCGCGCTCACGGTGGAGACCCCCGGCAACATCGCCGACCTCATCGCCGGCATGCGCGTCTACGGCCTGCCCGACACCTGGTACGACAGCTACCGCACGCGCGTGCAGCAGGTGGACGCGGCCACCGCGCAGTCGATGGCCCAGCGCTACATCCGCCCCGACCGCGCGGTGGTGGTGGTGGTGGGCGACGCCGACGCGCAGGTGGAGGTGGGCCCGCCCTGCGCCGCCGCCCGCGCGCTCCCCGCCGACGCGACCTTCCAGCAGCAGATCCAGGCCTGCGCGGGCGCCCAGGTGCAGACCGAGCCCGCGGCCCCCCGCCAGACGGTGGCCCTCAAGGAGCTGCTCCGCGCGTGGGGCCCTGTGCGCGTGCTCGACACCAACGGGACGCAGCGCGAGGAGCTCGCCGCCAGCGCCGCCCTCACGCCCCCGGTGCACGCCCGCTGCGAGGAGCTCTCGGCCCCCGCGCTCCAGGCCATCTCGCACACCGAGGGGCGCCCCCGCGCGGCCGCGCCCCCCGGGCGCTGAACTACAACTCGCAACACTTCGTCACCGAAACACCCGTGGCGGCGCTGCGGTGACGGTGCCACGCTCGGCCTCGCAGACCGCCATGGACGACACCGGCACGATTCTTATCGTGGAAGACGACGAGCGCCTCGGCGAGCTGCTCGACGAGTACCTCCGGTGCCAGGGCTTCGTCACGGCCCGCGAGGGCGACGGGCAGCGCGCGGCCGAGCGCATCCTGGCGGAGTCGCCGACGGCGGTGATCCTCGACCTGATGCTCCCGCGGATGAACGGCCTCGACGTGCTCCGCACGGTGCGTCAGCGCTACGCGGGCGCGGTGCTCGTGCTCACGGCGAACAAGACCGACATCGACCAGGTGGTGGGGCTGGAGCTGGGCGCGGACGACTACGTGACCAAGCCCGTCGAGCCGCGGCTGCTCCTGGCGCGGCTGCGCAACCTGCTCCGCCGCCTCGCGCCGCGCCCGACGGTGGGCCGCGACGAGCGCGTCGCCGTGGGGGCCCTCACCGTCGACCGCAAGACCCGCGAGGCGCGGTACGAGGGCGCGCTGGTGGAGCTCACCGGGGTGGAGTTCGGGCTCCTGTGGGTGCTCGCGTCGCGGGCGGGCGAGGTGGTGTCGCGCGACGAGCTCTACACCGACGTGCTGGGCTCGCGTTACGACGGCCTCGACCGCGGCGTCGACATCCACCTCTCGCGCGTGCGCAAGAAGCTCGCCGACCGGGGCTTCGACCCGGGCGAGATCAAGAGCATCCGGGGCGCGGGCTACCTGCTCGCGAAGCGATAGGGGACCGATGTTCCCGCTGCTGCGAAGGATCACGCTCGGGGTGGCGCTGGCGCTCACGCTGGCGGCCCTGATCATGGGCTCGCTCGTGCGGGGGACGCGCAACCGCGAGGGACGCGTGCTCGCTCGCCACGCCGCGGGCATGGGGCCGCGCTTCATCGCCCGCGAGCTCCAACGGACGCCGCCCGCCGAGCGGGAGCGACGCATCGCGGAGATGGCGCGCGACTTCGAGATGCCCGTGCGCCTGGAGCCCGTCACCGACCGCAGCGCCCCCATGATGGAGCCGCGCTTCAGCGGGTCGCAGATGAGCGCCGCCCGCCCGGGGCCGCCGCCCGCGGTGGTGATCCGCCTCGACGACGCGTGGCAGGTGGCGGTGGGGCCGCCGCCGCGGATGCGCGAGACGCGCGATCGGATGCCCCCGCCGCCACCGGGGGAAGGGCGACAACTGTTCGAGCGGGTGACGGTGTCGGGGCTGGTGGCGTTCTTCGTGTTCGCGTCGCTGGTCATCACGCTGCTGGTGGCGCTCCCGCTCGCCCGGCGCATGCGCGCGATCGAGCGGGCGGTGGAGGAGCTCTCGCGCGGCAACTTCAACGCCCGCGTCGAGGGCGACCGCGACGACGCGCTCGGGCCCATCGCCACCGCGCTCGACCGCTCCGCCGAGCGCTTGAAGCGCCTCTTCGCCGAGCGCGTGGAGCTGCTCCAGGCCGTGTCGCACGAGATCGGCACGCCGCTCTCACGGATGCGCTTCCACCTGGAGATCCTGGAGCACGCGACGGACGGGGCGCAGCGGGAGAAGCACCTGCGCGCCATCGACGGGGAGATCCGCGAGCTCGACGAGATGTCGTCGGAGCTGGTTCATTGGATGGAGGCCGACGCCGCCGAGCTCCCGCTGCGCGACATCCCCCTGCGCGCGTGCCTGGAGGAGCTGGTGGAGCTGGAGCGGGCGGCCTCCCCGCGCGACATCCCCGCGACGCTCGACGTCCCCGACGCGCTGGTGGCGCGCGCCGAGCCGCGGCTCTTCGCGCGGGCCATCGAGAACCTCGTGCGCAACGCCCTCCGCTACGCCCGCGAGCGCGTGGTGGTGAGCGCCCGCATCGAGGCCGGTCGGCTGGAGGTGTCCGTGCGCGACGACGGGCCGGGCATCCCCGAGGCGTCGCGGGAGCGAGTGTTCCAACCCTTCGTCCGCCTCGACCGAAGCCGCTCGCGCGCGGAGGGGGGCGCGGGCCTGGGGCTCGCCATCGCGCGGCGCATCGTGGAGCGCCACGGGGGGACGATCGAGATCCGTCAGGCGCCTGAAGGGGGCGCCGAGCTCCGCACGCGCTGGCCGCTCACGCCGGCGGGGTGACGTCCGTCAACACGGCGATCCCACCGCGCGTTCGAGCTCGCCGAAGGGGTCGACGAGGGCGCGCACCACGGTCCGCCACCCGCGCGGCAATCCCCCGGCGGCCTCCCACGTCACGAAGCGGAGCTCGCCGAGGAGCGCGCCGCCGAGGGGCGTCCACACGAGGTCGTTGGCCGACGGGCGCGCGTTGTACACCTCGACGCCGTACTCCCACAGCGCGCTCGCCGCGGCCGTGAACGCGAGCGACGGGAGGGCGCCGTGGCCGCACTGCCGCGCGCGCAGGTAGAGCTCGGAGCCCATCAGACCGTGGCCCACGAGGTTGATCTGCCAGCGGTCGCCGTCCCACTCGAACATCCGCCGCGACGCGTCGAACTTCGGCGGCTCCGTGTACGCCATCCGCAGGAAGCGCAGGTTGCGGTCGCCGTCCTCCAGGCTGAAGGCGCGCTGCCAGAGGAGCATCGCGCCCACCCGCTGCGCCGTGAGCAGCCCGGCGCCGTGCAGCGCGGGGACGAGCCACGAGGTCGCGTGGGGAGGCTCCTGCGCGCGGACGTCATCCGCCCACGAGGTCACCGCCGCACACACGATCACGCCGAGGAGGGGCCGCACGGGCGAGAGGCTACCACCGAAGGGACGTCCTATGTCACACGCAGCGCGACGCCTTCGCCCCCGCTGGGGTATACCTGGCGCCATGCAACGCCTGACGCGCCCCGAGATTCAGCGGCTCACCGAGGCTGGCCCCGCGATCCTTCGTGTGTACGAGTCCGTGCTCAACTCGATCTTCGACGAGCAGGGCCCCCGCTGGACGGACTTCAAGCTCCGCGTGGGCGGGGCGATGAGCGGCGTCGAGCTCGCGCTCAACTCGCGGCTCCAGACGCGGCGGGCGCTCTGGCACGCGAGCATGGTGCTCATGTCGCTGCGCGGCGCCGCGCCGAAGGGCCACGACGCCGAGGGGACCATCGAGACGCTCGCCTCCGTGGCCCACACGCTCTCCATCGTGTCGATCGCGTCGGACAGCGAGGTGGCGAGCGAGGAGTCGGTGCGTCAGGCGCAGGTGTTCATCGGGCGGCTCCCGGCGGGCGAGCTCACCCTCGCGACGCTGGTGGCCGCCCACGAGGCGACCTTCCCCGACGACCCGCGCGACCTTCGGTAGTACCCGTTCCCCTCTGCCAACCCGTTGGAACGCGGTCGCCCACGTTGGCGTCGCGCTCGCCTCGCCGCCCGGCCGCGCGCATCCTCCTCCGCATGAACGTCCCAGCGCACACCCCCTCCTTCCTCCGCGCGATCGACGCCCTGAGCGCGACCAGCCCCGAGTACCGCGGCGGACTCACCGACCACGCGGCGATGGCCGTCGAGGCCCTCGCCCGCCTCGATCCCGCGGCCATCGACCCCTTCGTCGCGCGCTACTACCCCCGCCTCCGCCCCATGAGCGCGGAGCCCGACGTCACGCTCCACCCCTTCCCTTCGCGCGTCGCCCGCGAGCGTGAATCCCTCGACCGCGACGGCGTCGCCGCGACGCTCGCCCGTCACGCCACCACCACGCTCACCACGGGGGTTGTCGGGGCGGCGTTTCACGGGCTCCTCCGGGTGTCTCACGCCGCGCGCGCCCTCGCCCGCGGCGATCACCCCACGCTCCGCGACGAGCTCGCGCGCGGCCTCGCCTACGCCACGCTCCGCGACGAGCACCTCCCCCCGCCGCCTCCCCGCGCAGCCGACGCGGGCGACCTCACGCTCGACGAGGCCCTCGCCGCGCTGCCTCCCGCCGTGGACGCGCTCGTCGACGCGCCCGGGCTCATCACCGGGACGCTCCTCACCCGCGCGGCGGCGCACCCGACGCTCGGAGCGATTCGCGCGCGGCTCCGCCTCGACGACGACCCCATCCGCGCCGCGAGCGACCTCCGACGCGCCGCCGTGCGGCTCATGACGGAGGGCGAGCGGCACCCGGAGAGCCTCTTCACGATCCTCCACGGGGTCACCGGGATGGACGCCGTCTGCGGGCTCGTCCCACACCTCCCGCGCGACGCGGCGAGGTCGCTGGTCGACGCCGCGGGGGGCGCGCTCCTGGCGCTGCGGGTGGCCTACGTCGGGCGCCTCGGGGCGACCTCCGTGACCACGCCCGCGGACACCTTCGCGGCGGTGCGGGCGCGGGCGGTCGGCTCGCTCGACGACCACGCGATCAAGCTCGCCGCGGCGCTCGACGAGGCCGAGCGGGAGCGCCCTGACCCGCGCCACGCCGTCGCCCTCGCCCTGTGGGTCGACCGCGTCACCTGACCGACCGCTCAGGGGCGGGCGCGAGCCGTTCGGTCGGTCGGCGGTGGTTGCCTCCCCCCACCCGTGGCACCACTGTCTCCCCGTGGAACTCCTCCTCCTCGTCGTCGTTGTCGGCGCAGTCGGTATCCTCGGTCCGCTGCTGGCCTGGTCGTCCGAAGAGCACCAGGGGCGAGGCAACTGGACGCGCATCCGCCGCGCCACGGAGACCTTCTCCCTCGGGCTCGGCGCCTTCCGCGGAACGAGCGTGGCCGTGCACCACGACCAGGTGCTCCGCGACCGGGCCCCGTGGTGGCTGCGTCTGCTCGCCTTCACCTGCTACCTGCTCGTGGGGGCGGCGATCCTCAGCGGTCTCCCGTGGCTCGTGGGGGTGCTCTTCCTCTTCGATCGCAGCCCCAACATGGGGGGCTTCGACGCCCATGCCAACGCGCTCCTGGTCGCGGTGTACCCCTTCGGCTGCTGGGCGGCGGCGCGCATGTCGACCCTCGGCGGCGCGCTGATGTCGGGCGACGCGACGCGCTTCCGCGACGCGCTCCGCGGCGCTTCCCTGGTGGTGGTTCCGCTCAACGCGGCCATCCTCCTCGGCGCCTTCGCCCTCGCGCTTCGGTTCCCCCACTCCGACGCGTGGCTCCTCGCGGTCACGCCCACGCTCGCGCTCCTGCAACTCGGCGGGGTCGCCGCCGCGGGCCGACAGGTCGACGCGTGTGCCGCCGCGTGCCAGACACCGGGCGATTCTTGCGGCGCCGACGCGCCGGCGTGACGGTTCTCGACGGTTTCTCGTCCGGCACGGGGCGTGCGATGCTCCCGCACGATGCTCGCCAGACGAACCCTCCGCGCCTCCTTCGTCGTCACCGTGGCCTCGGGTGCCCTCGTCGGCATCGGGTGCGGGTCAACGGTGGTCTCCACGCCCGACGCCATCGTCAACCCGCCCCCCGACCGCCCCCCGACCGCGGACGGCTCCCCCGACGCGGTGGATCCGTGGCCCGACGTGCCTATTTCGACCAACCCCCCGGCGCCCGACGTCCCCGACGCGCCCGTCGCGTCGTGCCCGCCGTCCGCCCCGGCGCAAGGGAGCGCCTGCGACCCCACCCTCAGCCGCGTCTGCACCTACGGCGACTGCCTCGGCCGGCCCACCACCGAGGCGCGCTGCGTGGGCGGCGCCTGGGAGGTGCAGGAGAGCACCTGCAACCCGCCGCCGCCGGAGGAGTGCCCGACGACGGTCCCCATGGCGGGGGCCGCGTGCACCTACGTGGGCCCCGGGTGCACCTACGGGACGTGCCCGCCGTCGAGCACCACGTTCGCGATGTGCGTCTCCGGGCGCTGGTCGGTGGGCATGGCCTCCTGCAACCCGCCCATCGACGCGGGCCCGCCCCCCGACGCGTGAGAATCCCTCTGCGCGCGGCGACGCTTCGGTGATATCCACCGGAGCCCCATGAGCAGGATCTATCGTTCCCTCCCGCCGCCCGGCACCCGGCTCGCGATCGCGTTCTCCGGTGGCCTCGACACCCGCACCGCGGTCGCGTGGCTCTCGCGCAACGGCCTCGAGGTGTACGCCTACACCGCCGACCTCGCCCAGCCCGACGAGAAGAACCCCGCGGACATCCCCCCCATCGCCGACCAGCACGGCGCGAAGCTCTCCCGCATCATCGACTGCCGCGAGGCGATGGTGCGCGAGGGGCTCATCGCCCTCCAGTGCGGCGCCTTCCATCTCTCCGTCGGCGGGCGGAAGTACTTCAACACCACGCCCCTCGGCCGCGCCGTCACCGCCACGGCCATCGTCCGCGCGATGC
>JBILLV010000424.1:0-7075 GCA_044375895.1 Polyangiales bacterium | reverse complement strand
CGACGACGTCACGGCGGGCGAAGGGCT
The DNA here is from genome assembly GCA_044375895.1 of Polyangiales bacterium. Taxonomy (GTDB): domain Bacteria; phylum Myxococcota_A; class Polyangia; order Polyangiales; genus CAISKJ01. Next base: position 7,048 of record JBILLV010000424.1, on the reverse strand, counting down.
CCATCATGTCGACGGGGCGGCGGCCGAAGAGGAGGGCGGCGAGGCGGAGCTCGCTGGGCGGTTCGAGCAGGCCCGCGCGCACCTTCTCGATGTACGCGTTGATGCCCGCGGCGAAGGCGTCGAAGCGCTGCCCCTCCGCGTCGGTGAGGGCCGCGAGGAGCTGCTCGGTCACGTGCGTCATGCCCGTGTGCCGGCTCTGGAGGTCGGTGCCGAGGGCGGCGTCGCCGAGGAGCGCCGACACCTTGCCCTGCGCAAGGCGACGGGCGAGGTCGAGCGTGAAGTAGCGGTCGCGGGCGACGACGAAGCCCTGGACGCGCGCGAGGTCGTCGCGGTCGGCGGCGTAGATGTGCGGGACGTTGCCCTCCGTGCGGACGACGTGGGCCTCGGCGCGGAGGCCGGGGATCTCCCAGGCTTCGGACTCGGGGACGGAGGTGAGGCCGCCGTCGGAGCGCGCGTCGGCGGCGACGTCCGCGGCGGCGTCGGTGCGCGGGGCGGCGTCCGTCGGCGCGGGCTGCGGGTCGGAGCACGCGGCGGCGAGGAGCGCAGGGAGGAGGGCGAGCGACGCACGGGGGAAGCGCATGGGCGGGGATCACGCACCAGGGGACGGGGGCGTGTCAACGAGCGCGCGCGGGAGAACGACGGCCGCGGGGGGAGACGGGAGGATGCGGTCAGCGGGAGGGGCGCCGGGGTGGCTTCACGAGGGCGTCGCCGCTGGTCGCAGTCGCCGCACCCGCCATCCATTGTCGGAGCACCTCGACGTCGCCGCACGCGAGGATGGCGGCCCGCGCGCGCTCGGAGACCGCCACGGCCCGCGCGTCGAGCACCATGAGCACGGCCTGCGCGATGCCCTGCGCGATGCCCTCTGCGATGCCCCCGTTGCGAGCATTCTGCAGCGCCTCGACGATCGCGGGGGGCTTCTTCTTCAGCAGTCCGAGCGCGGCTTCGTTGTTCGCGACGGCCGCGTCGAGGAGGGCGGCGACGGCGATCGGGCGGATGAGGCAGACGTCGCTCACGGTCGCGTCGGCGCCGAGGGGAGGTCCCCACGCACCGGCGGCGTGGTCCCACTCCATCACCTCCGCGCGCTTCACGCGGACGCAGAGGATGCGACGGACGCCGCGCTTCGCGAGCTTGCGCGCCTTGCGGGTGACGACGATGAAGGCCTGACGGCCGGTGACCTCGACGACGAGCTCCTCGAGCCAGCGGCCCGCCGTGCGAGGGTCTTCGCCCTCTCGGTAGATGGAGGCGTCGGGGGCGACCTCGCTGCGGCGGTCGACGCGGGTCTTGAGGTCGAGCGCGGAGATGTACCCGGGCGCCGTGTTGGCCCGCAGCACGAAGGCCACCTCCGTGTGACGGATCGCGTGCGGGGGGTTGGCCGACGCCACCCGCGAGAGTCGCCCGTCGTACATCTCGTACGGCGTCTCATCGGCCAGGAGCGGGTCGTCGACCGCGGGGAGCACGCCGGGCGGCTGGCGGTGGGTGGTGGGCCGCGGGTACGGCAGGGCGGGGTGCTGCGTCACGGTCATGACGGGGTGGAAAGTATCACGGCGTGCGCGGCCCGTCGCAATGTGCGGACGCTTCGCCTACGCTCCCTCCATGACCTTTCGAGACGACCGCGAGGCGGCCCACCAGCGCGCCGATGCGCTCCAGCGTGAGCTCTCCGAGGCCCGCGACAAGCTCTCGCGCCTGGAGGGCCAGCGCCCCTCGCGCGCACCCCTCGCCGCCGCGGCGATCGTCGTCGCGGGCGTCGTCATGACGCTCGGCGCGGGCGCGTGGCTCTACGTGGGAAGTGCGCGTGACCGCGACGCACGCGCGCAGGTCGCCGCGCGCCAGCAGCAGCTCCGGCAGATGGAGGCCCTCCGCGCCGCGCAGGACCAGCAGCGGGAGGCGGAGGCCGCCGCGGCCGAACAACGCGAAGCCGCGCGCCTTGCCGAGATCAACGCGCGGGCGGCGGCGCAGGCCGAAGTCCCCGTCGAGCGGGTCACCTGGCGCGGGGTGGTTGAGGCGAGCACCGACGGCGACGTCGCGGTGGGGAGCGCGTGCACGGTGGAGGGCGGGTTCTCGCGGGGCGCGATGCCCACGATCGTGCGCAACCTCCTCGTCCGCTGCGGGGCTCGGGTGATCTACACGGCGCCGCCCGGCGAGGCCCGCGCCAACGCGCCGGGCGTCTCCGCGGTGCTGCGCGAGGGCCCGGTGCACGGCGCGGCGACGCACCGCTACCTCCTTCAATTCACCGACGCCGCGGCCGGCGCGGTGGATCGCGCGAAGCTCGCCGTGGTCAGCGTGCACCACAGCGCCGTCGTCACCCGCGAGGGGAGCTCACCGACGCGGGTGTCGATCTTCCTGCGCGACGCGAGCGATCCGCGCGAGGGCCCTCCCCTCGTGGAGCACCAGCGGGCGGTGCGCGAGCCGGCCTTCGCGCCGGACGTCGAGCGCTCCCTGCGGGTGCTGAGCGTGCGGGGACAGGCGCCGGCGGCCCGCGGCGCGCGGTGTGAGTTCTCGGTGCGCGCGGTGTGGGAGTACCCGGAGACGTGCCGCGTGGCGCTGCGCTGCGGGACGACGTGGCTCTACGGCGCCCGCACGTCGGGCTACCTCACCTGCGAGGTGCGCGACGGAGCGGCCGTCGGCGCGCTCGACACCAACCCGACCTCGCAGGGAGGCGACCCGCGGCTGGAGTGGACGGGGAGCCGCGTGACGGTGGGAGACTTCAGCGAGTCGGGCGCGTGGGAGGTGGTGCTCGGCCTTTCGAGCGCTCGCTGACGTCTCACTCCGAGTAGAACACCGACCCCACCACGGCGAGCGCGTCCTTCTCCAGCGACGCGGTGTCGTTGACGCCCTCGGCGCTGGTCTCGGTCTCGTTGGCGGCGTTCACCTGAAACACCCCCATGCGCCCGCGCGACAGCGGCCCGAGACGTCCGCCCGACTGCCGAGCGATCTGATCGGCGCGGTTGCGGGCGTCCCGCGCGGCCTCGGCGGTGAGCTCGATCTTCAGCTCGCCGAGGCGCGTGTAGAGGTAGTGGGGCGCCTCCGACACGATCGCGATCCCGTCGCTCATCAGCGCGGTGATGTCGCGCTCGGCGGCCGCGACCCGGTCGACGTCACGGCTCTCGATCCGCACGGCCTGCTCCAACTCGTAGGCCACGACGGTCTCCTCCAGCTCCTGACCGTTGGGCGCGTGGGGATGGATCTCGCGCGTCATCACCGCCTGCACCTGCACCACGTCGGCGGGGAAGCCTCGCGCGATGAGCCACTGGCGCGCCCGTGGGACGTCTCGCGCGAGGGTCGCGTAGGCCTCCGTGCGCGTCGGGCTGCGCGCCGACACCACCGCGCGCCACATCACCAGATCGGAGCGGATGCGCCGACGCGCGGAGCCCGTCGCGGAGATCGTGCGATCCTGGTTCTTGATGCGGATGGAGGTGACGACGGCGCGGGAGGCGACCACCGTCGCGCCCACCAGGCCGAGGGCGAGCACGGTGGCGGCGAGGAAGCGGGACAGCGGCTCGTTCATGGCGCGTGTGATATCCCCTTTCGCGCACGTCGTCACGGGTGCACCCTCCGGCATCATCCCCATGAGCGTCACTACCCTTCCCCCGTCGCCCGCGCGCATGTCGTCTCCGGCCTGGGGGCTGTACCGCGGCGCGTTGCTCCAGGGCCCCGACACGCCGCGCCACCTCGTCGCCCCGCTGCGCCACAAGCGCTGGCTGTACGTCGGCGTGTGCGCGAAGGACTTCGTGCTCGGCGCCGCCGTGGCCGACCTCGGGTACGGCGCCAACGCCTTCGCGTACGTGGGCGCGCTCGACGGCGCGCCGACGCGGCAGTGGAAGACGGTGGCCGCGCCCTGGCAGGTGAAGGTCGACCGCCGCGCGGCGCGCTGGGCGTCGGGGGCGCAGGAGCTCTCGATCGTGCTCCCCGAGGAGACCGCCCCGGGACACCTTCGCGCGAGGCTCCGCGGGGGCGACGGGCCGGTCGAGATCGACGTCGCGCTGCGCACCAGCGCGCCCGACACCGCGGTGACCTGCGTCGCCCCCTCGCTCGTCGGCACCGCCGACCGCTGGAACCTCACCACCAAGGACAACACGTTGCGCGCGAAGGGGACGGCGCGCTGGGGCGGCCGCTCGTACGACCTCGACGACGCCGCGGTGATCGACGTCACCGACGCGTACGCCGCGCGGCGCACCGTGTGGAACTGGGCCAGCCTCGCGGGCCTCGACGACCGCGGGCGCGCCGTCGGCGTCAATCTGTGCGCGCTCCACAACGACAGTGAGCTGGCGCGGGAGAACGTCGCGTGGCTCGACGGCGTCCCCCACGGGCTCGGGCCGGTGCGATTCACCTTCGACCGCGGCGCGCGCGAGCGGTCGCCCTGGACGATCACGGGCGACGGCGTCGACCTGCGCTTCACCCCCGCGGGCGCGCGCGGCGGCGACGAGAACCTCGTGCTGGTGGTGAGCAAGTTCACGCAACCCTACGGTCGCTTCTCGGGGACGGTGCGCGCGGGCGCCGAGACGGTGAAGATCGACGGCGTCTCGGGCGTGGTGGAAGACCACGAGGCGCTCTGGTGATGTCGCGCGATTGACAACGCCCCCGACGACTCTCTACAGTCCGCTCCCCGTGCGCCGCCCCTGCGGCGCGACCTGCTGACACACCCCGTCACGCACGCGCCGCACGGACGCTTCACAGCGACACCGCGCGACTTTGTTGCGTGAGACACCGTTCCCGGTCAGAAGAGACCGCGAACCCGCGGAGGAACTTTTCGATGAGCGCCCGGCAGACCAAGTACCTGTTCACCACCGGCGGCGTCGTGTCGTCGATCGGCAAGGGGCTGGCTTCGGCCTCCATCGCGGCGCTGCTCGAAGCGCGCGGCCTCCGCGTCACGATGATGAAGCTCGACCCGTACATCAACGTCGACCCTGGCACGATGTCGCCCTACCAGCACGGCGAGGTGTACGTCACCGACGACGGCGCCGAGACCGACCTCGACCTCGGCCACTACGAGCGCTTCACCAGCGCGCGCCTCACCCGCGACAACAACCTCACCACCGGCAAGATCTACCAGTCGGTGATCTCGAAGGAGCGCCGCGGCGAGTACCTCGGCGCCACCGTGCAGGTGATTCCGCACATCACCGACGAGATCAAGTCGCGCATCACGGAGGCCACCGAGGGCGTCGACGTCGCCATCGTGGAGACGGGCGGCACGGTCGGCGACATCGAGTCGCTGCCCTTCCTCGAGGCGATCCGCCAGCTCAAGCTCTCGCTCGGCCCCACCAACGCGCTGAGCCTCCACGTCACGCTCGTCCCGTGGATCGGCGCGGCCGGCGAGCTCAAGACCAAGCCCACGCAGCACTCGGTGAAGGAGCTGCGCGAGATCGGCATCCAGCCCGACATCCTCATCTGCCGCACGGAGAAGCCGCTCTCGCGCGCCCTCAAGGAGAAGATCTCGCTCTTCTCCAACGTGCCGCCCGAGTGCGTCATCTCGGCGCCCGACGTGTCGTGCCTCTACGCGCTGCCGCAGACGCTCCACGACGAGCGGATCGACGAGATCATCTGCGAGAAGCTCAACATCTGGTCGCGGCTCCCGGACATGGCGCCGTGGACGCGCATCGTCGAGCGCTTCACCCGACCCACCAAGGGGACGGCGCGCATCGCGGTGGTGGGCAAGTACGTGCACCTGCGCGACTCGTACAAGAGCCTCCACGAGGCGCTCGTCCACGGCGGCATCGCCAACGACGCCCGCGTCGACCTCCACTACGTCGACTCCGAAGCGATCGAGAAGGCCACGGACGACGAGCTCGCCCGGGTGCTCGGCGACTGCGACGCGATCCTGGTGCCCGGCGGCTTCGGCGAGCGCGGCACCGAGGGCAAGATCGCGGCGATTCGTTACGCCCGCGAGCGGGCAGTCCCCTTCTTCGGCATCTGCCTCGGGATGCAGCTCGCGGTGGTGGAGTTCGCGCGGCACGTGGCGGGCATCGCGCGGGCCAACAGCGCGGAGTTCGACCGCTCGGCCCCCGCCGTGGTCGACCTCATGCCCGACCAGCGCAACCTCCGCGACAAGGGGGCGACGATGCGCCTCGGGGCGTATCCGTGCGTGCTCACCGCGGGCTCGCTCGCGGCGGAGGCCTACGGCGCCACGGAGATCTCCGAGCGCCACCGCCACCGCTACGAGGTGAACAACGACTTCCGCGACGCGCTGGAGGCGAAGGGCCTCGTGCTCTCGGGCACCTCGCCCGACAAGAAGCTCGTCGAGATGATCGAGCTGCGCAACCACCCCTACTTCCTCGGGTGCCAGTTTCACCCCGAGCTGAAGTCGCGCCCGATGACGCCGCACCCCCTCTTCGTCCGCTTCGTGCGCGCCGCCCTCGAGCGCGTCGCCGCCCGCCAGCGCGCCCGCGACGAGCGCGCCACCCCCGTGTCGGCACAGGCGTAGCGCGCTCGGTCGAGCGACCCGATCAGTGCGTTGCGGCAGCCGCCGGCGCAGCGCCAGCCATGCCGTGGCAGCCGAGGCAGCCGAAGCCCTGGTGCGTCTGCGGGTTGTACGGCTGCGCGCCGAGCAGCTCCGTCATCCGCGGCCACAGGCGCTGCGTCATGAAGACGTGCATGCGGTCCTGCGACTGGAACATCCCCGGGATGGCGGCCGGGTTGAGCGGCGAGATCCCGTTGGGCATGTGGAAGTTGACCTCACGCGCGTTGGCCCCGTGGCACGTGCGGCAGGTGAAGTTGGCGAAGCGCTGCGCGTCGTGCTCCTGAAACATCCGCCGCATCTCGGGCATGACGGTGTGCTCCATGTACTCCATCTTCTGCTCGTGGTTCATCTGCGGCCACGCGACGGCGGCGCCGCCCGCGGTCGGCGTGGTGGCCGTCGCGCCGCTGGTCTCGGTGCCGCCTGAGGTGGAGGTGGCGGCCGCCGTCGTCGCCCCGCCCGCGGCCGCGCCGCCCCCCGAAGTGTTGCTGCTGCTGCACGCCATGGCGACGACCACGAGCGCCCACGCGGTGTGTTGAACTCTCATCCGATGTTCTCCTCGGCGCTCGCCGCGCCGCGCCGACGAAGGGACCACCC
>JBILLV010000423.1:0-7082 GCA_044375895.1 Polyangiales bacterium | reverse complement strand
CCCTGGGCGAAGGGGAAGTGCGCGGCGAAGATGCTGGTGTACGCGGCGGCGGCGATCCCGTCGGTGGTGACGCCGGTGGGGGTCAACGGAGACATCCTCGCGAAGGCGGAGGTGGGCCTCGCGGCGAGGACGACGGCGGAGTGGCTGGGCGCGCTGGAGGCGCTCTACAGCGACCGCGCGCGGGTGGCGGCGATGGGCCAGGCGGGGGAGGCGCTGGTGCGCGAGGAGTACTCGGTGGCGGTCAATGCGGGGCGGCTGGCGGCGATCTTCGAGGAGGTGGCGGAGGCCGCGCGGCGGGGGTGAGCGCGGGGCGGGGTGTGGTTCACGCTTGCAGGAACACCGCCGCCGCAGTCTCCACGTCGAGCGCCCGGTCGAACCAGCGGTCGAGGGTGGCGATGTCCGTACACGCCTCGATCTGCGCACGGTGCTCGTCCGTGAGCGCGAGGCCCCTGCGTTCGAGCAGGCGCGACAAGGCCGCACGCTTCCCCCGCAGGACACCTTCGGCGATCCCTTCCTGTCGCTCGATCGCGAGGGCGCCCCGCGCGTCTTGCTCGGCCATCTTGGATCGCTCGTAGGCCTCCCACTCGTCCGGGGAGAAGTTCGCGGTCCGCGCGACCTCCAGCGCGTCGCGGAACGGTCCTTCTGCCAGGGCGGGCGGCACCACGTTCAGGTTCTTGGCCTCCCGGAAGAAGTAGGCCCACTTGTCGATGAGCGCGGTCGGCGCGTCGCCCGCCTCGTACTTGGGCAGTTCGAGGAAGACGTACTGCACCTGCGACAGGCCCCGCTCCCCCGTGTGCTGCTCCTGCATGCGCCAGCGGCTCAGCATCGGCACCTTGGCGCGCCCGGCAGCGTCCCGGTCCGACCACAGGTTGAAGTTGCAGATCGTGACGCCGACCACATCGCACAGCGCCGGATACTCCTCCGCGTTGCGGAGCTGCATCACGTACGCCTTGCTGGCGTTGTAGACCACGCGCTTCTCGAAGCCCTCGACCTTGAGCACCTGCATCTCGACGACGTAGCGCCGCCCCGTCGCGTCGGTGCACTTGACGTCCACGATCGACAGCTTGAGCTCCGCGAGGTCGACGTGCTGCTCACCCGTGAGGTGCTGAACGTCGAGGATGCGACGGTCGCCTTCGAGCTCGAGCAGGTGGTTGAGGAGCGCGATCAGGAGCGGTTTGCGCGATTCCGAGCCGAAGATCCGCTTGAAGACGAAGTCGGTCTTGGGGTCGGCGAACACCGCGTGCATGGGCGCTTCTACCGCTGGTTGAGCGGAAGCTCAAGTCGGCGGTCGAGTGAGATGGTTGGGGGCGTTTGCGCGCGGATGTCGAGGCTGCCGAACGCCTGGCCGTTGGGCAGGCAACTATTCATCCTCCTGGTCCTCTTCTTCGCGTACGACGTGCAGATGGGCGCCGCGCCACTCGGTTCCCAGATCGAATGCGGGCTGCGCTTCGGCGCGCCTTGACTGCTTCCGTCCGTACGGAGTGAGACGTAGCCCCTCGTCGAGGGAGCGAACGCTGTGGCGGACGCTTCGGATCCAATCACCCGTGCGCCACGGCAAATCGAAGCAAACCCATGGTTGGGTGCGGTCGTCAGTCGCATAGCAGCAAACGTAGTCTGATCCGACAACGAAGGAGGGAGGACCGAAGATCTCAGTGATCTGTGCTGGGGTCCAATCTCGCCGATCCCAACCTTCGACGATGAACGTGACGAGTTGCGCATGTTGTTCGGGAAGGAGTGTGCGTTCGAGAGCAAGGTAGCCGAGTCGCCAAGCGATTTCAGCGTATACCGAGGCGGCTTCGCACTCGAACTGGTCGATGTCCGGCAGAATCAGTCGGAGCGCGTCGTTGACACCCCCGACGTGGTTCGGTGGATAGTGGACACCCAGCCGGATGAGTCGCTGCCGCTCCGCCGCGAGGTCCTCATCGCGACCATCCAAGAAGCACAGAAGACCCAGGCGATGCACAAAAAGACCGGCCTGATCGGGAGGGCAGCACGCATACATGCCCGGGGCCTTCAGCGCACCCGCGAGCTCGGCAAGAACCATCGTGCGCAGATCCGCGAGTGTCTTCATGTGGCGACTTCCTGGCGCAACCTACCATACGGTCTGGAACTGGTCGCACGAGAAGCCGAGTTGGTCTCTCCGTCCGCCCAGCCTGCCGATGTGCTGCCGCCGCGGTCGAGGTGTGTAGTGGTTGAGTGAAGTGGGGGCGGTCGGCAGCACCGGCTTGTTAGGCTTCCTCTTCGAACGCCGAGTCATCTTCAAGGCCCCGGATGAATGCCTCGAAGGTTTCGGCCACGACGACGATTTTGTAGTCCCACTCCTGATCGATGTGGACGACCTGCGGCTCCCCCGTGGGGCCACACGCACGATAGTCCAAGCACAGCATGTCATGACCGGCGGACGGGCAATCGGCGAAGTACACGCCAATCATTGGATAGCCCCACTCCTTGATCCAGAACTTGCTCCCGAACCCGCCGCACAACGAACACGGCTTGTCACTCCCGATGGAGTAAATGCCCGTGATTGCGATGTGGTTGTCGGCCCACGAGGTCCGTTCCTTGGTCCGGTGGTTGCTCCGCCGGGGGATGCCGCCGTTCTGAAGTTGCATCAATTCAACGAAGGACGCAGGCAGTTTGTAGCCTAGTTCCCGCTCGACGGTGGCGACGGCTTCATCGTTCAGAGGGGCACCGATGTACTCCTTCAGCGCGTACTCCGACGGCTCCCAGAACTGCGCTACGTCGAAATCGGCGAAGACCTTGCTCATACCTCGCAACCTCTCGAACCGGCGCGTTCTCCGCCGCCAAACATCGTGTTCCATTTGAAGTTTTTTGAGAAACGCATAACGGGCGTGGCTATCGAGCCGACCCTCGGGACGATAACCCCGTCGTGCCGTTGCTATCAAGCCGCTTCATAACTCCAGGGCGAAGTTGTTTCCGTCCGCCCGCTCCCTCGGCCGCTCCCGTCGCTCCGTCCCCGATCGCCCCCTGCATCGATCTTTCCCCTCCCAACCGTCGCCACTTCCCTCCTCGTCCCGATCGCCCCACCCCGCGTCGCCCCTTCACCCGCCACGTCTCCCTCCGCCGTGAAGCTTACCGAGGCCATCCGCACCACGAACCGTCGCCTCTGCCACTCGCATCGCTCCGGGGAATCGAATGTTCGCTGGCCTCTGACCTTCATCGGCTTCCACGGTCGCCGACCCGAGGTGACGATCGACCTCCCCGACGCGCTCCGCACGAAGACGCCATCCGCCACCGCCAGCCTCGCGTGGCAGAACTTCCCGAGGCCAGCACCGACCTCCGCACGATCGAGGTCCTCCGCAGCCATCAGGACGTGCGTTCCACGACGGTCGCCCCGCACATCGTCGATCGCGGTCCGCTCGATGGGGTGAGCTCCCTCGACCGCGAACCGGTCTGTCGCCGACGAGGATCTCGCCCGTCGACGCGTGACCGACCGCCCGCACCACCCGCCGGTCGCTCGCATCCCCAGCGACCTCCTATTCCACCGCTCCCGGAGTGACGCGCGAAGACCTTCCCTTCCCCCGCGTCACTCCCGGAGTGACGCAGGAGACCCCTCCACACTCCCGCGTCACTCCCGGAGTGACGCACGAGACTGCGCCCCTCTCCTGCGTCACTTCCCGAACTACCCCCGCCCCCTTCCCACCCCGGCCGTCCGCCCGCCGCACACCCCGCCTCTGCCTCCTGCCATCGCACGTTCCGGCGCGCACGCGAGCCGTGCCACAACCGCATCCAGCGCGGATGCGCGAGAGGAGATGACGGCCGACGATGAGCACCCACGCACATAGATCCCAGCACCCGCCCGCGCCGCGCCCGCCGGCGACCCCGTCCGCGGCCCCGCTGGAGCCCGTCGGGCTGGAGGCGAGCTGGGAGCAGTGCCGTGCGGAGGCCGACCGCATCGACGCGCGCGACGTGGTGCCGTTCAAGCGCAACCCCGTCGTCGTGCTCCACAACGTCCGCGCGGGCGTCACGGCCGTCCTGGCCGAGCGCGCGTGGTTCGAAGCGCAGCCCGACAGCCCCCGCGTCGACTTCGCCCGCGTCGCCGACGCGGAGACCGCCGCCGAGGCGCTGGTGTTCGCCGCCACGCGGGCCGGCTCGATCATCCGCTCGGCGCCCGGTGTCCGCGCGAAGATCGTCCGTGCCCGCAAGGCACTCCGCACCCTCCGCGGCGGCGCCGAGGGCCTCGTCGCGACGGGCGTGTTCACCGCCGAGGAACTCCCGAGCTTCGGCGGCCGCGGCCCTCTCGCGACGGCGCAGGCCTGCGTCGCCTACGCCTCCCTCTTCCGCGCGAAGCAGGCCCAGACGCGCCACGTCACCGCGGTGACGCCCGAGCACGTGCGCGAGGCCGCCATGTTGGGGAGCGAGCTCCTCCGCGAGGTGAAGCCCCGGGGCGTCGCCCGCACCACCCGCTCCGAGGCCCAGCGCGCCGCGGCCGACGACCGCGACCGCATGGCCGTCGTCGTCACCCGCCGCTACGCGTACGTCGAGCGCGTCGCCGCCTGGCGCTGGGGCCGCGAGTGCAAGGCGATCGTTCCGACGATGCTCGCGCGCGACGTCTCCCGGTTCGCGGGCGACGACGAGGCGCTCGACGACGAGCTCGACGCGGAGAGCGACGCGACGACGCCGTAGACGCCGTCGCCGCCGTCGTCGCGCGAGCGCAGCCCGCGGGTCGCGGCGGTCGGTGGTCGGCGACGCGGGGCGGCTGGCGGCGATCTTCGAGGAGGTGGCCGAGGGGGCGCGGCGGGGGTGAGGGGAGCCGTCAGCGCGAGCGGAGGCGCTCGATCTCGGCGAGGAGTTCGGCCACGCGCTGCTCGGCGATGTCGGCGCGCTGACGCTCCGCCTCGGCGCGCATCTCGGCCTCCTCACGTCCGAATGCCATTTCCTCCACGGTCTCCTCCAGCTTGTGGATGATCTCGTCGTTGGCCAGCACCATCGCGGTGCCGTGGTAGAAGCGGAGCCGCGAGCCCTGCACGATGAGATCGAGGCCGAGCACCTGGGACGCGAGGCGGCCGGCGTGCGGGGTGATCGGGCTGTAGGTACGCAGCGCAGGTGCGTCGAGGCGATGGCCGTGGAGCTGGCGCCTGCGGCGGTCGAAGACGAAGTACTCTCGGATGCCGAGCGAGGCGTAGCGGACGACATTGCGCTCGAGGTCCTTGCGGCGGTCGCCGGCGACCAGCACCTCCAGCGCGAGGTCGACGCCCTTCCCCTCCGCGCTCACCACCCAGCGGGTGCGGTTATGGTCCTCCACGTCGTTCACTGCGATCACGTCCGGCGCGAAGGCCTCCACCTCAGGGTAGAACACCGACACCCCCGCGCCGATGTACACTTTGCGGCCCGAGCGCTGGTAGAGCATGCGCAACGTGTCGCGGGTGCCGACGGCGGCGTCGACGTGGTCGTCGCCCTCCGACTCTGCGCCGAGCGGCCGCGGGAGGCGCGTCGGGAGGGCGTCCACGAGGGCCGCTCTCTGTGCGGGAGTCATCGCGTCCCAGACGGCCTGGGACGGCGCGCGTGGGAGCGGGGGCGTGTGGGCGGCGGGGGGAGGCGCGGAGGGGGTGACGGCGGGGAAAGACACGCCGCGATGATGCGCGATCGAGGCGGCGATCGGCAAGGCGGACGGGCACCCGGTGAATGTCTCCCCCCGCCATCGCCACGAAGCTCGGGCGATGACCTCGTACCTCCACCCAGCTCACGCCGACGCCACCGAGAGCTCGCCCCGCCGCCCTTCCCAGAGCGGCGTGTGGCGCGCGCGCTTCGCCGGGCGCATGCCCTTCACGCAGAACGTCGCGCCGCACGCCTGCGCGTCGCGGGAAGGCGTCGCCGCGCCGTGCACCGCGCTCGTGTCGCGCGTCGCGGGGCAGCGCTCGCGTGGGGCTCCGTGCGCGTGGCGCGTGGGGCGCTGCGACGACGGGCGCGCGCGGGGTCGCTACGTCGCGGACGTGCGCGGCGACGCGACGGCGATCCGCGGCGGTCACTGGGTCTACGACGAGGTGGCGTGCGCGCTCCGGTGGGCGACGTCCGGGGGGTAGGGCGCGGTTGGGGGGCGCCGCGTGGCGGGGATTCGGGTTGGCGAAGGCGACGAGAAGTAACGCTCGATCGCTTCCGCGATACGGTCCGTCATCCGTCGCCGCGGGCCATTCGGGCGCTTTCGAGCGAGGCGTCGCGTCGATGCGCGTCGCTTCGCTGGGGGCGACCCTACGGCCTCCAGCGACGGATGACGGACCGTAACGCGGAAGCGATCGAGCGTAACCTATCGTCGCCTCGAAGCGCCGACCCAAACCCCACGAACCCCATCGGCACTTGACCGCGCCTCGCCCCCTCCCGCATCACCAACGGCGATGTTCATCGTCATCCCCGTCGGGCACGAACGCATGGAGGTGCGCCGCCTGCCGTGGGTGACCCTCACCATCGCCGCCCTCTGCATCCTCGTGCAGATCTGGTCGACGGTGAAGGAGGCCGAGGTCGCCGCCCGCTACTTCGCGGCCGTCCAGCAGCTCGAAGCGGCGCGCGAGGAGCCCGCCCTGCCCACTGCCCCCGGCGCCTCCGACGGCAACGGCGACGGGAGCAGCGAGGCCGAGCGCCTGGCGTCGGAGATGGAGGCCCGCTCCGCCGAGGCCGCTCGCCACCTCGCGACGCTGCAAGACCAGGTGAGCGCCGTCGCCCGTGAGCTCCCCGCCCACCGCCTCGGCTACTTCCCCGCCTCGTGGAACCCCCTCCGCATGGTCTCCTACGCCTTCGTCCACGGCGGCTGGATGCACCTCATCGGCAACCTCCTCTTCCTCTGGCTCGTGGGGCTCAACCTCGAAGACCGCTGGGGCCGTTGGCGCTTCCTCGCCTTCTACGTCGCCGGCGCCGTCGTCGCGGCCCTTGCCTTTCGCCTCGTCCACGGCCCGATCGGAGGGCCGCTCGTCGGCGCGTCGGGGGCCATCGCCGCGGCCATGGGGGCCTTCGCGCTCTGCTACGCCAAGACCCGCATCCGCTTCGTCTACGCCTACTGGCTCTTCCTCCGGCCGCGCTGGGGATCGTTCTACGCCGCCGCGTGGGTGGCGCTGCCGCTGTGGTTCGCCCAG
>JBILLV010000422.1:0-7088 GCA_044375895.1 Polyangiales bacterium | reverse complement strand
CACGCGTCACACACCGTGGAGGTTCTTCTTGAGCCCGGCTCTGCGGGCGATCCGATCGTAGCCCAGGGTGAGCGCTCGGCGAACCCTGGGACGCTGAAGTCCAGGGACCGGTTGGGTATTTCACCCCACCCGCCTTGGGGGGTATTAGCTTACTTCAAGACTTCCCCTTGAGGCCCCTCACGCCCTGGCCCCTGCTCTCCGTGGTCGCCGCCGCGCATCCGCTGACGGCGCTGGCCCAATCTACGCCCGAGGACGCCGAGACGCTCCTGCGCGACGGCGCGTTGTTGCGGCGCGACGGGCGCAACGACGAGGCGCTGGAGGTGCTCCGCCGCGCGGTGGAGGCCGAGCGTTCGGGGCACGCGCTGGCCGAGCTGGGCTACACCGAGCGCTCGCTCGGGCGCTGGATCGACGCCGAGACGCACCTCGCCGAGGCCCTCCTGCTCGAAGAGGAGCGCTGGGTTCGGCATCACCGCCGCGACGTACAAGACGCGCTGACGGAGGTGCGGGCGAGCATCGGGCGCGTGCGGGTGACCTCCAACGTCGACGGGGCCGAGGTGCGCGTCAACGGCGCGCTGGCGGGCCGCACGCCGATGTCCGAGGCCGTCCGCGTGGGGGTCGGGCGCGTCACCGTGGAGCTGCGCCTCACCGGCTACCGCAACGGCACCCGCACCGTGTCCGTGACCTCCATGGAGGACGCGGAGGCGCACGTCTCGCTCGACCGTGACGGTCCGCCGCCGGAGCCTGAGGCCCCGCCGCCGCCGCAGTGCCCGCCGGGCCTCGTGCTGCGCAACGGGCTGTGCTTCGCGCCGCCGCCGCCGCCCGTGACGGGGGTGACGGTTCCGCGGGTGCTGCTCTACGGGGGGGCGGGGGTGACGGTGGTGACCGCGGCCATCGCGCTCGGCCTGTGGGCGGGCGGCAACGGCGAGGAGAGCGACTACCTCGCGGCCTGCGGCGGGCCGCGCGTGCCGGCGTCGTGCGAGGCGCGGTGGCGCACCACGCAGGCCTCGCTCGACGACCGGGCGACGGCGGTCAACGCGATGTGGGTGGTGTCGACGCTCGCGCTGGCGACGACGGTGACGGGGCTCCTCCTGGAGCTTCGCCCGTGGCAACGCCGGACGTACACCGACGGGTCGCGCTTCACGGTCGCTCCGCTGGGGCTGCGGGTGGTGTGGTGAGCGCGCGGGCGGTGCTCCTGGTGGCGCTGGGCGCGGTGGGCTGCGGGTGGACGCTGCCGATGCCCGACGCGGTGTTCGAAGTCGGCACCGTGCAGCGCGACGTGGTCGTCACGTCCATGGACGCCGTCGGGATGGACGCCCCCGACGTGACCCTCGGCCCGCCCGACGTCACCGTGCGAGAGACCGGGAGCGACGTCGCCGACGTGATGGACGCGGGCGACGCGGGCGACGCGAGCGACGCGCGCGATGCGGCCGACGCGGCGGAGGTGGCCGACGTGCGCGACGTGGTGATCCCCGAGGGCGGGTGCCTGCCGCCGGCGTTTCGCATGTGCTTCACCGGCGATCGGATGACGCTCGGCTCGGGCTACTGCCGCGAGGGCGCGCAGTTTTGCGAGCGGACCAACACCTGGTCGACCCTGTGTGAAGGAGAGATCACGCGCGACTGCGCCGGGCGCGAGTGCGGGAGCGACGGCTGCGAGGGCTCGTGCGGGAGCTGCCCGAGCGGGCGCGTGTGCGACGACACCGGGCGCTGCGTGCCGCCGTCCACGGTGTGCGGCCCGATGAACTTCACCGTGCTCTGCGGCGCGGGCAACTGCCCGGCCAACAGCACCTGCGTGGGCGGGCGGTGCCGCTGCAACGCCAACTTCGAAGCGCGCCACTGCGACGCGGTGCCGTGCCCGACGACGGGCTGCGACGGGACGGACTGGTGGTGCGCGCCAGCGCCGTTCTGCGCGGGGGGAGCGATCACGTGCATGGCGCCGGCGGGGAGCTTCCTCTGCCCGCGGTGGAGCCTCTGCGACACGATGAACCGCACGTGCCTCTGCCGCCCGGGCTTCCAGGCGCGGCGCTGCGACGGGACGCTCTGCACGAGCTGCTCGGGCACCGAGTACGAGTGCGTCCCCACGCGGGCGATGTAGCCGCAGGCGACCGGAGCTACGCGCTCACACCCACCCGCGCCCCGCGGGCCGCGCGCGCCAGTCGTCCACCGCCGCCTCCACGCCGCGCATCGCCACGCCGAGCGCCCGCAGCTTCTCCGTCCGCAGCCCCGCGTTCAGCGGTCGCCGCGCGCGCTGGCCGAGCGCCGCCGTCGCCACCGCGTCGATGCGCGTCGCGTCGAGGCCCACGCGCGCCGCCACGCGCCGCGCAAAGGCCCCGCGGTCGATGCAGTCGGGGCCCGCGACGTGAAACACGCCCCGCTCGCCCCGCGCCACCAGCGCGAGCGTCGCCGCCGCGAGGTCGCGGTTGTACGTCGGCGTCGAGATCTGATCGCCCGGCACGCGCATCCGCTCGCCGCCGCCGAGGCGCTGGGCGAGCTGGTAGCAGAAGTTCTTCCCCTGCTGCTCGGGGCCGTACACCACGGTGGTGCGGAGGATGAGCGCGTCGGGGTCGGCCGCCAGCACCGCCCGCTCGCCCTCCAGCTTGCTCTCGCCGTACACCGACACCGCGTGCGGAACGTCGTCTTCCCCATACGGCCCCGCGACGCCGTCGAAGACGTACTCCGTCGAGTAGTACACCGTGCGGGCGCCGTGGGCGCGCGCGGCCTTCGCGAGCGCCGCGGGGCCGTCGCGGTTGACGCGCATCGCCCGCGCGGGGTCGTCTTCGCAGCCGTCGACGTGGGTGAAGCCCGCCGCGATGCTCACCACCGACGGACGGACGCGCGCGAGGAGGGCGCTCGCGAGGGCGGGGTCGGTCGCGGCGGCGTCGAGGTCGAAGACGTCGCAGCCCGCGCGGGCGACACGGCTCACGGTGCCCACCGCGGGGAGGTTCTGCGCGGCGAGGGCTTCGAGGAGCGCGCCGCCGACCTGACCCGCGGCGCCGACGATGAGGTGGGGGGCGCGCACGTCCATCACCCGTGCCGAATCGCCCAGTCGTAGGGGATCTCGGGCGAGAACGGGTCCATCCGCAGGATCTCGTCCTTGCGGTGGGCGATGGTGGCGCAGTTGCACACCATGGAGGGCTGGGTGGAGACGCCTTTGAAGCCGTTCCAGACGCCGGGGGGGACGCGGACGAGGCGGTAGTTCTCGGGGCCGAGGAAGATCTCCTGAAGCTCGCCGCGGGTGGGCGAACCCTCGCGGGCGTCGAAGAGCACGAGCTTGATGAGCCCCGTCGGGCACACGTAGTTGAGCGCCATCTCCGTGTGGAGGTGCCACGCCTTGATGGCCCCAGGGTTGACCCACGAGAAGTACACCTCCCCGAAGCGCTCGAACTCCGGGTCGTCGGCCCGCAGCACGTGCATGATCTTCCCGCGCTCGTCCACGATCTGCGCCCTGGGGGCGATCACCACTCCGTCGATCATTTCTTCACTGTCTCCGTGGGGTTCCGTCGCTCGGGGGCGTCGGGGCGTTCAGTAGAACTTCGAAGCGACGAGAAATCACGCCCGATCGCTCCCGCGCTACGGTCCGTCATCCGTCGCCGGGGGCCGTCGGGTCGCCCCCAACGAGGCGACGCGCACGCCCCCCCTTGACCCGAGCGGCGCACCCGCGGTAGCGGCGAGAGGCGTCGATGCCTCGCCCCTTCGCCCTCACGCTCACGCTCCTCGTCGCGGCCGTCGCCACGGTCGTCGCGACGCCCGCGGCCGCGCAGGGGACGGGGCCGCGGTACTACACCGTCGTCAACGGCGACACGCTCTGGACCATCGCCCAGCGCCACCACGTCACGGCCCCCGAGCTCGCCGACCGCAACCACCTCACCGAGCCCTACGCGCTGCGCCGCGGGATGCGCCTGCACCTCCCCTCGCGCGCCGTCATTCCACCGTCGACGGCGGCACCCGCCGCGGCCCGCCCGAGCGCCCCCGCGCCGCCCCCGCGCCCTGCCGCGCCCGCCCGTCCGGCCCCCGAGGAGAACCACAACCACCGCCCCGGCGGGGGCCGCTGGGGGCGCGCGTCGCACCCGGGCGTCGTCCACCTGGTGCGCGTGGCCGACAGCGAGGCCATCGTCCTCGACCTGCGCCGCATCGGCCCGGTCACCCGCCAGCGCGCGCGGGCCTTCTTCCGCGCGTCGTCGGGGCAGTCGCACCCGATGGACCCGCGGCTCCTGCGGCAGCTCGCGATCGTCAGCGACCACTTCGGCGGCCGCACGCTGGAGGTGATCTCGGGCTTCCGTCCGCGACGGCGTCGGCAGTACACGGCTCACTCGAAGCACAACTTCGGGCATGCGGTGGACTTCCGCGTGATGGGCGTCCCCAACCGCGTCACGCGGGATTTCTGTCGGACGCTCCCGGCGACGGGCTGCGGCTTCTACCCGCGGTCGGTGTTCATCCACATGGACACGCGCGACGAGGCCACCTACTGGGTCGACTGGTCGCGCCCTGGCGAGCGCCCGCGCTACGGCAGCGAGACGCGCCCGCCGCCCGACCGCCGCCGTCGCCAGGGAGAGCACCCCGCGACGACGCCCGACCCCTCGGTGCCGCCGGTGGGCGCCGAGGAGGAGGTGCAGGACGTCGCCGAGGAGTCGTCCACGGTGCGCACGGCCCCCGCGAGCCACGACGACGACCCGGCGCCCGCCCCTTCGTCGCCGACGCCTGCGCCCACGCCGTGATAGCGTCGTCGCCCTCATGGCCATCCGCAAGATCGCTCAGATCGGTCACCCCGTCCTCCGCCAGACCGCCCGCACGCTGACCCGCGAGGAGCTCCTCTCGCCCGACATGCAGCGCTTCATCGACGACCTCGTCGAGACGATGCGCGACGCCAACGGCGCGGGCCTCGCTGCCATCCAGGTGTACGAGCCCGTGATGATCTGCGCGATCGAGGTGAAGAAGAACCCGCGCTACCCCTACAAGCCCGACGTCCCCCTCACCATCCTCGTGAACCCCGTGCTCCAGCGGCTCACGGACGAGACCTTCGACAACTACGAGGGCTGCCTCTCGGTGCCCAACCTCCGCGGCGTCGCCCCGCGCGTCACGGAGATCCGCGTCACCGCGTGGGATCGCCACGGCAACGACATCGACACCGTGGTGCGCGGGCTCACCGCGGGGACGTACCAGCACGAGGTCGACCACCTCTACGGCAAGCTCTTCACCGATCGGGTGACCGACCCGTCGACGCTCACGACGTGGGCGGAGTTCGAGCGCTACCACATGGCGGGCTTCGTCGAGCGAGCGCGGGCCCTGGTGGAGCGCTACGGCTCCTGACGACGTTGCGGGCTCACCCGATCGGACGCTCACCCGTCGGGACGGGGGTGAGCGCAACGCCGCGGTACACCCGGTCGACCTCGATGACGCCGCCGAAGGAGACGAGCGGTACGGTCTCCCCCTCCGCGGCTTCGCGCATCTCCCACACGCCGTCGGGGCGGCGCGAGTGGACCTCGATGCGGCGCTCGTGCTGCGAGACCAGCACGTAGTCTCGGAGCGTCGTGAGCTTGCGGTAGCGCGCGAACTTCCCGCCGCGGTCCCATCCCTCGGTGGAGTCGGAGAGAACCTCGACGAGCACCGTGGGGTTGAGGATCGCGTTGGGGTCGTCGGGGTGCGTCTCCACCTCGCCGCACACGACCGCGACGTCCGGGTACGACGCGAAGCGGATCTTTCGCGGGCGGACCTTCTGGTCGGAGGTGTGGACGCCACAGGGGCCATCGCCGACGAGGCGACCGAGCTCCATGATCATCTGCGCGCTGAGGCGGCTGTGCGCTGGGGTGCCGCCCGCCATGGCGTAGGCGACGCCGTCGACCCACTCGTGGCGCAGGTCGGTGGCGCGCTCGAGCGCGAGGTAGTCTTCGTAGGAGAGGTCCTTGGCGACCGCCGCGTCACCCATCATGCGCGGGATGATGTCACGGCGTGCCGACGTGGAGGAAGCGGCAGCGGAGCGTCGCGAGCGGAGGGGGTGTACCCTCGGCAGGCGCGCAAGGATCCCCGTCGCCCTCGTCGAGCGCTACGGCTCCTGAGCCGCGCCCCCGGGGGGGTTCTCCGCAACGACTTCTTGATATGGGCAGCGGGCGCCGTCGTGGGCTTCGAAGACCCAGTCGAAGCCGTCGCGCGCGAGCACCCCGTTGGGGTTGAGCGCCACCTTCCCACCCCCGCCCGGGAGGTCGAGCACGTACGTCGGGACGCAGAGCCCGGAGGCGCGCGTGCGCAGCGCCTTCATGAGCGCGATGCCCTCGTCGAGGGTGGTGCGCAGGTGCGTGAGGCCGCGCGTGAGGTCGCAGTGGTGGAGGTAGTACGGCTTCGCGCCGAGGGCGTACACGAGCTCGCGGGAGAGCCGCTCGAGCGTGTCGATGTCGTCGTTGACGCCGCGCAGCAGCACCGACTGGTTGAGCAGCATGAAGCCGGCCTCGCGGAGGGTGCGCGCGGCCGCCACGCACTCCGCCGTGATCTCGTCGGGGTGGTTGAAGTGTGTCACCACGCAGACCATCAGCCGCCCGCGCAGCGCCTCGACGAGCCCGGCGTTGACGCGCGTCGGGAGCACCACCGGCACCCGCGTGTGGACGCGCAGCATGCGGACGTGGGGGATGGCCTCCACCTGCGCGCGGAGCCACGCGAGCTGCGGGTTGGAGAGCACCCAGGGGTCGCCGCCCGTGAGGATCACCTCGCGGATGCTGGGGTGCGCGGCGATGTGGGCGAGCGCGGGGGCGAGCGCGGCCTCGGAGAAATCGTCGCCGTCGGGGACGAGCGACTCCTTGCGGAAGCAGTGGCGGCAGTACACCGCGCAGCGGTACGTGGGATAGAGAAGCACCCGGTCGGCGTGGCGGTGCGTGAGGCGGGCGACGGGGCTCATCGCGTGGTCGCCGATGGGGTCCTCGCGCTCGCGCTCGTCCCAGCGGAGCTCTGCCGCGGTGGGGATCACCTGGGCGCGGACGGGGTCGGCGGGGTCGTTCCAGTCGATGAGCTCGAGGTAGCGGCGCGGGGCGCGGACGGCGTAGGCGCGGGCGGCGGCCCGGTCGCGCTCGCGGACGGCGGGGTCGATGGGCAGGCGATCGAGGTCG
>JBILLV010000421.1:0-7090 GCA_044375895.1 Polyangiales bacterium | reverse complement strand
TGCCGCGTGGGCGTCCACCGCTCCTACAACGGCCGCGAGCACTTCTACACGACGAGCCTCCCGGAGGCCGGGTGCTGCGGCTTCCGCGTGGAGTTCGCCAACTTCTACTACCTGTACGGCGGTGCCGCCCCGGGGACGGCGCCCTTCTACCGCTGCATCATGGACTACGGCCTCCACTTCTACACGACGGCCTCCAACTGCGAGACCGGTCGCGGCCGCGTCGAGGGCATCATGGGCTACATCGCGACCTCCCCCGCCTGCGGCTCCGTCCCCCTCTACCGCGTCTACAGCCCCAGCACCTTCGACCACTTCTACACGACGAGCGCCGCCGAGCGCGACTCGGCCCTCCGCGGCGGCTACATCAACGAGGGCATCGCGGGCTACGTCTGGGCCGGCCCGACGGGCTGAGCGCCGCGGAAATTCTCCGCCGCGCCCTGCCGCCGTGCGGCGCGAGCGTGGCGGGCGGCACCGCGTGCGCTGATCAGAGCCGCGGCCCGACGGGGACGCACAGCCGCGCCATCCCGGTCGTCGTCATGAAGGCCGTGCAGGTGGTGTTGAAATCGACGCAGTCGTTCTGCGTGTTGCAGAGCCGGAAGCACTGCGCCTCGGCGAGGTTGCCGGTGAGGTTGGCGCAGGCCACGTTCTGCGCCGCCGAGCCGGGGATGAAGCCCGGGCACACCGTCGGCTGCCCGCCCGGGCACCCCGCGGTGCACGCGCTCCCGCGGGTCTTGCCCGCCACCTGCGCGATCGACGGGAAGCACTGCGTGCCGCCGCCACAGACATCGCCCGCGCCGACGTCGCACTTCTGGTACGGCTGGCGGTTGGCGGTGACGGCCGCGCAGCCGCTGGTGGTGCAGGTGAGCCCCGCCGCGCAGGCGTTGCCCGCGCAGCACGCCTGCCCCGGCGCGCCGCAGGTGGGCGCGACGCCGCTCCCGATGGGGACGCAGATGTTGTTGGCGGTGCCCGGGATGCGCGCGCAGCGGGTGTTGCCGCCGCAGTCGCCGTCCGTCAGGCAGGTGTCGTAGCAGAGGCCCTGCCCGGTGCTCGCGCTCACGACGCAGGTGGGCGCGAGCCCCGTGCCGAAGGGCGACACGGGGCACTGCGCGCCGTTGGTGCAGGCGGCGGTGCACACCGAGCCCGACGTCCCGTTGACGGTGAACATCGCCTCCTGACAGCTCGTGCCGCCGCCGCACGCCTCGCCCGGGGCGCAGGCCTCGTAGGGGTTGCGCGCGATGAGCGGGACGCCGCACACGTTGCCGACGCCGCAGACGAGGCCGACGTTGCAGGAGCCGACGCAGCACACCTGCCCCGCCGCGCCGCAGGTGGCGCCCGACGGACCGCCGGTGGTCTCAACGATGCAGCCGAGGGTGAGGAGGCCCTGGAGCGAGAGGGCGAGGAGCAGGGTGTTGCGCATGACGGCGAACCTCGCGCCAACGGGGCGCGATGGCAAGCCGCAGTACGCTCACATCTCCGCGACCGGCTCGATCTCGACCACCTCGCGCGCCTTCGCCTCGGCCCGCGCCGCGTCCTCCACGGCCTTCGCCTCCGCCCGAATCGCCCGCAGCGCCTCGAGCTCGGTCGGCAGCACCACCGCGCCCTCGCGCAGCGTCCCCATCGCCGTACGGATGTAGCGCGCGGGGCACTCGGCGCCGAAGAGCGACTCCACCACCTCCGCGGCCTTCGCCGACCCGTTGGGCGTCACCAGCACGCGCATCCGCAGCGGCAGCAGCGCCCCGGCGTAGCCCGCCTGCTCGATCGCGTCGGCCCCCTCCCCCACCGCCAGCGTCTCGACGTACTTCGCGACGTCCACCTTCTTGCCCACCGCGTCGATGGGCCGCACCACCGGCTTCAGCGTCGCCCGCCGATCGTTCACATACGAACGAACCGCCTCCACGTCGGCCAGACCCTGCGCGCGGAGCCACGTCCACGGCAGCGCGGCGACATACTCCGCGACGTCGACCACCTTGGAGATGGCGGGATCGTTCGGCCCCAGACGATGCGCCGACACGAAGGTGAGCCCCTCGGGAGCCCCCGGCTGCAACAATCCCGGCAGCGTCTCGGTGTCGGGCTCGCACGCGAGCTTCACGTCGACGTAGTCATCGAGCGTCGACACCCCCAGCGACAGCGCCGGCCCGAACATCATCTCGGGCTTCGGATGAAACCCCTGCGAGTAGAACATCGGCAGCTCCGCCCGACGAAACACCCGCGGAACCAGCCGCACCAGGTCGAGGTGGCTCTCGAAGGCCGCCCGGCTCGTCCGCTGAAACCGCAGCCGGTAGCGCTTCGCTTCCCCCTGGGCAAACTGCGCCCGCGGCCGACGCTCCTCCGGCGTGATCACCGCCGCCCGCTCCTTCGCCTCGGGCCGCACCTTCGCCAGCAGCGACGTGAGGTACACCATCCGCTCCTCGCGCATCGTGGTGAGGTCGCACGCGACGCCGCAGTCGTAGCAGACCAGCTTGCGCGTGTCGGCCAGCGCGTCCTCGAGGTTGGTGTGGTGGATGAACTGCCCCGCCACCTTCCCGCACGGCGGCGAGAGGCGGTTCTGCATCGCCTTGCGGTACTCGCGCAGGAGGAAGCCGTCCTCCAGCCCGAGGTCGAGGTGGTCCCACGGCAACCGCGCGTCGACGGGGATCGTCCCGAGCAGCAGCCCCACGTCCACCGCGTGGGCGGCGAGGGCCTCGTTCCAGAGGTCCCAGCGGAGGCGCTCCTCCCACGAGTCGAAGCGGGCGCCGCGGCGGTAGGCGTCCTCGATCACGTCGGCGAGACGTCGGTCGCCGCGCGCGAGGATGCCCTCGATGGTGCTCCCGTGCGACTCGTGGAGCCGCAGGTCGACCTTGCCGCTGCGCGCCGCGTCCCGGAGCATCCGCTGCTTGCGGGTGATGTCCGCGAGGGCGTCCATCGCGCACCACTGGAAGGGCGTGTGGGGCTTCGGGACGTGCGTCGACACCGACACCGTCACCGCGGGCCCTTTGCCCTTCTGCACCTTGCGCCCCACCTCGCGGGCCTTGCGCCCGGTCTCCACGATGCCGAGCACGTCCTCGTCCTGCTCGGTGGGGAGGCCGATCATGAAGTAGAGCTTCATCTTGGCCCAGCCGCGCGAGAAGACGCGCTCGGCCGTCTCCATGAGCTGCTCCTCGGTGACGTTCTTGTTCACCACGTCGCGCATGCGCTGGGTGCCGGCCTCGGGGGCGAAGGTGAGCCCCGTCGCCCGCACGCTCTGGATCTCGTCGAGCAGCTCCTCCCCGAGCCCGTACGCCCGCAGCGACGAGACCGAGAGCGACACCTTCTCGCCCTTCAGCCGCTCCATCACCTTCTTCACCAGCGGCGCGATGCACGAGTAGTCCGCGGTGGAGAGCGACGTGAGCGAGGCTTCATCGTACCCGCCGTCCTTCACGGCCCGCACGATGGTGTCCACCACGCTCTCCGGCGAGCGCTCGCGCACGGGGCGGTAGATCATCCCCGCCTGGCAGAAGCGGCAGCCCTCGGTGCACCCGCGCGCGATCTCCACGCTGATGCGATCGAACACCGTCTCGGTCGCCGCCACCGGGCCGTCGTGCGGAAACGGGTGGGCGTTGAGGTCGGGGATGAAGGCCCGCCGCACCGGCAGCGGCGCCTCGGGGACGAGCGGGCGGTCGACCACGTAGCGCCCCGAGCGGTCGTCGAGCACCGTGGCGTAGAGCGACGGGACGTACACCCCATCGAGCGTGGCGAGCTGACGGAGCCGCTCGGCGCGCGGCACCCCGGCGTCCTTGAGCTTGCGCCACGCGAGGGTGATCGCGGGCGTCACCTCCTCGCCGTCGCCCACCACGATCGCGTCGAAGAACGGCGCCATCGGCTCGCCGTGCGTCGCGACGGGGCCGCCCGCCAGCACCAGCGGGTCGCTCTCCGTGCGGTCGGCGGCGCGGAGGGGGATGCCCCCGAGGTCGAGCATCAGGAGGACGTTGGTGAAGGTGAGCTCGAACTGGAGCGAGAAGCCCACCACGTCGAAGTCGCGCAGGGGCCGCCCGCTCTCCAGGGTGACCAGCGGGAGCCCGCGGGCGCGCAGCTCGTCCTCCATGTCCTTCCACGGGGCGTACGCGCGCTCGGCCGCGAGGCTCGGGTGCCCGTTGAGAATCCCGTAGAGAATCTTGAACCCGAGGTGGCTCATCCCGATGTCGTAGAGGTCGGGGAAGGCGAGGACGAAGCGCGTCAGCGCCGGGTCCCAGGGCTTCGCGACGGCGCCGTGCTCTCCGCCCAGGTACCGCACGGGCTTCTCGATCTTGTGGATGAACTCGCTGTACGGATGCTCGATGGGGGGGCTCATGGGGGCGGCGCACTCCATGCGGCACCTGCGCGCGCGTGTCAATCAGCGCCTTTGGATTCCGCGCGGGGCGTGCGATGCTGCGCGCGATGACAGCCCGGTCTCGCTGGCTGGCGCACGCGGCCTCGGGCTCCATCGGGTTCGCCGCGGTCGCCGTCACCCTCGCCCACACCGACTTCTCCGCCCTCCGTCGCTTCGGCGCCTGGGCCGCGCTCGTCATCGCCGTCGAGGGTTTGCGCGTGGGCGCGGAGGCCGTCGCCACCCGCTCGCTCCACGGCGACGCGGTGCGGGTCCCCCTGCTGCCGCTCCTGCGCGCCCACGCGACGGGCTACGCGCTCGCCAACACCCTCCCCGCGGGGCGCTCGGTGGCCGAGACCGCCAAGGCCGTGATGCTCGCCCCGTGGGCCTCTGGGGCGCGGAGCGCGGGCGTCGCGGCCACCAACCAGGCGCTGGTGCTCATCTCCACGGGAGCCCTCTCCGCGGCGTGGTCGATCCCCGCGCGCTCGCTCGGCCAGTCGACGCTCGCCGCCACCGCGGCCATCCACGGGGTGTCCATCGTGGCCGTCGGCGTGGCGCTCATCGCGGTCGTACGGAGCCGAACCATCGGCGCCTGGGTGTCGCGCCGCTTCCCCCGGACGGCCATCCACGTGGCGGGGGTGAGCGAAGGCGCGCGGCTCTCGGGGCTCCCCCTGGCGCTCGCGTGCTTCACCTTCCACCGCGCGGTGCAGGCGGCGCAGATCTTCGTGCTGCTGGGCGCGCTCGGCCGCTGGGACCTCACCCGCGCCCTCGCCCTCGCGGGAGCGGCCATCGTCGGCACCACCGCGGGCATCGTGACGCCGGGTCAGGTGGGCGCCGTGGGGGCCTCCCTCGCGCTCGCCGCGCCGGGGATGGGCCTCGGGGCGCCGCAGGTGCTGGCGCTCGCGCTGGTGCTGCATGCGGCGCAGTTCGCGTGGGCGTCGGTGGGCTTCGGACTGTGGACCTTCGTGCGTCCGGCCGGGGTGGTACAAACCCCCGCGTGACCCACAAGCGACCTTCTGTCCTCCTCGCCTGGATCGGGGCCACCGACCTCCAGTCCGCGGGCGTCGAGGAGGCGCCGCGCAAGCCCCGCGGACCCGGCCCCATCGCCGCCGCCCTCGACGCGCTCCCCTTCGACGAGGTCGTCCTCCTCGAGGCGTGGAAGGGCGACACCGCCGCCCGCTACGCCGCGTGGCTCCGCGACCGGACGAAGGCGAAGGTGACCGTCCGCCGCGCCCCCCTCCCCCGCCCCACGGATTACGAGGCCATCTACCGATCGGCCTGCGCCGCGGTCGACGCCGTGCTCGCGCGCGGCGACGTCACCCTCACCTTCCACCTGAGTCCGGGCACCTCGGCGATGTCCACCGTCTGGGTGCTCCTCGGGAAGACGCGCTACGACGCCACGCTCCTGCAAGCCTCCCCAGAAGAAGGCGTCGTCCCGGTCGCAGTCCCCTTCGAACTCACCGCGGCCTTCCTCCCCGACCTCCTCCGCGCCCGCGACGAGGCGATCGCCTCGCACCTCCGCGCGCCGCCCGACCCGAGCTTCGCCGCCATCGTGCACCGCGCCCCCGTGATGAAGCGCGTCATCGAGCGCGCCCGCATCGCAGCCCTCCACCCGTTCCCCGTCCTCCTCGGCGGCGAGACCGGCACGGGCAAGGAACTCTTCGCCCGCGCCCTCCACGACGCCTCCGCCCGCCGCGCGAAGCCCCTCGTCGTGGTCAACTGCGGCGCCCTCCCCCCACAGCTCATCGAGCCCACCCTCTTCGGCTGGATGAAGGGATCCTTCACCGGCGCCACCGAGACGCGCCCCGGCGCCTTCGAAGAGGCCCACGGGGGGACGCTCTTCCTCGATGAGGTCGGCGAGCTCCCCTACCCCGCGCAGACCGCGATGCTCCGCGCGCTCCAGGAGGGGGAGGTGCAGCGCGTCGGCGAGGTGAAGGCCCGCAAGGTCGACGTCCGCGTCGTCGCCGCCACCCACCGCGACCTGCTCGCCGACGTCGGCGCCGGGCGCTTCCGAGAAGACCTCTTCTACCGCCTCGCGGTCCTCGCGCTGAAGATCCCCGCCCTCCGCGACCGCGGCGAAGACGTGGTGCTCCTGTCCGAGCACCTCCTCGCCCGGCTCGGTCAGGCCGAGGGGGTGCACAAGAAGCTGTCCCCGGACGCAAAGAAAGTTCTCCTCGCCCACCGGTGGCCCGGCAACGTGCGCGAGCTCCAGGCCACCGTGCAGCGCGCCTGGGTCTGGTCGCCCGCGAACCGCATCGACGGCGCGGACGTCACCGACGCCCTCCTCGGCGCCGCCGCCCCCTCGCCCGAAGACGCCGCCCGCGCCCAGCCCCACAGCGAAGGCTTCGACCTCCGCGCCACCCTCGACGCCGTCGCCCGCCATCACCTCAACCTCGCGATGAAGGAGGCCGGCGGCAACAAGACCCGCGCGGCGAAGCTGCTCGGCCTCCCGAGCTACCAGACCCTCACCAACTGGCTCGAACGCTACGGCGTGAAGGGTTGATGGTACGCTCGGTGCACCGCCGCCTCGGTCATGAGCGCGGCAGAACCTCAGGGCCTGATGAAGTCCGTCAACTTTGAGTTCCTCCGCGCCCAGCGGCCGCTGCTCGCCGACCTCGCGGGCTTCGCCGAGAGCTACGCCCACGCCGACGCGCCGAGCGCGATGGTGAAGGTGCGCGTCTTCCTCGAAGACGTCGTCGAGTACCTCTACCGCAAGCACACCCTCGCCCGCCCCTATACCCCCGCCGAGCGCAAGACCCCCACGCTCGACGA
>JBILLV010000420.1:0-7138 GCA_044375895.1 Polyangiales bacterium | reverse complement strand
TCGCCCTCGGCGGCGGGCTCGACATCGCCCACGACGAGACCTCCGTGCTCGAAGGCGTGGTGGAGACCCTCGAGGCCGTGCTCGACCCCATCCCCGTGGGCGTCACCGAGCTCGCGGTGAAGGTGCGCTCGGCGCAGCTCATCACCCGCGGCGCGATGCTCGCGGAGCTCGGCGCGATGCTCGTCCCGCTCAACCGCCGCGCGGCCCGCCGCATGGTGGGTCGGCTCGCGCGCGAGGCCGTGCGACCGATGGGATCGCCCGCCATCACGTCCACTGTCCCCGCGCTCGCCTCCACGCCCCCCATCGGCATGGAGTCGCTGCTCTCCGACGCGCGCCACGACGCGGGGGCCCATGACACCCAGGTGGACGGCGCCACGCTCGCGAGCGCCACCAGCACCTCGCTCGGCGGCCGTCTCCCCGACGCGTGGGGCGACGACGGCGGCCTCGTCCAGCAGCGCGCCCGCGAGCGCCGCAACGCGTGGGCGGTGATGGCCTTCGCCGTCGTCGCGCTCGTCGCCGCGGTGGCCTTCCTCGTCGAGCGCGTGCGCGCCGCCGGGGCCTGACCCAGCCTCGGACACTCGCGCTCTGCGGTTGACCCGCGCCCTCCCAAAGCCCTGGAATGCCTCGTCGCGCTGGCTCCGCAACACGCGCTGCCACCGTCTACGACTGGAGGCTCTTCTCATGAGAACGCGCACGCACGCACCGCCCTGGTGGCTGCTCGTCGCCGCATCGATCGCCGTCGGATGCTCCGACGACGGCGGCAACACGAGCGACACCGGCGCCCCCCGCGATGTCACCCCGGACGCCGTGGAGATGGACAAGGCGCCGACGCCCGACGCCGACCGCCCCGACGACGGATCGCCGGACCGGTCGGCGCCCGACGCCGATTCGCCCGACGCCGATCCGCCCGACGCCGAGCCCGCTGACGTCGCCCCCGACGCCGACCCGCCGGACGTCACCTCCGACGACGCGCCCGACGCCGACCCGCCCGACGTCGCCCCCGACGCGCCCGGCGACGTCACGTGCGCGACGGGCCAGACCTTCTGCTCGGGCGCGTGCGTCGACCTCACCGACAGCGTCGCCCACTGCGGCGCGTGCGGCAGCGCCTGCGCCGCGGGCCAGGTGTGCTCCGGCGGCGCCTGCCGCGCGCCGTGCGAGATGGGGCAGACGCGCTGCGGCGCCGCCTGCGTCGATGTCCAGACGAGCGCGGCCCACTGCGGCGCGTGCGGCGCGGCCTGCGCGGCGGGCGCGATGTGCGTCGCGGGCGCCTGCGTCACCTGCGCGGCCCCGCGGGCGATGTGCGGCGCCGCCTGCGTCGACCCGCAGACCGACCCCTCCCACTGCGGCATGTGCGGCCGCGCCTGCCCCGTGGGCGAAGCCTGCGTCGCGGGGGCTTGCGGGTGCGCCGCCGGCCAGACGCGCTGCGGCGCCACCTGCGTCGACACCGCCACCGACGACAACCACTGCGGCGCGTGCGGCGCCGGGTGCCCCGCGGGGCAGCGCTGCGTCGCCGGCGCGTGCGCTTGCCCGATGGGCCAGACGCGCTGCGGCGCCGCGTGCGTCGACGCCGCCGTCGACGCCGTGAACTGCGGCGCCTGCGGCCGCACCTGCGGGGCGACCCAGCGCTGCGAGCGCGGCGCGTGCGTGTGCCCCGCGGGCGAGACGGCCTGCGGGACGAGCTGCGCCACCACCGCCACGGACGTCGCCAACTGCGGCGCCTGCGGCAACGCCTGCGCGATGGGTCAGGCCTGCGCGATGGGCGCGTGCGCGTGCCCCGCGGGCCAGACCGTGTGCGGCGCCGGGGCGGCCGCGCGCTGCCTCAACACCGCCACCGACGTCAACCACTGCGGGCGGTGCGGTCGCGCCTGCGCGGCGGGCGAGAGCTGCGTCGGCGGGGTGTGCGCGGCGGTTCCCGCGAACGACCGGCGGGCCGGGGCGATCACCCTCTCGCTCGACGCGTCGAGCACCACGGTGACCGCCGACACCACCGGCGCCTCCAACGACACCACCGGCCCGATGGGGTGCTCGTGCACCGCGGGGCGCGACGTGTTCTTCCGCTTCACGCTCACGGCGGAGGAGATCGTGTACGCCGACACGCTCGACGAGCGCGGCTGGGACTCGTCGCTCTTCCTCCAGGACGCCGCGGGGGCCAACCTCGCCGCGCAGTCGGGCGGCTTCGCGACGTGCAACGACGACGCGTGCGGCGCCTTCCGCTCGCAGCTCGCCGCGCGCCTCACGCCGGGCACCTACTTCCTCGTGCTGTCGGGGTGCGCGCAGGGCGGGGCGACGATTCACTTCCAGCACCTCCCGGTGGGGAGCGGCGACGTCGACGCCATCACGCCGACCGGGACGCGCACCCTCTCCGGCTCGATCGCCGCGGGGGCCGGCCGCGTCAACCCCGGCTGCAACGCCGCGGGCCCCGAAGACACCTACTGGTGGACCACCTGCCCGAGCTTCGCCGCCCAGCCGATGCACCTCACCACCTGCGGGGGCGCGGCCTTCGACACGGTGATCCACCAGCACAGCGCCGGTCGCTCGCCGGTGTCGTTCTGCAACGACGACTCGTGCGGGCTCCAGTCGAACCTCCTCGTCACGCTCCCCGCGGGCGCCGGGCTCCACGCGTACTACGTCGACGTCTTCGGCACGGTGAGCCCCGGCGCGTACACCGTCCGCCACGCCTTCGGGGCCTGCTTCACGGGCTGGGGCGTCTGCGGCGCCGCGTGCCTCGACCTCCAGGGCGACGCGTCCAACTGCGGCGCGTGCGGCCGCTCGTGCACGGGCGGTCAGACGTGCCAGACCGGCGCCTGTCGCTGCCCCACGGGCCAGACGCTCTGCGGCTCCACGTGCCGCGACACCCTCGTCGACCCGTCCAACTGCGGCGCGTGCGGCGCCACCTGCGCGGCGGGCGCCGACTGCGCCGCGGGCCGCTGCCGCTTCGGTGAGGGCAACTCGCCGCTCAACGTCGCCACCGGCACCGTGACCCTCAACGACGTCGCCGCCTCGGTGAGCGGCGCCCGCGGCGCTCGCACCGTCACCCTCGCCAACGCCGTCGGCGGTCGCGCGATCGCCGTGGGCGACCAGCTCGTTCTTCACCAGACGCAGGCGGCGACGGGCCCCGTCGGCTTCTATGAGTACCGCCGCGTGATGTCGGTGAGCGGCGCGACCGCCACCCTCGACGAGCCCCTCGCGCACACCTACACCACCGACGCGACCTCGCGCGCGCAGGCCGTCGTGGTGGCCGAGTACGCCGCGGTGACCGTCGCCGCGGGCGCCACGCTCACGGCCCGCGCGTGGGACGGCAACTCCGGCGGCATCCTCGCGCTCGACGCGACCGGCACCGTCACGGTCAACGGCGCGCTCCACGCCAACGGCATCGGCTTCCGCGGGCGCAACCACGCGTGCCCGTACCGCTGCGGCCGCGGCTTCCAGGGCGAGAGCACGCTCGGCCTCGGCGGCGCGGACATCGCCGCCAACGGGGCGGGCGGCGGCGGCGGCGGGCGCGGTCAGGACGACGGCGCGGGCGGCGGCGGGGCGTACGGCGAGCCCGGCATCGCAGGGCCCAACCGCCCCGGCTGCGGCACCTGCGCGGAGTGCGTGATGGGCGCGATCCCGGGCGGCGCGGGCGGCGCTGTGGTGGGCTCGGCCGACCTCTCGAACACCCTCCTCTTCGGCGCCGCCGGCGGCGAAGGCGGCGCGGACGAAGATGGCGGCAACCCCGGCGCGGGCGGCCACGGCGGCGGCATCGTGCTGCTCCGCGCGGCCGGGGTCACCCTCGGCGCGACGGGCGCCATCCAGTCGAACGGCGCCAACGGCGCGGGCGGCAACCAGGGGGCGTGCGGCGGCAGCGGCTGCGGCATGGGCGGCGGCGGCGGCGGCGCGGGCGGCGCGGTGCGGCTCCTCTCGATCGGTCCGATGATGCTCGGCGTCAACCAGGTGCGCGCCACCGGCGGGCTCGGCGGCGGCGCCACCTGCGGCAGCACCTCGGGCGGTTCGGGCTCCGTCGGGCGCGTCGGCGTGCGCGCGGCGACCATCGCGGGCTCCACGCTCCCGCTCTACTCGCGCAACTGAGCGCCCTTCTGTCGCCTCTCCCCACCTGACATACGCGGTCGCGCGGCGCTGTGGGCGCCGCCGCGACGGTGATACAACCCCTCGCCGTGACACGCGACGACGGGACGCTCCCGCTCCCCTCCACCACCCCCGCCAACCCGGCGGGCGAGACGCTGCGCGGCGTGGTGAAGAACGTCGTCTACCGCAACGACGAGGGGACGTACTCCGTCATCCGGCTCACGCTGGTCAACGGCGACGAGGCCACGGTGGTGGGGCCCCTCGGCGACCTCGCACCGGGCGAGCCCATCCGCGTGACCGGGCGCTACGAGGACAACAAGAACCACGGGCGGCAGCTCCGCGCGCAGGCGGTGGTCCCCGAGCTCCCCACCAACGCCGAGGGGATCGAGAAGCTCATCGGGTCGGGCTTCGTCGGCAACATCGGCCCCGCCATCGCGAAGCGCATCGTGCGGAAGTTCGGCACGTCGACGCTCGACGTGATCGCCGACCACCCCGAGCGCCTGAAGGAGGTGGAGGGCATCGGGAAGGCCCGCGCCCACGCGATTCAAGAGGCCTTTCGGGCGCGTCGCGCGGAGGTGGAGAGCAAGTCGTTCATCCTCGGCCTCGGCCTCGGCCCGGCCCTCTCGCGCAAGGTGTGGGAGCGCTTCGGCGCCGACACCGCCAAGGTGATCCGCGACAACCCCTACCGCCTCGCCGAAGAGGTGGCGGGCATCGGGTTTGTCACCGCGGACAAGGCCGCCCACAAGCAGGGGATCGCCGACTCCGACCCGCGGCGCGTGGCGGGGGCCGCGCTCTACCTCCTGCTCGAATCCGTGGACGAGGGGCACACCGCGCTCCCGCCCGAGGAGCTGGTGGCGCGGGCGACGAAGTTTGGCGTCGACCCCGACCTCACGCGGGTGGCCATCCGCGAGCTCGCCGCCCGCAAGACGCTCGTGTGCGACCGCGAGCGGGTGTACGCGCCGCCGCTCTTCGACGCCGAATCCCGCCTCGCCCGGGACGTCGCCCGCGTGCTCAAGCGCGGCGTCGAGCGCATCCCCGACGCGCTGCTCACCCGCGGAACAGTCGCCCAGTCGCTCCAGGGGCTCCATCCGCGGCAGCGCGACGCCGTCGTGGCCACGATGCACGAGCCCCTCATGGTGCTCACCGGCGGCCCCGGGACGGGCAAGACGACGACCGTGCGGGCGCTCGTCACCCTCCAACGCGCCGCCGGGCACAAGATCCTCCTGGCGGCGCCGACGGGGCGGGCGGCGAAGCGGCTGTCGGAGGCCACGGGGCACCCGGCGGGGACGATCCATCGGCTGCTGGAGTGGACGCCGCGGGTGCAGCGGTTCGCGCGCAACGAGGGGTCGCCGCTCGACGCCGACGTGGTGCTGGTGGACGAGGCGTCGATGCTCGACGTGCAGCTCGGCTCGGCCCTCTTGCGCGCGCTGCGGCCGGGCGCGCGGATGGTGCTGGTGGGCGACGCCGATCAGCTCCCGCCGGTGGGGCCGGGGACGGTGCTCGCCGACCTGCTCGCGACGCCGGAGGTGAAGGCGGTTCGGCTGACGGAGGTGTTTCGTCAGGCGGCGACGAGCGCGATCGTTCGGGGGGCGTACGAGGTGCTGCGGGGCTCAGCCCCGACGCCGTCACCCGCGCGGGCTCCCGTGGCCGAAGGGGCGAAGCCGGTGCCTCCTGCGGGGGAGCTGTACTTCGTCGAGCGCGACGACGGCGAGAAGGCCGCGGCGGTGCTGGTCGACCTCGTGGCGAAGCGCCTGCCGCAGTCGTTCGGGGTGCATCCGATTCGTGACATCCAGGTGCTGGTGCCGACGCACCGGGGGCCGCTCGGGGCGCAGGCGCTCAACGAGGCGCTGCAAGAGGCGCTCAACCCGGGCGTCGCGCGCGGGCGGCGCAACCTCTCCGTCGGCGACAAGGTGATGCAGCACAAGAACGACTACGACCTCGACGTCTGGAACGGCGACCTCGGCGTCGTCGCCCGCCTCGAGGGCGAGAAGATCGTCGCGGTGATCGACGGCCGCGAGGTGCTGTACGGCGGGGTGGCGGTGGACAACCTCTCGCTCGCCTACGCCGCCACGGTGCACAAGTCGCAGGGGAGCGAGTACGACGTGGTGGTGATCGGGCTCCACACGTCGCACTACGTGCTGCTCAACCGGGCGCTCCTCTACACGGCCATCACGCGGGCGCGGCGCCTCGCGGTGATCGTCGGGAGCGAGAAGGCGCTGCGCCTCGCGGTGGACACCGCCCGCGTGGTGGAGCGCCACGGCGCCTTGCGCGAGCGGCTCCGCGACGAGCTCACGCTGGCCGGTCAGCGCCCGCGCCAGTAGCCGCGCGGCAATGGGTCGGGCGGCGCTCGCCAGCCGGGCCGGGAGGCTGCTACCATCGCCGCCGAAATGCTCCCTGCCACCGCCCGTAAGATGCATTGGACCGCGTCGGAGTACACGACGATGGAGGCGGCGAGCCCGATCAAGCATGAGTTTCTCGACGGGGAAGTCTTCGCCATGGCGGGGGCGAAGCCCGATCACAACCAGGTGGCGTCCGCCACGCTCGTCGCGCTGGGCCTGCTGCTGCGCGGCGGGCGGTGTCGGGTCTTCAACAGCGACCAGCGCATCTTCATCGTCGAGACCGGGCTCTACACCTACGCGGACGGAGGCGTCGGGTGCGGGCGGTGGCAGATCCACGCCGATGGGATGTGTCTGCTCAACCCCTCCGTGCTCTTCGAAGTGCTGTCGCCTTCGACGCGAGACTACGACCGGGGCTCCAAGCTCGAACACTACCGCCGCATCCCTTCGCTCCGGCACGTGCTTGTCATCGATCAGCCCGAGCGCTGCGTCGAGCACCATCGTCGCGGCGACGGATCCCCGTGGTCGCTGACCACGGTGCGGGAGGGCGCCCTCGACCTGTCCGACCTCGGCGGGTCCATCGCGCTCGACGAGATCTACCTCCCCGACGCGCTCTGACTCAGGTTTGGCCGTTGACGCATCGCGGACCGTGTGACGGTGCCGCTCGTCACGGCCCCCTCTCCGCGCTGCCGCGCGCCCTCACCCCCGCGGAGCGGGGGCAAGGGCTCCCTCGTCTG
>JBILLV010000126.1:0-24720 GCA_044375895.1 Polyangiales bacterium | reverse complement strand
CGCCCCCCCCCCCAACCCTGGGAACTCTCTTGCCAGCCATCGACGCGCAAAGGTCGCCTTCGCCACGCACACCATGACACCCCAACCAGCGGTCTACGGCTCCGCGCGCGCGTCGCTCGGGGGAGCGAGCGGCAGCCGCGCCGTCACCCGCGTGCCCCCGCTGGGATTGGCGTCGATCGTCACGGCGCCCCCGACCCGCGCCGCGCGCTCGCGCATCCCGCTGATGCCCCGGCCCGCCTCGATCGTCGAGTGGGTCCCGTCGTCGGCGATCGTCACGCAGACCTCGCCCGCCTCCGACGCCAGCGTGATCGTCGCGTGCGTCGCCCGGGCGTGGCGCATCACGTTGGTCAGCGACTCCTGCACGATGCGAAAGGCGCTGAGTGACACCAGCGGCAGCGGCTCGTCGTACAGCACCACGTGCGTCGTGCAGGAGAGCCCGCTCCGCTCACGAAACTGCGCCGCGAGCCAGTCGATCGCGGACTCGAGCCCCTCCTCGTCGAGGATCCGCGGCCGCAGCGACTCGAGGATCGTGCGGACCGCGCCGTGCGAGCGCTCGAGGCCGTCGCGCATGCTCGTGAGCTTCGACCGGTGCGCGACGGCGAGCGCGCTCCCCAGCAGCGCCTGAATCTCCAGGCGGAGCGCGGTGAGCTCCTGGCCGAGGTCGTCGTGCAGCTCGCCCGCGATGCGCCGTCGCTCGGACTCGAGCACGTCGTCGAGCCGGAGGGTCAACGCGCGCAGCGTCTGGGTCTGCGCGTGCACCCGCGACTCGAGCTCGTCGTTGAGGGTTCGAAGCGACGAGCGGTAGTGGATCTCCCGCACGCGGCTCTCGTTGAAGATCCGGCACAGCACGCTCACAAAGAGCGTGAACGCCAGCAGCGCGACCACGTTGGCCCGCTGCGTCGCGGCGCCGTACGACAGCGTGAGCCCCACCAGCAGGGCGACGCTCCACGTCGTCGCCACGGCAGTGTAGAACAGGGTCCTCGTCGGGTAGAGGAAGGGGAGCGTCGCCAGCAGACCGAGGTACTGCCCGATCGACCCGTGCAGCAGCTGGGCGTTGTACGCGAGGCCGGCGAAGCAACCCAGGTGGAGGAACACGAGCGTCGTGGCGGCGTGGTCGGCGATGACCCTCGCCAGGCCGCGGTCGCGGAGGAAGGCCAGGTAGTGGACCCCGAAGGTCACCCCGACCACCGCGAAGAGCCCCACCACGTTGCGCTGCCAGAGCGCCTCCCGAGGCGACGTCGTCGACACGGAGCCAAGCGCGCCGATCAACACGAGGGTCCCCAGGATCACCAGCCAGCCCCAGCTCCGCATGCGCCGCGCAAGCGTCTCGCGATCGAGCGCCACCAGCTCCGCGCGCTCGGCCTCGGAGAGGGCGCTCTCCGGGGACAGCGCCGCCGCCCAACGTTGAAGCGTGGCTCGCAGGTTCATGAAGTCTCGGGGTGCGGCGATGCCTCAGGGCGCGGTCGGTCGAGCGGCCGCCGCCAGCGCCCCGTCGCGGAGCGTCAGCCGCGTCGGCCCGATCACCAGGGCCTCACCGTCCACCCGCAGCGGCCACGCGCCCGTCGCGCCCGCGAGCGTCGGCTGCGCGGGGTGGCTCGCCGCCGCGTCGCCGTACGACAGCGCGTACGAGCCCACCAGTTGGAGCTGCGCGTCGAGCACCTCCACCCGTCGGTCGATGATGGGTCGCTCGCGCGGCCCGAGGTCTTCGCCGCTGGTGGTCACGGCGAGCACCACGGCGAGGAGGTTCTGCCCGCCGAGGGCCACCCAGCGGGCGGTGAGCTGCGTGCCCCCTTCGCCCACCGTCCCTTCGAGCGTGACGTAGCGCGTGGCGGCGCCCTCCGTCCGCGCGAGCACCACGCCCATGTCACCCAGCCGCCAGCCCGTCTGCGCGTCGATCGCCGTCCACCCTTCGGCCCCCTGGCGAAACGGCGGCGTCGGAGCGGCCGTCGGCGCCGCGTGGCCCTGGCGAACCCGCGCGAGCCGCGCCCGCACCGCGCCGAGGCACGCGCGGAGGCCCGCGTCGTCCCCGTCGGCGAGGTGGCGCAGCACGCTCACTTCGGTGACCACCGCCCGCACGTCGTCGTCGCGGCTGCTCACACAGTCGGCCCCCGCGAGCGCCCGGCGAAACACGCCCGTCGACCACGCGCGGAAGTCCGCCGGCAGCCGCTGACCGCGCGACACGCCCCACGCCCGCTCGATCTCCGCCGCCGCTTCACGCGCCGACGTCGCGTCGAGCGTGCGGGCCAGCCCGTGTCGACACGCGAACTCCGTCCGCCGCGCGGCCGCCTCCTGCGCGGGCGTCATCGTGCCGCCCGGGAGCCGCTGGATGCCGTCGCGGTAGTGCCCGAGGGCGGCCTCGCTCTCCCCGAGCTGGCGCTCGACGTCGCCGAGAGCACACAGGAGCTGCGAGCGCGGCGTCCGGGCGGCCTGTGCGGCGAGGCGCTGGCGCTGGGCCGTGAGGGCGGCGCGGTTCACCGCCGGGGCCTGCTGCGCCGCCGCGGGGAGGGCTGAGAGGAGGGCCGCGGTGAAGATCGTTCGGGGTCGAATCATCGTCGTCTCAGCGCTCAGGGGAAGGCCGGACAGCCCGTGAGCTGCGCGGGACGGAGGTACATGTAGCCCGTGTGTTCGCCGTCGGTGGAGACGACGCAGAAGGCCCGCGCGGGGCCACGGCGCGCCGTCCCCGCGTGGAGCACGCTCACGAGGTTGGCGTCGCCGAGGTCGACCGTGTCACCCCGCGTCGCGGCCTCCGTGGCGAACAAGCGGTCGCCCCGGGTCGGGCGTCCGTTGCAGCCTGCGGGCGCTTCGGGCACGGCGGTCGGCGCCGTCTCGCCCCAGCACGAGCGGGCTTCGAGCGTCCCCGTCGACGTAAACGTCAGCGCGCGGTGCACCGTCACGCCGTGCTCCTTGCGCGCGACGGCCACCCCGTTGTCGCCGAGCGCCGTGAAGGTGAGATCGTCGTCGTTCTGCGCGTCGGCGATGTCGTCCGACCACAGGGCGCGCAGCTCGCCGCCCGCCATCGCCCACACCGTCGCCCCCACCGAGGTCGACGCCACCGCGGGGATGTCGGTGTTGCGCACCTGCCCGCTGCCGTGCGCGATGAGGAGCGTGTGGGCGCCGACGCGCAGCGGGTCGAGGCAGTGGACGTTGTCGTCGTTGTTGCCGGCCCGCACGGCGAGCTCACGCACCGTCCACGCGTCACCCTGCCGCACCGCGAGGTAGCACCCGTACGACTCGTCGTTGTAGAGGCCCTCGTTCGCGCCGTCGCCGTCGACGTCGAGCTCCGTCGGGGCGCGGAGGTTGGCGCTGGCGCCAGACGCGCCCATCGCCGTGCGGACGGCGAGGTCGGCGCCCGCGAAGGGGTTCACCGCGCGGGCGGCGGGCGCGGGGGGCGGAGGCTCCGCAGTTGAGGGGCGCGCCGCACCGCTGGGGGGATTCGGCCGTGACTTGCAGGCGAAGGCCAGCGCGCAGACCACGAAGAGGCGACCCGTCGTCTTCATGGCGCGCGGTGATACGACGGGCGCCGGGGTGCGCGCAGCAGCATTCGACCGCGTCAGGGGACGGTGGCGTAGAAGAAGTTGCTGCACATCTCGTCGAAGGTCCCCTCGCCCCAGCGGACGTCGCGGGGCGCCTGCGGGACGCCGTCGATCACGGGCTGCCGCGCGGCGGTGTTGTCGTACCGGCAGCGCAGGCGGATGGTGTCATCCGGCGTCACCCGCAGCGGCTCTTCGAAGAGGTAGAACTGCTGCCAGTGAAAGTCCCACCGCGGGATGTCGACGAGGCACTCGCTGGTCGTGGTGTTGGCGCGCGTCACGTCGACGCTCACGGCGGTGCCGAGCGTGTGCATGTGGGGCGCGAGGCCGTACACCGTCGCGTTGAGCGGAACGCCGTACTGCCGCAGCCGCACGGAGGCCTCCACCACCGTGTCGCGCGCCCCCGCCGGCAACCTGAAGTCCTGCTGGGCGAGCGGGATGACGTAGGCCACGCGAGGCACCGGGTTCTCGGAGAAGAACAGCTCGGTGCGCGTCCGGTCGGAGAGCCCGCGCCCGTTGGCCTGGTTGTAGTGAACCTGCATCACCAGCCGCGAGCCCGGCGACAGGCGGATGCCCGTCCCCGTCGGCATGCGCATCGGCGGCCCGCCCGGCGCCCACCCCGCGACAAACTGAACCTGCCGCTGCGCGCTCACCCCCGGCCCGCCGAAGCAGGTGTACCCGGCGCCCGGCTCGGCGTCGTCGAGCCGCTGGAGCGCCGCGAGGCCCGCGGCCTTGATCTCATAGACGATGACGTGGTGGACGATGCGCGGCTCCCCCGGCACGAAGCGCACGCCGACGAGGTCGCGCTCGGTGGTGAGCGACGGGTCCATGATGAAGCAGTGGTAGTCGTCGATGGCCGACGGCCGCGGCGCGTACGCCTCCGCGGGCTGCACCATGAGCGACGGGGTGTCGGGCAGCGTCGCGGGCGTCCCCGGGCGCGCCACGAAGGCCGCGCGATCGCCCTCCGCGGTGCCCGTCGCGACCCAGCGCTGGATCGTCGTGAGGTCGTCCGCGGGCAGCACGCGTACGTGCTGGAGCGGCCGACACGACGCCGAGGGCATCCACGGCGGCATGGTGCCGGCCGTCACCGACGCCGCGATCATGTCGGCGTGGGAGCGAGCGTCCTCGTAGGTGCTGAGGGCGAAGGGCGCGAGGCCGCCCGCCACGTGGCACTGCGCACAGTGCTGCTGAACGATGGGCGCGACGTGCGCCCAGTACGTGGGCCGTGCGGGGACGGGCATCGTGGCGGCGTCGCCTGCGATGTCCTTCGGCGCGTCGAGGGTGGCGTCCGTGGCGGGAAGGTCGGCGGTGGCATCGGGCGCGGCGACGCGGGTGATTTCACCACCACACGCCGCGAGAGACATCACGAGCGCGACAGGGCCGAGGACGCGGTGGAGCGACATGGGACGCGATGCTCTCGCACAACCCGCCCTCCGCGCAACGGGGTCAGTTTCCGCTATTGCGGTTGATGTATTGCTGGAAGGTGTATGCCATCGATCCCTGCGGGTAGCGCTGAATGTACGTCCGCATTGTGCGGATGGCCTCCGCCGTGCGGCCTAAGGTCTGGTAGGTCGCGGCCAGCACACGGAGTTCCTGGTCGGAAGAGGCCCGGTCGCGCAGCGCGCTGATGATGCAGTTGTTGCGGGTTGGCTCGTCGCCGCCCGCGCTGCGGCACTGCGACACGCGCTCCATCGGCGGCAGGTTAGTTTCTCCACCCCCCACGGGAGGAGGGGGAGGAAATGGCGGGGCGGCGACGCCAGCCGTCGAAGACCCGACCTGCGCGCTCGAACCCGAGGCGGCTGCGGCGGCCCGCTCGGCCTCACGCTCGCGGACATCGCGGTCGCGGCGCTCGCGGGGTGTCTCGAGTACCTGTTGTGTTGGGGCTTCTGGAGCGACGGGCGCCGCAGGCAGCCGCGCAGGAGCCTCCGGGTCGACGTGCGCTACGAGGGGCGGCGCCTCTGGTCGCGTCGGAGCGGCGGTCTGAGGCGCGACATCAGCCTGGGTCAGCGGCGTTGGCTGGGGCGTTAGCGGAAACGTCAACGCGTCCACTGGAGCCCCCCCGGCACCTCGGGGCTGCGGCCTATCCCCACCGCGACCGCAGCCAGGAGTGCGACTGCGACCGCCGCGGTCCCGCCGATCCACACCCCGCGCTTGGATCGCTCCAATGGCGGCGGGTCAGGAAACAGTTCCGACAGCGGGGCCTGCGGCGCCTTCTGCGCGAGGCCCGTCACCGGCACCGTCGGCGCCACCCCGCGGGGGTGCGCGTACGGGAGCTGCGCCTCCAACGCGTCGAGGAGCTCTCCCGCGTTGGTGAATCGGTCCTGAGGGAGGAGCGCCATCGCCTTCGCGAGAACGGGCTCCCACGCGCCCACGTCGACGCCGAAGCGGCCAGGCGTCGGCCGCGTCTGCGCGAGCACCTGGATGCTGAGCTGGAGCTTGTCCTCGCCGACGTAGGGGGCCGCGTCGACGAGCACCTCGGTGAGGAGTAGCCCGAGCGCATGCACGTCCGTCCAGGGGCCCGTGCGCGTCTGGCTCTGCTGTTCGGGCGCGGCATAGCGTGGCGAGTACGCGAGCATCGAGGAGTTGGTGCGCGTGTGGCCGCTGCCTGGACCCTCGCCGCCCTCCAACACCTTGGCGATCCCGAAGTCGAGCACTCTCATGCGCGGCGTCGCGTGGAGCGACGTGCGCCCGGCGCCTCTGTGGACCGCGTCGAGCACCGGGAGCATGAGGTTGCCGGGCTTGAGGTCGCGGTGGGCGACGCCGCGCGCGTGGGCGAGCGCGAGCGCCTCCAGCACGGGGCGGAAGAGCGCCAAGCACTCTTCGGGCGAGCGCCCCCCGTGGCCGCGGCGCCCCGCGAGGTCGGCCGCGAGTGTGGGGCCGTCGACCCACTCCAGCGCCATCCACGGGGCCTCGAGGCCGCTCTCGAAGGTGATGACGCCGGAATCGGTGACGTCGACGATGGCGGGGTGCTTGAGCTGCGAGATGAGCTGCGCCTCCTGCTGAAACTGCGCCACGAAGGTGCGCTTCATGTCAGCGGAGAAGGTGTCGGGTACCTTCAACACCTTGAGCGCGACGGCGCGACCGAGGCCGCGGTGGGTGGCGCGGTACACCACGCCGAAGCCCCCCTCGGCGACCGCCCGCTCCACCGCGTAGCGGTTCTCGATCACGTGCCCCGCGAGGCGGAAGAAGTCATTCATCAGGTGCCCGGCGGCATCTCACACGACGGCGGCACGCAGCGTCAAGGCTCCGCGCGTCAGCACCCCACGCTGGAGTTGGTCGCTGTCGTTCCCGCACCCCAGCCTCTGACCTCCTGACAGTTGATCGGAGGTCCGCAGTGCCTCGTGGCTGGGGTTTGTCGCTTCGCTCCCGCACCCGCAGGCTACGGAGCGCGGCGCCCTCCAGGCTTTCGAAGCTTCTTCGCGGGTCGAACGGGGCGGGCCAGTTCTCGTCAACAACGGCTCGAAATGCGATGGAGCTTCGTCGCTTCGAAAGCCCGGAGGGCGCCGCCGATCGTAGTCTGGGGTGCGGGAGCGACAGCGACCAACCCCAGCGTGCGGTGCGCGAGTCCAAACATTTTTGATACGCCTGCCCCGAGTCAGAGCCCCAGCGCACCCTCCAGCGAGGCCAGCGTCTTCATCCGCCACTGGGTCACCGGCGAGCTCCCATCGAGCAGCGCCGCCGTCTCGCGCAGCACTTCTGTGAGCGGGAAGCGCGACACCGCCGGGTCGCCCGTCGCGATCCCACCAGGAACAGGCGCCATCCAGGCCACCATCTGGTCGCTCACCCCCGCGAGCACCGCCTCCACCGCGGCGAGCCCGAGGCGGCCGGCGATCATGCGGTCTTGATAC
The DNA here is from genome assembly GCA_044375895.1 of Polyangiales bacterium. GTDB lineage: Bacteria > Myxococcota_A > Polyangia > Polyangiales > CAISKJ01. The sequence continues at coordinate 17,342 of JBILLV010000126.1, read as the reverse complement.
GAAGGCGGCCCGCCGCGCACGAGGTGGCCGAGCACGGTGGCGCGCGTCTCGATGCCGAGGTCGGCGTTGGCGTCCTCCACGCGCCGGACGAGCCGGGTGCACGGCACCTCCACCCCCTCGGCCTTGAGGATGAGCACCCGACGTCGCGCCGGGTCGCGCGCGAAGCTCCGACGGATCATGCCTGCGACGGCCGCGACCACGTCGTCTTCGCTGCGCCCATGCTCGGGGAGGAGGACGCCGTCTGCGCCCGTCGCCACGGCGCTCGCCATCGCGAGGTAGCCCGACTGGCGCCCCATCACCTCGACCACGAAGGCGCGGCGGTGCGAGCGGGCGGTGTCGCCGATGCGGTCGCAGCACTCGAGGATGGTGTTGAGGGCGGTGTCGACGCCGAGCGCGGCGGCGGTGCAGCCCACGTCGTTGTCGATCGACGCGGGGATGCCCACCACGGGGAGCGCGCACTCCTGCGCGAGGAAGTGAGCCCCCGTGAGCGAGCCGTTGCCGCCGATGACCACGAGCCCGTCGACGCCGCGCAGCCGGTCGATCGCGGTGTCACGGTGCGCCCGTTCGCGGAAGCGAGCGCAGCGCGCAGAGCCGAGGAGCGTGCCTCCCTCATTGCCCGCGAGGTCGAGCTCCGTGGCCACCGCGAGGCCCCCCGGCGTGCCCGGCGCGTCGGCCGTGAGCTCGCGGGTCGAGCCGTCGATGAGCCCGTCGTAGCCGTCGTTGACCCCGATGAGCCGGACGCCCCGCGCCGCGGCCACCTTGGCCATCGCGCGGAGGGCGGCGTTCATCCCCGGTGCGTCGCCGCCTGATGTGAGGACCGCGATCTTCGCCATGCGCGTTGCTCTCCGTCTGCGATGGTACCGCCCGTCGCGCGCGGACGTCCCGCCCGATCGTCAGGGCGCCGCGCAGGTGAACGCGAGGATACGCGCGCGGGGCCCTTCGCTGACGGTGACGTAGCCCCGCCCGTCGGCGCGCCAGCCCACGGCTTCTCCCTGACGCTCGGGGAGGTAGCCCACCACCCGCGGGACGGCTTCAAACATCGCTTCGAAGGGCGCGCCGACGGGTCGTTCGTACTCGTACAACCGCACGTAGGTGCGCACGAGGAGCCGGTCGCCGCAGGGGTGCAGGTCGCCGCCCGTCACGAGCTGACCGCCGTCCGCGGGGAGGTTGAGCCACGCGACGCGCTCGGCGGTGCGGGTCAATCCCGGAGCGTGCGGCGCGCGGAGCACGTACACCCCGCTCCGCCCAGTCTCGACCTTCGTGATGACGTAGAGGTCGCCGGTGCTCGGGTGCGCGAGGAGCGTCTCGGCGTTGTGCATCCCGTCGGGGTAGCGAAACGGCAGGGCGTCCCAGGCCACGTCCACGTCCGCGCCATCGGCGGGCGCTGGCTCGGTCACGCGGTAGATGGTCCCCTCGGCGCGGGCAGTGTCGTTGTCGCCGACATCGCCGAAGTACACGCAGCGCCCGGCGGGGCACGGGCCGAGGGCCATGTCTTCCCAGTCCACTGCTGTGGCGCCGCGGAGGTGGTACTCGCCCACCTTGTGGCCGTCCGCGCCGAGCGCGAAGAAGCGCGCGGAGTCGCCCGAGTCGTTGTGCAGGAAGAGCACCCCCGGCGTGCGTCGGCTCTCCACCACCCCCGACACCTCGTCGAGCGCGTCAGGGTGAACGGTCACCGGGTTGGGGACGGCGACAAACTCCGCGCACGCCCCACACGCCGCGGGTACGTCCGGCGGCGGCGGTCGCACCGTGTCGGGCGAGACATCGACGGTTGCGTCACGTCGGAGGTTGGCGGTACCGGGGCAGGATGCGAGGACGAGCGGGAAGAGCGAGACGATCAGTCGTGGAGACACCGCGCGGATGACACACCGTCGCGTCGGGCGCGTCAATCTGCGCTCACATCCGCCGCATCGTCCAGCCCACTTCAGGGAACTCGAAGCCCGGCCCTGAGAGCGTGAAGCCCCCCGTCGGCGTCGCGCCATCGGCCACGCCGTCGTTGTCGCTGTCGGTGAGGTCGCCCGTGAAGCCGGTGAAGTTGTCGGCGGTGGCGATGCCCACAGGAACCGGCATCGGCGGGACGATGATCCGCCGCCCCGAGAGGATGGCGGTCGCGCGGAAGCGGTACTGCGAGGTGACGTAGCGCACCTCGATGGGCACCGTCCCCGTCGCCTCCGAGCGCGCGGTGAACTCCACGAAGAGACCGGCGCCCGGCATCGTCGCGCCCGGCAGCGGCGGGAGCCGGAGATCGACCCGGTACGTCCCATCGACGCGGAGGGCGGGGCGCTCGACAGTGCTGTACTCCACGCGGATGGGCTCGGCGACGCGCGTCTCCGACTCCGCTTCGAAGCCCGGCGCCACCTCCACCCGAACCATCGCTCCAAAGGGCAGATCGGCCTCGGGCGTGAGGGTGACGGCGCGCCCGTTCGCCTCGACCCGCGCCGCCACGCGCTGACCCGCGGCGGTGACCATCCGCACGCGCGCGAGGTTGTCCGGCGTCGCGAGGACGGGCATCGAGAACACCAGCGCCACCGGCCCCCGCGCGGGCAACGGGAGCGTCCGCCGCGGGGCCTCGGTGAGCAGGTAGAAGTCCCGCCCCGTGAGCTCGGAGACGTAGCGCGTGAGCGAGGCGAGCTCCGCGGGCGTGAGCGAACGCCGCAGCCACACGGCCATCTGCGACACCGCGTCGGCGAGGGAGGTGGCGTTGTTCTTCCGGAACCAGGTTCCGTTGCGGTACGACCCGATGAGCGAAGGGGTGTCGGCCCGCAGCCCGTCGCCGATGCTCTCGTCGATGCGCGCGCGCGTCGTCGTCATCGGGCCGCCGTGGCAGCTCGCGCAGGCCCGCTGGTACACCGCCGCGCCCGCGCACGCCTCGGCGGAGTGGCCGCCGTCGCGCTCGGTGAGGCTGTTGGCCGCGGGTGGCGGCGCGAGCGAGGCGAGGTACGCCGTGAGGCCGTCCACCTGCGCCTGCGAGGGCTGGTAGATGCCGATGTTGGTGGTGACGGTGTACGCGTAGTTGCGCACGTCGCTGAGGTAGCCCTGCCACCCGAGCGGCCACGTCCCTTCGAGCTGCGTGAACGGGCGCGACGCGTTGCGGTGCATGCGGCTCGGCCCGGCCTGCCACACGATACGATCGCTGAGCGCGTCGGCGTGGCACGAGTTGCACGACCACATGTCGCCCGCGATGGTGCTGGTCGTCATCGGGACGCGCACGCCCGTCCCCGTGAAGAAGCGCTGCCCGGCGGCCACCTCGGCGGGCCGCGGATCGGCCGCGAGCGCCATCGAGCGACGCGCCATCCCGGTCATCGGCACCTCCGTCACCGTGAGCGCCTGGTGGCCGTACGCGTAGGCCCGTCCGTCGTGGACGACCATCGCGCGCGGTCGCCCCACCACCTCCTGGCGCCCCAGCTCGGCCAGCGTCTCGCGCGAGAGCCGAACCACCATGTCCGACGCCTCCGAGAGCACCCAGAGCTCGGTTCCCACCACCGCGACGGACTGGAGGCTCACCATGCGACGGAGCATCAGTTCGCGGTCGCCGCCGGGCAGGTCGCGCGGGCCGACCTCCACTGGTCCCATCCCCGTGGGGTAGCGCGTGACGTCTTGGGCGCGGAGCTCGCGGACGGCGTCGGCCGACACATCGTACTCGATCACCACGTGGCGGAAGGCGCCGCCCATCTCATCGGCCAGCGAGGCCATGTTGTCCGAACGAACGCCCGCGACGTAGAGCCGCGCGCCGTCGTCCGAGAGCGCGAGGCCGCCGAGCGTCGCGCCGACGTTGCGCACCGTGCGGGTGACGGCGCGGCGGGCGACGTCGATCTCCGTGAGGTCGTTGCCCGAGGGGTCGGTCGCGGCGTTCTCCGTGGGGTTGCCGGTGCGACGGCCCGCCACCCAGACGCGCTGCCCGTCGGCGCGGAGAGCGAGCAGGGTCGGGTCGATGCCGACGTCGACGCTCCCCACCACCGTGGCCGTGGCGAGGTCGACGAACACGGCCTTGCGGTCGGTGGCGACGGTGGCGATGGCCGTCACGCCGTCAGGGGTGACGACGACGTTGGACACCTCGTCGCCGACCCACACGCTCCGCACCGCGCGGCCGGTCGCGACGTCGACGATCGTGAGGCTGTCATCGGCCTTCGCGGCCACCACGAGCTGGTTGCGTGACGACGCCACCGCGACCGCCACGGGCCACCCGCCGACCGCGATCGAACGCACCGGCGCGAGGGTCGCGCGGTTGACCTCGATGACCTCCGGGCGAAGCACCGCCGCCACCCACAAGCGCTCGCCATCGGCCGCCACCGCGCGCGAAGGGAAGTAGTTGTGGTTGCGAAACGACGCCGCGGAAGGAGCCACCGCCGTCATCGTCACCGTGCGCCCATCCGCGCCTGTGAAGCGATGGGCGCCGGCGCTGTGCGGGACGAAGCCCTGCCGTCGCGAGGGGGCGTCTGCGAAGAGGGCGTTCTGGTTGCCCTGCGGCGCGCTCGCGAGCGTCCAGGTGGTGCCAGACGGCAGCCAGAAGGTGGCCCCGAGCGGGAAGCGCGCCCGGTCGACGGGCGTGGTCGACGCCGCCGACACGCCGCACGTGCGAATCGCCGCGGCGGGCGTAGGGGTGGCGGCGTCATCGCCGCACGAGGTGAGCGAAACCGCCGCGAGGACGGCGCAGAGGGAGCGGTGCTTCATGGGCGCCTTGGGGATGCTGCGGAGGGGGGTGGAGTCGCGCCTACTGGTCGCGGTCGAGGAGGTCGACCGTCACGTCCGTCGTCACGCCGAGTCGAACCTCGACGGCCATCGTGGAGACGCCCACGCGGTCCTCAGGGCCGGGGCGAAACTCCACCGGCGGGGCGTTGAGGTTGACGGAGATCCAGTACATGCCGGGCGTGGCAAACACGAGCTCACCCGTCGCAGGAAACACCGCTTCCTCCACGATCGCGAAGGAGTCGGGGAAGCCCGCCAGCATCATCGTGCGCGAGGCCGCGAGCTGGATCTGCGCGCCCTTCATCACCCGGCCGCCGTAGGTCACCCGCACGCGCACCCGCCCGGTGCCGCCGCTCGGGGGACGGTCGCCCGTCGCGCCGTCCATGCCGGCGTCCGAGGGGGTCATGGTCGTGGGTTCAGATCCGCAGCCGAGGAGGGCGGAGACGAGGATGAAAGGGGCGAAGGTTCGGATGGTGCTCATGGGAGATGACAGCCTCTCGCCTGAGATGCCTCATCGCCGCAAGAGGGTTTGTTGAGTGAAGGCGAAGACGATCAGTTGCCGCTGTTGCGGAGGATGTACTGATTGAAGGTGTTGGCCATCGAGCCCTGCGGGTAGCGCTGGATGTACGTCCGCATCGTGCGGATGGCCTCCGCGGTGCGGCCCGCGGTCTGGTAGGTCGCGGCCAGCACCCGGAGCTCCTGGTCGGAGGAGGCCCGGCTGCGCAGCGCGCCGATGATGCAGTTGTTGCGGGTGGGCTCATCGCCGCCGGCGCTGCGGCACTGCGACACGCGCTCCATCGGCGACATGCTGTTGTCCCCACCGCCCTGCGGCGGCGGCGGAGGCGGAGGAGGCGGAGGAGGCGGCGGAGGCGCGGAGATGCGTGGCGTCGACGGCGGGGCCGACGTGGGCGGGCGGGCCGGCGCGTGGTTCGCGCGCTCGGCCTCACGCTCGCGCGCTTCGCGGGCGCGACGCTCGCGGGGCGTCTCGAGCGTCTGCCGCACCACCGGGGTCTCGGGCGCGGTCGGCGGCGCCGCAACGACGGGAGGCACCGCCGGCGGGGCTTCGGGCGTGGGAGGCACCTCGGTCGGTGTCGGCACGGCCACGGGGACCTCGGCGGGAGGCGGCGTCGGGGGGGCGGCCTCCGGGGTGGCGGGCGTGCCGGGTTCGGGCTGCGCCGCGACGGGCGTGGGCGTTTCGGGGCCCACGGGCGGCGCCACCGGCGGCGTCACCACGGGAGCCTGCGCGAGAGACTGGCCCTCCGTGTGGGGCGTCCCAGTGTTCATCTTGTTGAAGGCCACCACCACCGCGAGGCCGAGGACGAGGCCGCCGCCGACGATCGCGCCGATGAGCCCGACGGGCATCCGACGGGCGCGCTGCTTGTCTTCGAGCGCGGCCTTCTGAATCACCACCGTGCTGTCGCCGCGGCGCGCGACGCGGAACTCCACCACCCCGAGCTGCACCATGTCGCCCGGGCCGAGCTGCGACTTCTTGGCCTTCTCCCCGTTCACGGAGACGCCGTTGGAGCTCCCCATGTCCTCGATCATGAGCTTGTCGTCTTCGAGGTAGAGACGCGCGTGCTCACGCGAGATGGAGCTGAACGGGAGCGCCACCTCGGCCCCCTCGGAGCGACCGAGCACGATCGGGAGCCGGTCGAGCATCACGGGCGGAGGCACCCCCGCGGGGGCGAGGAACACCAGGCGAAGCCCACGGATGCTCTCCGGCACCGCGGAGTTGTCGGGGGCCTTCCCGAGGGCCGCGGGCGGCGCGGCCGCACCCGCCGCCGCGGGGATCGCGGGCGCCGGGGCCGAGAGCAGCGGCACGATCGGCTCGGACGGCGGGGCGGCCGGGGGCGGCGGCTGCGGCGTGGTTTGGGCGCCGGGCTCGTCGAGGATCGAGAGCATGTAGTCGCCGATGCGGATCTCGTCGCCGTGACGGATCGGCCGCGCCTCCACGAGCCGCGCGTTGTTGACCACGATGCCGTTGTAGCTGGCGAGGTCTTCGAGCACGTAGTCCGCCGAGCGCTTCACGATCCGCGCGTGGCGGCGCGACACGTTGCGCTCCGTCAGCCGGATGGTGTTGCCCTCCTTGCGGCCGATGGTGATCTCGTCCCGCACCAGCGGGACGACCGTCTTCTTGCCCTCGTCGTCCGAGATCACGAGCTTCAACATCGGCCGTTCAACCTGCTCCAGCCCTCAGTCCTTGGAGGGGCGACGAAACACCACGAGCGCAGAAGGCTATCGGGAATAAGTGGGTAGCGAAGCGCGACGCGAGTCTATCCGGTGTGTCCGGGGTGTCAACGCATCCGACAGAACCCTGTGGTGCGACGCCGCGCGGTCGTAGTACCTGCTTTCACCATGGAGATCGAGTTCGTCGGGGCCGCGCAGACCGTCACCGGGTCGATGCACCTCATCCGCACCCGCCACGCCACCATCCTCCTCGATTGCGGGCTCTACCAGGGCCGGCGCCACGAGTCCTTCGAGCGCAACCGCAAGCTTCCGCTCCCCGTGGACAAGATCGACGCCGTGGTGCTCTCCCACGCCCACATCGACCACTCGGGGGCCCTCCCCCTGCTCGTCGCCCAGGGCTTCGACGGCCCCATCTTCGCCACCCACGCCACCCGCGACCTCTGCGCCGTGATGCTCCGCGACGCCGCGTACATCCAGGAGGCCGACGCCCGCTTCCTCAACAAGCAGATCGACCGCGGCGACCTGGAGTCCGAGCCCGTCGATCCCCTCTACACCGAGGCCGACGCGATGGCCGCGATCGAGCGCTTCGTGTCCATCCCGTACCACCGGGGATTCGAGGTGGCGTCGGGCGTGCGGGTCACCTTCTACGACGCGGGGCACGTGCTCGGCAGCGCCATCACGGCCGTCGACGTCGACGAGGACGGCACCTGGCGTCGGGTGGTGTTCACGGGCGACCTCGGGCGCCACCACATGCCCATCCTGCGCGACCCGGAGCTGGTCTCTGGCGCGGAGCTCCTGCTCACGGAGAGCACCTACGGCGACCGGCTCCACGACCCCATCCAGAAGATGGATGAAGACCTCGCCGCGGTGATCACCCGCACGTACAAGCGCGGCGGCAAGGTGATCATCCCCGCCTTCGCGCTCGAGCGGGCGCAGGAGATCGTCTACGCCATCAAGCACCTGCTCGCGACCGGGGCGATCCCGCGGGTGCCGGTGTTCATCGACTCGCCGCTCACCGCGAAGATCACGGAGATCTTCAAGATGCACCCCGAGTGCTTCGACACGGAGGCGCGCGCGATGCTCCGCGGGAGCGACTCACCCTTCGAGTTCGACGGCCTCCGGTACGTCGACGACGTCAACGAGAGCAAGGCCCTCTCGGCCAGCGACACCCCCGCGGTGATCATCTCGGCCAGCGGGATGTGCGAGGCGGGCCGCGTGCTCCACCACCTCCGCGCGGGCATCGAGGACGCGAAGAACACCGTGGTCATCGTCGGCTTCCAGGCCCAGCACACGCTCGGTCGGCGGCTGGTGGAGCGGCGGGCGCGGGTGAAGATCTTCGGCGTCGAGCGCGACCGGCGCGCCGAGGTGGTGGTGCTCAACGGCTTCAGCGCCCACGCCGACCAGTCCGACCTCGTGGCCTTCGCCAACGCCTCGCGCGAGCGCGGCCCGCTCCGCAAGGTGGTGCTGGTGCACGGCGAGCCCAAGGCCCAGGGCGTCCTGGCCGACCTCCTGCGCGACAAGCACGGCTACCCCGACGTGAGCATCCCCTCCCCCGGGACGATCATCACGGTGTGAGCCGCGCGATGGTGTCCCCCTTCCGCGAAGCCGCCACCGCGGCCCCGCCCAACGCCGCGCAGACCTTCGCGCTCCAGCACCTCCGGGGCGATCGGGTGTACGTGGGGTCGGCGATCCCCAACGCGCTGTGGCTCCGCGCGATCGGCACGCTCAACGCGGGCCCCGACGCCACCGTGGGCGAGGCCGCGGTGGCGCTCATCGCGAGCGATCTCGACCCGGGCCCCAACTGCAACGGCGTGATCTTCACCGACCGTCGGCTCATCGCGCGGAGCGACGAGACCTTCGTCGACGTGCGCTACGACGAGCTCGTGGACGCCCGCGGCGTGAAGGGCATCGTGTACGACGACCTCTACCTCCACCTGCAGGGCCGCGCGCAGAAGCTCGCCGGGCTCCAGGCGATGCCGCCCGTCCTCGCCTTCGTGCAGGCGATGTGCGCCACGCACCCGTCATACCGTCTCACTGCCCCGTCACCGCTCACCAGCCCCACGAGCGACGACCCCACGGGCGCGATCGGCGCGCGCGGGAGTCTCCCCATGGCCGACCCGCGCAGCCGGGCGCTCCTCGACATCGCGGAGGGCACGCTGCGCCGGGGTCTCCTCTCGCTCGACCGGGCGGCCGACCTCGCCGCGCGCGCCGTGATGCTCGACCGCACCTTCGCGTACGGGCAGGGCTCGTCTAGCGGCTGGTGGACCTCTCCCCTCGCCGCGAAGGACCTCGCCGACGCCTTCTTGCGGATGCTCGGCCCGGCGGTGCGGACGTGGGACCTGGGCGGCGGCCGGGTGTTTCAACACCGGCTGAAGGGCAGCGGAGGGTCAGCTGGCTCGCTCGCCTCGACGGGCCTCGGGCTCGCGTCGCTCGCGATCTTCGGCATCGGCTGGGTGAGCGTGCCGGGTCGTCAGGTGACGGACGTCAACGTCCACATCGTGCCGGGGCCGTTCGCGACGGGCTTCGCGCTCTTCGAGAACAGCCATCCGCTGGCGGTCAACGCGCCGGGGCTCGTGGAGGCGGTGTTCGAGCGGCTCCCGCAGATCACCGCGCGGCGCTTGTTGCAGCGGGCGGTGTGGGGCTGGGACGCCGACCCGACGGAGCTCGACCGCGCGCCCGTGGAGGAATTTGTCCAGCGGGTCTACGCGGCGGCGGGGCCGGTCGACCTCGACGCCTTCTTCCCGCGGGGCTGAGCGATCAGGTCTCGACCGCGAGGGTCTCCAGACCCGCCACCGTCCCGCAGCGCGTGACGCCCAGAATGAACACCCGGATCTGGATCGCGCCGACGCGGTACACCGTGATGCCCGTGAGCTCACGCTGGAGCGCGAGAGAGAGCTGCCGGAAGCGCGCCGCGCGGTGCTCGCCGTCGAGGGTCGCGTCGTCGTTCGCGGTGCCGTTGCGGAGCACCTGGTCGAGCGTGATGCGGGCGACGGGCGCGTCGGCCGCGGCCCCCACCGCCCGCCGAAGCGCCGCGTCCGTCGGGAGCGAGCGCCACCCGTCGCGCGCGAACCACGTGAAGGGAGCGTCGGTCTCCGACGTGTAGAGCAGCCGCTCGGTGGCCGTCGCGAGCGTGGTCTGGAGCGCCGCACCGCAGTGACGAGGAACGTCCGGCGCCGTCACCCGCAGGAAGGCCGACGACGCGCGGAGAAAGGGGACGCGCTCGGTGCTCGGGTTGCCCGGCATCGTCGAGCGCACGCCCGCCACCAGCACGCCCGCGTCGCGCGTCGCGGCGCCGAGCACGTCGTCGCGGAGCTCGGCGGCGAGGCGGAGCGCGGCGACGTCCACGCCCACGATCGGGAGCGACGCGGCGGTGCTGTTGGCCCGCTGCATCGTGAGCCGGTCGCAGGGGAGGAAGGTGCACATCGTCCCCGTGGTGGAGACGCGCGAGAGGCTCTGCGTCGGGAGCGCCCCGGTGGCCGAGCGCCACGCCTCCGTCGCCGCGAACTTCCCAAACGAGTGCCCCGTCACCGCGGCGACGCGCCCGAAGAACACGTGCGACCCGAAGCCGCTCTCCACCGCGTCACGCGTCGCCTGCGGGAGACGGAGGCCCGCGAGGTCGAGCGAGGCGACGTAGCAGCGGGGGGCGACCGAGCCGTCCGCGCAGCGGGCCGCCGACGCGTTGAGCGGCGTGACGAAGTACCCGCCGCACATCGGCGAGGCGCAGCGGCGCATGTCGCGGGCGACCGTGAAATACCCGTCGGCGCGCACCGTCACGTCTTCGGTGACGCTGCCCGTGGAGTCGGTCACTTCGGGGCCGCCGACGCAGGCGGCAATGGTGAGCGGGAGGAGGGCGACGCGCGGGAGGAGCTTCATGGCGCGGCGGATGTACGACACCATCCTACCCGGCGCAAGCCGCCTACCGTGACATCTCTGTGATCAGGGAGCGACGCCGTCGAGGATGGAGTCGATCTGGTAGCGGATGGCGCTGAGCGAGGCGGCGCGACCGATGTACCGAATGCGCCCGGTGCTGTCGAGGATGATGGCGCCGGGGAGGCTCCCGCTCGCGAAGCGCCGCACCGAGCCGACGGGGTCGACCAGCATGCGGTTGGAGAGGTTGTACCGCTGTTGCCACATGCGGCAGAAGGCGGGCGAGCCCGTCATCCGGTTGGGGTCTTGGATGATCACCTGGAGCACCCGCACCCCGCGCCCTGCGTACCGCTGATTCACGTCTCGTTCGAGTCGCCCGGACTCGGCCTGGCAGGTGCCTCACCACCCTGCCGCGAGCGATATGAACGTGACCTGCGCCCCGCAGAACTCGGCCTTGTCGTAGAGGACGTAGGGCTCCTCCGTCGTGCAGTCGGTGAGCACCGTGCGGGGGAAGTTGCTCCCCACGGCCATCCCGTAGGGACCTTCCGGCACCGAACACTGCGGCCCGGCGTCGGGCGTCGCGCCCGCATCCTGTGTGGCACCGCCGTTGGCCGGAACGTTGTCCGACGAGCAGGCGAGCATCGACATCACACCGACGAGAGACCACGCGCGAGGGTTCATCCGGGTGCAGCGCTCCTGGCGGTCACGTCACCACGTCTGCGCCGCCGCCGTCAATGGTCTGTCACGGCCCGGCGGTGTTGCGCGCATACACCACCGAGAGCAGGTCGCCGATCTCATAGAAGTCCACGGTGACGAAGTTGGGAACCACCCTCCGCTCGCGGGCGCAGCGTGACGCGTGCTCGGCGAGGGCGGCGCTCCCGTTGACCATGCGGGCGAGCTCGGGGGACGCGAGCGGCGCCGTCAGAAAGTGGTTGAGGATGAACAGCGGGTTGCCCGCCCGCCCCCTCCCCCCGCGGCAGTCGAGGTCGCTCGGTACCGTGGCCGCGAAGGGGTTCTCCTGCGCCCAGGTCCACATGTCGTGGAGCCAGGGCCGTTCGCCGCCGCCCCGGTCGCTGAGCACGACGAGGCGCCGCCCCGCCCGCACCATCGCGCCGAGCGTGGGCCACGGCGCCCCCGCGGGCTGCACGTACGCGTCGTCGAGGAGGTCGGCCTCGCGGAAGGCCGTCTCCATCTGGGCGGCCGTGATGTAGCTCTCGAAGAGGATCGTGACGACCGCGCCAGGATCGCCGTCGAGGTAGCGGCCGATGTCGCAGAGTCCCTCCGCGAGGCGGCGACGTCCGGCCTGACAGATGCCGTGGCAGAGCCAGAGGTCGTCGCGGTACGGGTGGGCGTCGAGCATGAGCCCGCGCACGCCGTCGCGGAGCTGGCGGGTGACCCCGTAGGTCTGGTTGGGGCTGGCGAAGCGATCCTCTTCGGACGACATCGCGTTGTGGGTCGTCGCGTAGGTGACCTGGTCGTAGCGACGATCGCAGAGGGCCGCCGCGCCGTTGCAGGGGATCGCAGCGGCGGGAGGCGGACGTCGGTCGCGCACGCAGCGCCAGGGCGTCGCATCGGGCGGCGCGACGTCTGGCGTCGTGACGTCGGGGGCGAGGTCGACCGTCGCGTCGAGGGGAGCGACGGGGGCCGTGCTGCACGCGGCGAGGAGGCCGAGGCCGAGGAGGAGGGCGCGCATGGCGCGAGGATACGTCAGATGTCGAAGTCGACGTCGCCCGGCGCGGGCGCGGGGTGACTGCCAGACCCATCGAGCTTGGGGCGCGGCGTCGCGACCCGCAGCTTGGGCGCCTCGAGCGCCACCCGATACCCATCGGGAACCGAGCGGGTGATGAACACCGAGCCTCCCACCACGGCGCCGCGGCCGATCACCGTCTCGCCGCCGAGCACGGTGGCGTTGGCGTAGATGGTGACGTCGTCTTCGACGGTGGGGTGGCGCTTGGTGCCGCGGATGAGGTTGCCGTCGGCGTCGCGGGGCATGGAGAGGGCGCCGAGGGTGACGCCCTGGTACAGCTTCACGCGGGCGCCGATGCGGGTGGTCTCACCGATCACGACGCCGGTCGCGTGGTCGATGAAGAAGCTGTCGCCGATGTTGGCGCCGGGGTGGATGTCCGCCCCCGTCTTGCCGTGCGCCCACTCGGTCATGATGCGCGGCATCAGCGGGACGCCGAGGCGGTAGAGCTCGTGGGCCACGCGGTACACCGTGATCGCGAGGAGCCCGGGGTACGCGAGGATGATCTCGTCGTGGCCCGACGCCGCGGGGTCGCCGTCGAGCGCGGCCTGCACGTCGAGCACGAGCCGCTGGCGCAGCAGCGGGAGCGTGGCGAGGAAGCGGTCGGCCACGAGGCGCCCGTGGTTGCGGCACCGGGGGACGTCGGGCTGACGGTGGTCGCCGCTCTCGGAGCCGTAGCAGAGGCACATCTCCACCTGCGCGCAGAGCTTCTCGCGCAGCGTGTGGAGGGCGGCCCCGACGTGCCAGGCGACGTTCTCGTCGGTGAGGTCTTGCCGGCCGAAATACCCCGGGTAGAAAATCTCGAGGAGCGTCTGCAGCACCTCGATGATCTCGCTCCGCGACGGGATGAAGCGCTTGTTGATGAACTGCGCCCGACCGTCCGCCCGGTAGCTCTCCACCAGCGCGTCGACCACCTCCGTGAGCCCGCCGGGGGGCACGCTCTCGCGCGGCGCGTTCACGAGGCCTTCGCCTGCACGATCTCGTCGAACATCCCTTCGAAGAGGGCGCCGGTGAGGTAGCGCTCGGCCGCGTCGGGGAGCACCGTCACGATGGTCGCCCCGCGCCACTTCGGGTCGCGCGCGAGGCGAGCCGCCGCGTGCATCGCCGCGCCGCACGAGATGCCGCACAGGATCCCCTCCTCGCGGGCGAGGCGCCGCGCCATCGCGATGGCCTCGTCGTTGGAGACGGTGAGCACCTCGTCGACGATGGAGAGGTCGAGGTTCTTCGGCACGAAGCCCGCGCCGATGCCCTGGATCTTGTGGGGCGCCGGCTGCACGGGCTGGCCCGCGAGCGTCTGCGTGATCACCGGCGAGTGGACGGGCTCGACGGCCACCGAGTGAATCTTCTTCCCGCGGGTGTGCTTGAAGTACCGGCTCACGCCCGTGATGGTGCCGCCCGTCCCGACGCCGCAGACGAGCACGTCGACGTCGCCGCCCGCGTCGTCCCAGATCTCCGGCCCGGTGGTGCGCTCGTGGATGGCGGGGTTGGCGGGGTTCTCAAACTGGCGGACGAGCACGTAGGTGTCGGGGGCCTCGGCGGCGAGCGCCTCGGCCTTCGCGATGGCGCCCTTCATCCCCTGCGCGCCCGGCGTGAGGACGAGCTCGGCGCCGAGGGCGATGAGGGCCTTACGGCGCTCCATGCTCATGGTCTCGGGCATGGTGAGCACGCAGCGGATGCCGCGCGAGGCGCAGGCGAACGCGAGGGCGATGCCCGTGTTGCCGCTGGTGGCCTCGACGACGGCCTTGCCCGGCCCGAGGAGGCCGCGCTCTTCGGCGTCCCACACCATCGCGGCGCCGATGCGGCACTTGACTGAGTAGGCGGGGTTGCGGCCCTCGATCTTGGCGAGGACGGTGGCCTCGGCGCCGTCGGTGACGCGGTTGATGCGCACGAGCGGCGTGTGCCCGATGCTGTACGAGTTGTCCTTCGCGACGTTGGGGTAGGTCTTCACGTGGGGGTCTCCGGTGCGGGGTCTCGAAACATCCAGCGCCAGTCTTCGCGGACGGGCGCGCCGAGGTAGGCCGCGGCCTTCTCCTCGTCGGGGAGCATGTAGTGGACGGTGCCCATGAGCACGGTCTTGCCGCGCTGCGTGAGGCGCACGGCGATGGCGGCGATGGCGCCGTTGCGCGACGCGACGCGGCCGCGGGCCTCCACCTCGACGCCGACCTCCGCGGGGCGGATGTAGCGCACGTCGAGGGAGGTGGTGAAGCCCATGCGCCCGAGGAGCCCGAGGCACGCCCAGCCCGCGACCTCGTCGGCGACGGTGGCCTGGAGCCCGCCGTGAAACACGCGCGGCGGCCCCTCCAGGCCTTCACCCGGCGTGAAGCGCGTCACCACCTCGTCGCCCACCCGTTCGAAGCGGAGGCGGAGGCCGAGGGGGTTGTGCGGGCCGCACCCGAAGCAGCGTTGGGCGGCGCCGAAGACGTAGGGGTCGAGGGCGGTGCGGTCGGACATCGTTGGGGCACTGTGTTCTGCCAGCGCGGGGGGAGCCGTCAAGAGGCGAGCGCGGCGATCAGGCGTTGCCGTAGGTGCGGTGGAGGTAGGCGACGATGTCGGCCGACTCGAACAGGGACGTCCCCGTGTTGGCATCGTGGAGCCACGGGACCATCTGCTTGCCCGAGCGCGCGACGAAATCGGGCCGCCCCCGCGAGGCCCCCGCGACGTTGTGCAGCACGTACGGGAGCTCAAGCTCGCACAGGGCCTCGCGGGCGATGCGGCTGTAGGGGGAGGCTTCGTAGCTGTAGAGCTCGAGGACCTTCTCGGGGAGCTTCGAGGGCTGCGCCGCGCGCCCCTGCGTGACACGCAGCAGGGAGGCGACCGAGGAGCTCAGGGTGGTGAGCGGGCCGAGGCGGAGCGCGAGGGGCACGACGCCGTCGCCGTAGGTGTCGGCGAGGTAGCGAATGATGGCGTCGCTCTCGTACATCGCAGCGCCGGTGTTGGGGTCGACGAGGTAGGGAAACTGCGCCTTGCCCCCGCGCTCGACGACGATGGGTCGGTAGCGCGTACCGCCGGGCGGACAGGGGAACACCTTCGCGTCGAGGTCGAACACGCTCAAGGCCTCGCGGGCCTTGCGGCAGAAGGGGCACGCTTCGAATTCGTAGAGTTCGAGGAGCTTCTCGGGGCGCCGCGCGGGGTGCGTGACGTTCGCGCCGAACCCGAAGCGGGCGACGGAGGCGAGGAAGGACGTGGCGACGTCGAGGGAGCGCTGCATGAGCCGCCGTTGGTACCACAAGGCGGCTCTGCGAAGGGGGAAGGCCCGCTCAGGTCACGGCGGGGCGATCTCGGCGGGGGTGCGGGTGAGGCCGTCGATGCCCGCGGCGAGGAGCGCGCCGTTGCCCGTCCAGCCCCAGCAGGCGACGGTGCCCGCGCGCTCGATCGCGCAGGGGCCGCCGTGGGCCGGGGGCATGTCGAGCACGGTGAAGTCGCCCGCCACGGTGCGGTAGGTGCCATCGTAGTAGGTCAGCATCCCGTTGCCGTTGTTGCCAAACTCGTTGTACCCGATGCACTCGGTGACGCCGGTGGTGCGGATGACGCAGTTGGCGTTGTTGGCGCCGTTGAGGTCGTAGTCCGCCACCGTGTTGAAGAAGGCGAGCGGCGCGGCGCGGTTGATCCCGATCGGGGCGCCCCAACCGATCGAGGTGCCGCTTGTCTGGCGCGCCCAGCAGCCCTCGTAGGTGCACCGGAGCGCCTCCACCCCCCGCTGCGGCAGAGCCTCGGACGGCATCGAGGAGGCCGCGATCACCGGTCCCGGCGGCGCGCTCGGCGAGAGGTATCCATTGCCAAGCTGCCCCCGATGGTTGCGTCCCCAACACCAGACCTCGCCCTCCACCGCCCCCGCGGTTCGGCGGACGCAGGTAGAATCCGCCAGGACGCGGAGGTCGGCGGCGTCGTTGATGCCCCGGACATGCCGCGGGATGGGCGAGTCAATCATCTCGAGCGAGCCGAGCGCAGCGTTGCGGTTGTAGCCCCAGCACCACACCTGACTCTCCGCGCCGCGCGCGACGATCGCGCAGGAGTGGTTCGAGCCGACGCCGACCTGCGTCGCCCTCACGACCCCCGTCACCGTCACCGGGACGCTCCGGTGGGCGGCCGTGCCGTCTCCGAGCTGCCCGTGGGCGTTGTAGCCCCAGCAGGCCACCGTCCCGTTGGTGCGCACCGCGCACGCGTGCAGGCTCATCAGCGAGAACTGCACCACGTCCGTGAGCCCCATCCCCGCGGTCGGGAGCACATGCGGGAGCGTCGTGCCGTCAGCGAGCTGACCGTACTCGTTGCCCGTCGTCCGGCCCGACCAGCACTTGAGGGTGCCGCCACCGGGGCAGGTACGCCCCACCGACGCGCCAGGGCACTCCAGCGCGCAGCGACACGCCGTCCCGCCGCCCGTGCCGATGTTGCTCGAATCGCCGGACTGCAGGTCGACCACGCGGCTCAGCGAGGTCACGCGGGCCGGGGTGGGACGCGCCTCGGTCCCGCCGCCAGCCTCGCCGAAGGGGTTGTAGCCCCAGCAGAAGACGCGATTGTCCGAGGTGATCGCGCAGGAGTGGTGGTCGTACGCCGACACCCAGCGCGCCGAGGCGAGGGCCGCCACGGTGACGGGCGTGGTGCGGTCGGTGGTGGTGCCGTCGCCGAGCTGCGACCAGAGGTTCTCGCCCCAGCAGCGGACGCCGCCCGCGGAGAGCACCGCGCACGCGTGACGGAGCCCGGCGCGCACCTGACGAACGCCCGTGAGCCCCGTCACGACGACGGGCACGTTGGAGAGGGTGGTGGAGCCGTTGCCGAGCTGGCCGTTGGTGTTGAGGCCCCAGCACACCACGGTGCCGTCCATGCGGAGCGCGCACGTGGAGCTCGTCCCCGCGGTGAGCGCCGC